>NZ_CP113949.1:5197500-5497500 GCF_026810445.1 Pseudomonas sp. BSw22131 | reverse complement strand
GGGCCTCAACGTTGTGACTCAGCCGGATCCGGAAAACCATACGGTTGGACTGGAAATCGGTCACGGCGAAGAGCGGCCTTTCATCTATCAGGTCACGATGCGCGGGTTCTTCACGCCGTCGTTTGCGCGAGGCGGCATGGGCTCCAAGCAGTTGAACAATCGACGCTACTACCGCGCTGAAGTGCACTTGAGTGAGGGCAGTCAGGACTACGACCTGGTGGGTTACACCAAAGAGCAGGTGATCAACGACATTCTCGATCAGTACGAGCGTCACCTGCAGTTCCTGCATCTGGTGCGTTAAAAGCGCTCTGAAGACGACCCACGGCGCTTGCTGCCGTGGGTTTTCGCGTTACCCTCCGGCTTGCTTCTTTAAAAGACAATTCCGACAACAAGAGAGGATTCGATGACTTACATTGCTGCTGAAAACCGTTATGACGTTGTCCCTTATCGCCGCGTCGGCCGCAGCGGTCTGGTCTTGCCAGCGCTGTCGCTGGGGCTGTGGCACAACTTTGGTGACAGCACGCCAATCGAGACGCAACGCGCCATGTTGCGCACAGCGTTCGATCACGGCATCAACCACTTCGACCTCGCCAACAACTATGGCCCTCCTTACGGCAGTGCCGAGATCAACTTCGGTCGCCTGCTCAAGGAAGACTTTCAGCAGTACCGTGACGAGCTGATCATTTCGACCAAAGCCGGCTGGGACATGTGGCCTGGGCCTTACGGCCAGGGTGGTGGTTCACGCAAGTACGTACTGGCCAGTCTTGATCAAAGCCTGCAGCGCATGGGCCTCGATTATGTCGATATCTTCTACTCCCACCGCTTCGACCCGGACACCCCGCTTGAAGAAACGGCCAGCGCGCTTGCTACCGCCGTGCAGCAGGGCAAGGCGTTGTACATCGGTATCTCTTCATATTCCGGCAGTAAAACCCGGGAAATGGCCGCGTTGTTGAAAGAATGGAAAGTGCCGCTGCTGATCCACCAGCCTGCTTACAACATGCTCAACCGCTGGATCGAAAAAGACCTGCTGGACGTGACGGATGAGCTGGGCGCTGGCGTTATTGCCTTTACCGCGCTGGCTCAAGGGTTGTTGTCGGACAAATACCTGAACGGCATTCCTCAGGATGCGCGGGTCAATCGTCCGGGTGGCGGTTCGTTGCAAGCGTCGCACTTGTCCGAGCAGAACATTGCGCACGTGCGGGCGTTGAACGAGATCGCCAAGCGTCGCGGTCAGAGCCTGGCGCAAATGGCCTTGGCGTGGACCCTTCGCGATCCACGCGTGACGACGTCTTTGATCGGTGCAAGTCGCCCGGAACAGATCATCGAAAACGTCGGCGCACTGAAAAACCTCGAATTCAGTGCAGCAGAGCTGGCTGAAATCGATGGGTTTGCAGTGGAAGGTGGAATCAATCTGTGGGAAAAGCCGTCTTCGGCTGAATAGGTTCTTCCTGCGGAATTTGTTCCGGGTAACACACCGTGCAGAGCATTGGGCGCCACGCGATGGTAAAAAATCGTGTGGACGGCTCAGGGGCCCCAAGGGTAGGAGGGTTATTTAGCGGGGCCCAGTCGATAGGGAAAAAGCGCTGGTTCATGGCAGGCTCCTGCTACCTAACGAAATTGTCGGGTCTGCCGAGCACGTTGGCGGCAAATCTCGAACCCTGGGAATGTTGTCCGGTCGCCTGGTCCTGATTGAGAAGTCGGGATCCGGCGGTGCCGCTTGGTGGTATTCAGGGAATCGGTCCTGAAAATCGATCGCCGCCTGCACGATCAGCACTTCATCAAAGCGACGTCCCCAGAACGCAGCGGTTATAGGCATCGGGCTTGTCACATCGGTATTGCCGTACCCAATGGGGAAGGTCACCACCGGCCAGGCGAGTCCGTTGGGTGCCTCGACAAAGCTGCGGCGCACGGGGATACGGTCGTAATGCTCCGCGAAACGTGGGTCAACGTGTCCGCCGACGGGCAACATCATCATGAAATCGATGTCCTCCTTATCAAGCGCCTGCGTATAGAGTTGTTGCTGCTGGCGCCTGCGACTTTCCGCTTCTACACGCACGCCAGCCGGAATCAGGCTGGCCGTGTCATGACTCCATTGCGGACTGATTCTCTTAAGCAAAAAATCCCGATGCTCCGTATTGGTCAGCGACTCGGCAAACTCCTGAACCGCCAGCCACTGCCTTGTTTCCAGCTGTGCAGGCCAGGTCGTCCCCAACGCTGCGTTGACCATCAGCAGATTCTCACCGTCTTCGCCTTTAAGGCTGTAGAAAGGGATGCCTGACAAGTAGGGTGCGTTTTGCTCAAGAGACAGATCCAGTCCGGGGAAATCGACAACGTGTGCTCCGAGGGCCGTTAACTGGCTTTTGAAGCGCAGGAATGCTGCTCGGTGGTCTGCGCCATAAGATTCCAGAGGAGACCTGATCGGCGTGGTCATCCAGTCTGTCTGGGGGATGCCGATCTTCAATCCCAGCAGCGGAGTTTTGCCAGGGCGTGCCGCAATGGGAAGCGCGGGCAGCGGAATAGGGGCCGATAGCGTCTGCGGGTCATTTTCCCTGTCCAGTCCGCCGACGATAGCGAGAATCAACGATGCGTCTCGCATTGACCGTGCCATTGGCCCTAGCGTGTCCCAACCGGCGCGCAATGGCATAACGCCCGCCGCCGATACGAACCCTGGCGAGGGCTTGATCGCACTTACGCCATTGACGGCAGCGGGAATAATGATTGAGCCAGACGTTTCTTCCCCCAGTGTTGCAGCTACCAGGCGAGCGATGGGGGCAACGGCCGATCCCTGACTTGAGCCTCCAGGAACCCGATCAGGATCCCATGCATTCCCGGCAAACTGGCCGATGACGTCGCCGGAAAGCTCTGAGCAAATGGTATGTCCGACCAGCACCGCACCCTGGGCCCTCAGACGGGCCACGGAGGTTGCGTCATTGATTGCGAAGTTGGTGCTAAATGCCTGAGTGCCGTTTTTGCTCTCACGGCCTTTGATCCCAATCGTATCCTTCACCCCCAAGGGGATGCCGCACAGCGGTGGGGCTGGGCCTCTTGGATCTGTTTGGCTGGCGAGCCAGATGTCCGCCAGTGCCGCTTGCTCCAAGGCCTCGTTCGCATCGATACGGATGAAGGCGTTATAACCGCCATTCTCATCGTAGGTTTCGAAACTGCCGTTTAGCGTGCTGATTCGATTGATATACGCGACAGTGATTTGTACCGAAGTCAGCTCGCCGGTACGGAAAAGTACGGCCATTTCGACGATTTCATAATCGACAATTCGGGCGCGCAGTTTGAGGGTGTCGCGGCGTGGCAAGGTTGCCAGAAGGCGGGCGTTGAGTTCGTCGTCCAGCAGATAGTTGCGATTGCTAGTGCTCATTATTGTCAGCTCCTTTGACAGTTCGAGGTCGGTCAAAGGAGCTAATCAGCATAAGCGTGCTGCGTAAACTGTCATAAATTACAGGTCAATCAGCCCTCATCTCCCTCGTCGTCATCCCCTCCGTCGATCTTCATGCCTAGCTCCTTGATCTTGCGAGTCAAGGTATTGCGGCCCCAGCCCAGCAACACGGCGGCATCGCGACGGCGGCCAGCGGTGTGCTTGAGGGCGGTTTCGATCATGATGCGTTCGAAGGTCGGCACTGCGCTGTCGAGCAGGCTGGACTGGCCGCGAGCAAGCGCCTGATCGGCCCATTGACGCAGCGCCTGTTCCCAGTTGGTGACCGGCGCTGAATCTTGCGGCAGGCTCAGCAGTTCAGGCGGCAGATCGCTGACGTGGACCTCACGACCCGACGCCATGACCGTGATCCAGCGACAGGTGTTTTCCAGCTGACGCACGTTGCCAGGCCACGGGAGGTGCTTGAGGTATTCCTCGGTTTCAGCCTTCAGCAGCTTGGGCTCGACCGCCAGTTCCTGCGCCGCGCGGGCCAGGAAGTGCCTGGCGAGTGTCGGAATGTCTTCACGGCGATCGGACATGCGCGGAATGTGAATCCGGATAACGTTCAGGCGGTGAAACAAGTCCTCACGGAACTTGCCAGCCTGCACCAGTGTTTCCAGGTTCTGGTGAGTGGCGGCGATGATTCGTACATCGACCTTGACGGGCGTGTGGCCGCCGACGCGGTAGAACTCGCCGTCTGCCAGAACGCGCAGCAAGCGCGTCTGAGTGTCAGCCGGCATATCGCCAATTTCGTCGAGAAACAACGTACCGCCATCCGCTTGCTCGAAACGGCCGCGGCGCAGGTTTGCTGCACCGGTGAATGCGCCTTTTTCGTGGCCGAACAGCTCGGACTCCATCAGGTCTTTCGGAATCGCCGCCATGTTCAGTGCGATGAAGGGCGATGCCGAGCGCGGGCTGTGGCGATGCAAGGCATGGGCAACCAACTCTTTACCGGTACCCGATTCGCCGTTGATCAGCACAGTGATGTTGGAGTGGCTCAAGCGCCCAATGGCGCGAAACACTTCCTGCATTGCCGGCGCTTCACCGATGATTTCAGGGGTGCGCGTCAGCGTGGGCGCAACCTCCAGACCTTGCTGCTCCTGTGCGTGCTGATTGGCGCGCTTGACCAGTGACACGGCCTCATCGACGTCGAACGGCTTGGGCAGGTACTCAAACGCGCCGCCCTGATACGAGGCCACGGCACTGTCGAGGTCCGAATGGGCGGTCATGATGATGACCGGCAGGCGAGGGTGCGACTCGCGAATCCGTGCCAACAGGTCCAGACCGCTAGCGCCCGGCATACGGATGTCGGAAATGATCACGTCCGGTTGCTGACGC
Organism: Pseudomonas sp. BSw22131; assembly: GCF_026810445.1. Lineage (NCBI taxonomy): Bacteria > Pseudomonadati > Pseudomonadota > Gammaproteobacteria > Pseudomonadales > Pseudomonadaceae > Pseudomonas > Pseudomonas huanghezhanensis. The sequence goes on along the minus strand of NZ_CP113949.1, from coordinate 5,492,738 downwards.
GCCAGTCGGCTCATTACGCCATCGGCACTGTCGAAGCTCTGCGTGGTCATGCCTTCTTGTTGCAAGGCTTTTTCAAGTACCCAGCGGATGGAACGGTCGTCATCGACGATCCAGACAGTTTCACTACGGCTCATGTCGAAGCTGCTCCTTGTTCCAGTGGCAAGAAGATCGAGAAAGTGGTGTGGCCAGGATGGCTCTCACACTCGATCAGCCCCTGGTGCTGACTGATAATGTTCTGGGTGATGGCAAGCCCCAGCCCCGTGCCATCCGGGCGGCCGCTGACCATCGGGTAAAAAATGGTTTCCTGAAGCTCGGCGGGAATGCCGGGCCCGTTGTCGATGATTTCGATCTTGCTGACCAGCCGATGGCGAACATGGCCAATGGTGAACTGACGCATTGCGCGGGTGCGCAGGCTGATGCGGCCAAGGCGCAGTTCGTTCTGTCCGCTGATGGCCTGCATTGCGTTACGCACAATATTGAGCACCGCCTGAATCATCTGTTCGCGGTCGATCAACACGTCCGGAATGCTTGGGTCGTAATCGCGCACCAAGGTGATGCAACCCTGACTCTCTGCTTCTACCAGGCTGCAAACCCGTTCGAGCACTTCGTGCACGTTGGTCATGGCAAGCGAGGGCAGCTTGTTGGAGCCGAGCATGCGATCTACCAGATTACGCAGGCGGTCGGCTTCCTCGATGATGACGTTGGTGTAGTCCTTGAGGCTCTCTTCGGGCAGCTCACGGGCGAGCAACTGCGCTGCACCGCGAATGCCTCCGAGTGGATTCTTGATCTCGTGAGCAAGGCCTCGCACCAGCATCTTGGTGGTTTCCTGCTTCGACAGCTGGGCTTCTTCCTTGGTGATGCGCAACAGGCGATCACGTGGATGAACCTCAAGCAAGAGCATGGTTTCGCCTTGGGACAGGATCGGAGTTACCGCGTAATCGACGGTCAGCGTCTGACCGGTCAATGCGGTGAGCATCGCTTCGCGCTTGGTGAACGGGTGGGCTTGCTCGACAGCCTGACGCAGCGAGCTGAGCGCTTCGGCGGACTCGGTGAAAAGTTCGCTGATGAATTGCCCGTGGCTGCGCTGTCCACTGATCGCCAGCAGCATTTCGGCTGCGGGGTTCATGTACTCAAGGCGCAAGTCCGAGTTGAGCAGAATGGTGGCAGTGGTCAGGTTGTCGAGTAACAACCGGTGCAGCGTATCGCTGATAGTCATGAATTCCGTTGACCTCATTTGGCACATTGCACTTGGGGCGGGCCCGAGGTAGCAGGCGCTGGGTGGTCTTCGCCAGCGCTGAAATGCCGCTGATAGATTGCTTACGCCTTACTTATTCGTAAGAAAATGCAAAAACCAAACCAAGGCTCCGAAAAGAAGCGTGAATAGAGTTGATTCGAGCTTTTTTTGGACAGTGCATGTCTGCGCACCTTAAAACTGCGCGTCGTGTGAACCAAAATGGGCTGTGCGTGTGCTGAGCTGTTCAGGTAGTGCGCCACGATGGTGCGCACCATCTTAGGCTGAGCGCTTCAGAAGAATGGGAAAATGCTGCTTTTTTCTTCGGGCTTATCTTTTAGCGGGCATTCCGGACGCACGCCGTAGTCTTCTTTTTCGCACGGTTTCGCCTGTCTCTTCTGGGCAAGCGAGGTGCGGAACATGTTGAAGGGCTGGTTTGGGGTGCGCTCTGCCACTCGATCATGTGAATCGACGATCTCGATCGAGAGTTGATGGGTGCCACGATCGATGTTCGTCAGCGGGAAAACCGGGCTGCGGCCTATTACGCCATAGGGTTTGCCGTCCAGCAGCAGGCGATAGCGGTGGCCCGCGTGCAAGGCGGGATCGTTGGTCACCGTGACCGTCATGTTGCCTTGCATGTCCCGAATCGCAGCATCAGGCTCCGGCGCCAGGATGCGCAGCAGTTGATAGGTGAGCAGCGGGGCTTCGCTGGATATTTTGGGAGGAGCTTTTTTTGCTGGCACAGCCATGTTGTTGCTGGGCGCGATCTCGACCTTCTTGGCGTTGCGCCTGGGCTGGTCGGTGAAAACGCGATTGCCCTCGGCGTCGATGTACGTATAAACGTCGGCCGTAGCCGCGCCCGCCGCGAACATCAACAGGCACAGGAGCGCGATACGCGCGATCAAGGACTCAGGGCTGGCCAACATGAACTCGCTGCACCGTGAAGGTGACGGTCTGGCTTTGCTTGATGGATTGTTGGTTTTGCAGTACCTGAACGGCCAGGCTGTGTTCCCCCCGGTCAAGCTCTGTCAGTTGCAGGCGCGGGACGTTTGCAGGTTGCCCGTACGGCACACCGTCCAGAAGCAGTTGCAGCAAATGGCCGGGCTGCAGGCGCGGTTCAATCCTCACTCCCACAGTGAAGGTGCCGTTGTTGGCGCGCAGTGCTTCGGCGTCTGGCAGGTCGGTCAATTGTAGCGTCTGGTAAGCGACTGTATTTTGCTTTGGCAGCCCTGGAGGTCGTTGCGCGGGCGGTGGTGGCGCAGGAGCGACCGTGTCGACCCTGTTCAAGGGCGGCAATTCTACCTTTTGGGCTTTGGTGCCATCAGGCGGTTGATTGCTGTACGCCGTGTTGCCGTTGGCGTCGGTGTATTTGTAGATCTGCGCGGCAGCGGGCAGTGCGAACACCAGCAACAGAAGGGCGAGACATTGACGCATGAACACTCCAGTGCAGCGATCAGGACAACCAACAATGGTGCCGCGCTCAATGCATGGCGCGGCACAGGGTCAGCATAGAGGAATACTGATCGACGGTGTCAGTTGAGAAGCGCATCTGCGCGCCTGCTCACTGGCTTGCCGTGGTCCGACAGAGGTCGCCTGCCGCCCGTTGCAGGGCGGTCACGATGACCGGATCACTTGCCTGTCGCTGGATTTCCGACTGCACCCACCCTGGGCATTTGGCATCGTTGCGGTAAGGCTGAAACGCCGAGTAACTTTGCATCAACACCGGCAGCAGCGTATCCAGCCGACCGCGGATGCCATCGGTCAGGTTGACGTCTGGCTTCTCAGGGGAGTGACCGGTGTCGCGCCATTGTTCGAGGCGCGCGTATTGCACCATCTTGTTGGCTTCCATCTGGGCCGCCATGAAATAGCGTACGTCGTCGTCGGCCAGCTTGAATTCGCCTGCCCGTGATTCGGCGTTCTGGATCACCTGGCGCTCGCGCTCACTGTCCTGCACCGGCTTGCCGCTGTGCCATTTGCTACGCGCCACGTCATTGGCGATTTCCAGCCTTTGCTCCATGGCCGCGATAAGCGGCTGAAGTTGCACAGGAGGCTGCTGAGCAGGCGCCGCGTGAAGGCCGGTCGATAACAGGCCGCAGGCTAATGCCGCGAGTTGGAGCTGTTTAAGCATTGTCATGTCCTCACGTATGACCGAGCGATCACTGTTTAACACTTTGGCTGGTAGATAGTGGCATTCCCGGGGTCCCCGCGTAAAAAAACGACGAGCTCCACTGCGGTGTCCACCGTCAGGCCGCGATGCTGCCTGTTGACCATTTCAGGCAGCACATCACCTGGCTTGAGCAGAATCGACTCGCCGCCTTCGCGGGTTTCCATCGTGAGATTGCCGGACACGACATACGCCGCATTGGGCATTGGGCATCGGGTGCTCGTGCCATTTGGGGGCGGTGTTGGCGGGAATCTTGATGTTGAGAACGGTCAGCTCAGGCTTGCCGACAGGGTAGGCGTCATAGGCTGTTCCATCCCACGAGTTCGAGCTTTTAAGCAGAACAGTGGACTGGACCGTTGAGACCGACGCAGAGCTGGACGGTTTAGCGGTGGCGCATCCGCCAAAGGCGATCATCGCCAGCAGCAGGCAAGCGGGGGCGATGTTGAACATGAACGAAATCCTTGTGCTTGTTGAAGAGCAGAAACACCAAGGTTGCCGGAAGCGTCGTTCCCATCTGCGGTGCATATTTATAGCTTTAGAACGGCCGAACAATGGGCGCCCAGTAATAGAAAAGACCTCCCGCAAGACGTCTATTCAATCACATACAGAATCGGATTCGTCCTATAGGTCAGTTAGTCGCTATCCACTAACTTGGCGTCCATTTGCCTGCTTTGATGCTAACTGCATCTGACAGAAAAGCCCTCGTTCCGTATCAGCTTAATCTGACGTGGTTGGTCGGATAGCAGGACACGTTAACTGTTCATTAAGGATGACAATCAACCGGACTTGGCTGCATTCCGGTTTGCGATGCACACCGGTGACGGGAGATCTGCTGAGGCGAGCTGGCGCTCTCAGGCCAGCGCCTCCAGGTTGGAAGGACGTATAGCCCACCAAAGGATAGAAATAAAAATGAAAGGGCATTTTCTTGTACGGGGTGACAGAACTTCGTGCGGCGGAGAAATTCTGGCGGGTTCACCTAGCTTTACGTTCAACGGACACGAGCGCATTTGCGAAGATGACCCCGTGAGCTGCGGCAAGGACGGCAACATCTACAAAGTTACTGGCGGTCTTGATCACTTTATCTATCACGGACGGCGAGTGGCCGGCACGCTCGACAGTTTCAGTGGGTGTCCATGCAAGTCCAGACTGCTGCACTCGATAGATAGCGCCACCTATGAAAGCGCTACGCACCCGTTGCTTTCATCGAGAGATGCTACCGCTCGTAAGTCGCAAGTGCTTTTCAGGTCATCATCCTCGGCGTCGACGACGTCGCTGTTTGCAACCCAGCAACCCAGCAACCTCCGGCCTTGCCGATCGCACCGGTGCTCGTGACGGCAACCTGTCCTCATCCTGATCACATGAATGAACTTGCCGGTTACATTGCCGATGAGATGAATCGCAATATTCACCATCCTTCGGTTTTGAAGATGAGGGAGTTGAACGGTTATGACGCGGTAGAAGAGACCAAAAAATACTTTGAACAGCCGTTTTATCTGACGATGGGGCATGTGCCTAACTTCAATGCCATTGAGTTAGCGAAAAAAGCTGAGGCGTTTGCGTTGTGGACTGAGCGGGTGGGGCAGAATCGGCCTTGGGATCATAAGCCGAAGTTGCTGAAAAGATATAACGGTATCGCTTGGCATAAGCACGGGAGATATAACTATTTCCATGATATTTGGTCGAATATTCATTATGGATATATTGGTGTTGCAGCAGGGTTTTCTGAAAGCATTCTGCTAGATGGAGCAGGCCTCGAACAGATTGGCTCTGATTTGGTAAGAAAAGTTGCAGAGTGGGAAAATCGCCCGGGGCCTCATAGGTCCGCTAATGTTGAGGGACTGAGAGCGTGGGATGATGTGGCTGATAGGCAGTCAATCATGATTGGAATCAAGTTGTACGAAGTATATAAAGAAAGTTTTGTTGACTCGATACTGATCATGAATGAGGTGCTGTCGATAGATCCAGTAGATTGGGGTAGCGATGGGGCACGACTGCACGAGTGTTTTAGGAAATAATAATGAAACATGTAAAGTGGTGGTTCCTGTTTCTTATTCTTCCCCCTGTATTTTTCTGGTACATCGCCACGCCACGAGTGAGATTGCACTATCCAGAAAATGCTAACGGAAGGCTTCATGTTCTTATAATTACGCCATATGAAAAATACAGCGGCGACATATTTCCAGGCGAAACCATTGGTGGCATTGGTCGGATTTTTCCAGATGAAAATTACTTTATGCAAATCGATTGGAATGTGCCTGGAGGCTATAGGTGTATCAATGTGAAGCCGAAGTGGCCAATCGTTAACATCTATCTGGGCGCTGACAGGGATATTGATAGAAGTCTAGGGCGGGGGACCGATAATGACCGGTTGTTTCATTGCGCTACCTACGACTGAGAACTAGAGGACTCTGGGAGTTTCTATAGAGCGAGAAATCGCTCCATCCGCAATCATCTAGCACAAAAAAGGCCTCCCGAAGGAGGCCTCTTGTTCACGCGGCTTTCGCAGACGCGACTGGATTAGCAGCTGTAGTACAGCTCGTATTCCAGTGGGTGTACGAAGGTACGTACTTTGATTTCTTCTTCGCTTTTCAGAGCGATGTAAGCATCGATGAAGTCGTCGCTGAAAACGCCGCCTTTGGTCAGGAACGCACGACCTTTGTCCAGTTCTTCCAGGGCTTCTTTCAGGCTGCCGCACACTTGTGGGATCTCTGCAGCCTCTTCAGGTGGCAGGTCATACAGGTTTTTGTCAGCTGCGTCGCCAGGGTGGATCTTGTTCTGGATGCCGTCCAGGCCAGCCATCAACAGTGCAGCGAACGCCAGGTATGGGTTGGCAGCCGGGTCCGGGAAGCGCGCTTCGATACGACGGCCTTTAGGGCTGTTGACGTAAGGAATACGGATCGAGGCGGAGCGGTTACGTGCCGAGTAGGCCAGCATCACTGGAGCTTCGAAGCCTGGAACCAGACGCTTGTACGAGTTGGTCGCCGGGTTGGTGAAACCGTTGAGGGCCTTACCGTGCTTGATGATGCCGCCGATGAAGTAGAGGGCGGTGTCCGACAGACCGGCATAACCTTCGCCAGCGAAGGTGTTCTTGCCATCTTTGGAGATGGACATATGAACGTGCATGCCCGAACCGTTATCGCCGTACAGAGGCTTCGGCATGAAGGTCGCGGTGCGGCCGTAAGCGTCAGCAACGTTGTGTACGACATACTTGAGCGTCTGAACTTCGTCAGCCTTCTTGACCAGCGTGTTGAATTTCACGCCGATTTCGTTCTGGCCAGCGGTTGCCACTTCGTGGTGGTGAACTTCGACGATCTGGCCCATTTCTTCAAGGGCGTTGCACATTGCGGTGCGGATTTCGTGGTCGTGGTCGAACGGAGGAACCGGGAAGTAACCGCCTTTGATACCTGGACGGTGGCCCTTGTTACCGCCTTCGATGTCGGCGTCGGACATCCAGGAGCCTTGTTCGGAGTAGATTTTGAACATGGAGCCGGAAATGTCGGATTTGAATTTAACTTCGTCGAAGATGAAGAATTCTGGTTCCGGGCCGGCGAATACAGTGTCACCGATACCGGTCGACTTCAGGTATTCCTCAGCGCGGTGGGCGATGGCGCGTGGGTCGCGATCGTAACCTTGCATGGTCGAAGGTTCGATGATGTCGCACACCAGAATCAGCGTTGGCTCTTCGGTGAACGGATCCAGGACGGCAGTTTCGTCGTCTGGCAGCAGAATCATGTCGGAGGCTTCGATGCCTTTCCAGCCAGAGATGGAGGAACCGTCGAACATTTTGCCGACTTCAAAGAAGTCGTCTTCCAGCGCATCGCGAGCTGGCATGGTCACGTGGTGCTGAGTGCCTTTGGTGTCCGTGAAGCGCAGATCAATCCACTTAACGTCATGATCTTTGATGAGTTGAACCGACTTCGACATGTTGTCCTCCGGGGTGGATTAGGGCTTGGTAGTTGTGTGCCCTTCAATTTGGGTGACGCCGGGCGCGATAGTCGGCCAAGGCAACCTGCCTCACAAGGGAGCAATTTGCATGCCAGTGCCCTATGTTGGGTTTTCCGCCTCAACACCGAGATTAAGCGCGTTAAAAGATGCATTTATGAAAATTCATTGCACCTTTTTGGTGCTCGATAATTGTGCAGGGTGTTGTTTTGGTGCGCTGATGATTGACTGCACGATAGCTGGTTAAACCTTGAGCAATTTCCGCTATAATTCTGCCCCCTATTTTTCGACCGGCACCCTGCGCGCTGTTTTCATGAAACTAATCGTTAAAGTTTTCCCCGAGATCACTATCAAAAGCCGGCCTGTGCGTAAGCGCTTCATCAAGCAGTTGGCCAAAAACATCCGTACCGTGCTCCGTGATCTGGACCCGGCGCTGGTGGTGGATGGTGTGTGGGACAACCTTGACGTCGAAACCAGGGTCACTGATCCCAAAGCCCTGCAAGACATGACCGAGCGCCTGAGCTGCATGCCAGGCATCACGTATTTCCTGCAGGTCGATCAATACCCGCTGGGTGACTTGGAAGACATTTACGATAAGTGCAAGCTGCACTTCGGCGATGCCGTCCAGGGCAAGATATTTTCGGTTCGCTGCAAGCGTGCCGGTCATCACGATTTCAGCTCCATGGACGTCGAGAAATATGTCGGCAGCAGACTGCGCGAAGAGTGCGGCGCGGCCGGTATTTCCCTCAAGTCGCCCGAAATCGAAGTGCGGATGGAAATTCGCGACCAACGGTTGTCCGTGATCCACAGTCAGCACACTGGCCTGGGTGGCTACCCGCTGGGTTCGCTGGAGCAGACGTTGGTTTTGATGTCCGGCGGGTTCGATTCGACCGTTGCGGCCTACCAGATCATGCGCCGCGGTATGATGAGCCACTTCTGCTTCTTCAATCTGGGCGGAAGGGCCCACGAGCTGGGCGTTATGGAAGTCGCGCATTTTCTCTGGAAGAAGTACGGCAGCTCGCAACGGGTGCTGTTCGTCAGCGTACCGTTCGAGGAAGTTCTGGGAGAAATTCTCGGAAAAGTCGATAACAGTCATATGGGCGTAGTATTGAAGCGTATGATGTTGCGCGCTGCGACCACGATCGCTGATCGTCTGGAAATCGACGCACTGGTGACAGGTGAAGCCATCTCCCAGGTGTCGAGCCAGACGCTGCCAAATTTGTCGGTGATCGATCAGGTGACGGAGAAGCTGGTGTTACGCCCGCTGATCGCCACCCATAAGCAGGACATCATTGATCAGGCAGATCAGATAGGTACCGGAAATTTCGCCCGGCACATGCCTGAGTACTGCGGGGTGATTTCGGTCAATCCCAAGACCGCTGCAAAGCGCAATCGCATCGAGTACGAAGAACAACAGTTTGATATGGCGATTCTGGAGCGTGCGCTCGAGAACGCGAAGATGGTCCCCGTTGATCGTGTGATCGAAGAATTGGGCCAGGGCGTCGACATAGAAGAAGTCAGTCTGGCGCTGGCCGGGCAGGTCGTCATCGACATCCGTCATCCGGATGCACAGGACGATCAGCCGCTGGCATTGCCTGGCATTGAAGTACAAACGCTGCCGTTCTATGCATTGAACGGCCGTTTCAAGGAACTGGATTACACGCGCCAGTACCTGCTGTATTGCGACAAAGGCGTCATGAGTCGCCTGCATGCTCACCATTTGCTCAGTGAGGGGCATGCCAATGTGCGCGTTTATCGACCGAGCTAAGTGCCCGGGGCTGTTTGCCTGTGGCTTGCGTCACCGGCCCCCCGACACCAGTCGTCAAGCCGTAACGGCTTTTGCCGACTCTACTGTTCATAGCTGCCTGTAACCAGTCAGCTGACCGAATCCTCTGATCGAGATACACAAGTGATCGAAAATCTACGCAACATCGCCATCATTGCTCACGTTGACCACGGTAAAACTACCCTCGTTGACAAGCTCTTGCGTCAATCCGGCACTCTGGAACGCGGCGAGCTCAACGATGAGCGCGTGATGGACTCCAACGACCAGGAAAAAGAGCGTGGTATCACCATTCTCGCGAAGAATACCGCGATCAACTGGAATGGCTACCACATCAACATCGTTGACACCCCGGGCCACGCCGACTTCGGTGGTGAAGTAGAGCGTGTGATGTCGATGGTCGACTCCGTTCTGCTGCTGGTCGATGCTCAAGACGGCCCTATGCCGCAAACCCGCTTCGTGACCAAGAAGGCTTTCGAAGCCGGCCTGCGTCCAATTGTGGTTATCAACAAGGTTGACCGTCCAGGCGCGCGTCCGGACTGGGTTCTGGACCAGATCTTCGACCTGTTCGACAACCTGGGTGCTACCGAAGAACAGCTGGACTTCAAAGTCGTTTACGCCTCTGCGCTGAACGGTATTGCCGGTCTGGAACACACGGACATGGCTGAAGACATGACCCCGCTGTACCAGTCCATCGTCGACAACGTACCGGCTCCAAAGGTTGACCGTGATGGTCCGTTCCAGATGCAAATCTCGGCACTGGACTACAATAGCTTCCTGGGCATCATCGGCGTTGGCCGTATTGCTCGCGGCAAGGTCAAGCCGAACACTCAGGTCGTTGCTATCGATGCTGACGGCAAGCGCCGTAACGGTCGGATCCTGAAGCTGATGGGTCACCACGGTCTGCACCGTGTAGACGTTGAAGAAGCAGCTGCCGGCGACATCGTCTGCATCAGCGGCTTCGACGAGCTGTTCATCTCCGACACCCTGTGCGATCCGCAGACCGTTGAAGCGATGAAGCCGCTGACCGTTGACGAACCAACCGTTTCCATGACCTTCCAGGTGAACGATTCGCCTTTCTGCGGTCGCGAAGGCAAGTTCGTCACCAGCCGTAACATCAAGGAACGTCTGGACAAAGAGCTGCTGTACAACGTTGCTCTGCGCGTTGAAGAAGGCGACACCGCCGACAAGTTCAAAGTTTCCGGCCGTGGTGAGCTGCACCTCTCGGTACTGATCGAAACCATGCGTCGCGAAGGCTTCGAAATGGGCGTTGGTCGTCCTGAAGTTATCATCCGCATGGTTGATGGCGTCAAGCACGAACCGTACGAAAACGTCACCATCGACCTGCCGGAAGAATCCCAGGGCTCGATCATGGAACAGATCGGTATCCGTAAGGGCGATCTGACCAACATGGTTCCGGATGGCAAAGGCCGTGTTCGCCTTGAGTACAACATCCCGGCACGTGGCTTGATCGGCTTCCGTAACGAGTTCCTGACCCTGACCTCCGGTGCAGGCATCCTGACCTCGATCTTCGACCGTTACGACGTGATGAAGTCCGGCGACATGTCCGGCCGTCAGAACGGCGTGCTGGTTTCGGTAGCTACCGGTAAGGCTCTGACTTACTCGCTGGAAACCCTTCAAGCTCGTGGCAAACTGTTCCTGGGTCACGGTGAAGACGTGTACGAAGGTCAAATCGTCGGCATCAACAGCCGCGACAACGATCTGGGCGTTAACCCAACCAAAGGCAAGAAGCTCGATAACATGCGTGCTTCCGGTAAAGACGAAACCATCGCTCTGGTTCCGCCTATCCGCTTCACGCTGGAACAAGCGCTGGAATTCGTTCAAGAAGACGAATTGTGCGAAGTGACTCCAAAGTCGATTCGCCTGCGTAAGAAAATCCTTGGCGAAAGCGAGCGTACCCGCGCTGCCAAGAAAAGCGGCAACTGATTAGTTTTTAATCAGCCGTAAAAAAACGCCCCCGACCGCAAGGTCGGGGGCGTTTTTGTTTGCGCTGAGCGGGTTGATGCTGCGCGATGTCGGTGTAGGAACGCGCCTGCCCGCGATAACGTAATTCGTCGCGCCAGTAATATCGGCTGACACGACGCAATCGCGGGCAAGCGCGCTCCTACAGCAAGCCCCATCAAAACTTCAGCGGCGCACGCCCTGTGTTTGAGCCCAGCGTTCCGCGATCTTCACGCACAACGGCTTTGGGTATGTACGCGCAGTAGCCTGGGCGCGGCCCGATTTTCGGGTGATTGCGGCAGGTGTCGGGGCGTTTTTCGTAAATCGTGCACAAGCGGCTTTTGCGGTCCAGGTACAGGCAGTCGTTGTTGCTCATGCGCTGCAAAGTAAAAATCCCGGTCTTCTGATTGAAGCGCTCGACGATCCCTTCCTTCTGCAAACGCTTGGCGATGTTCTTAGGGTTTTCGCCCATTTCGAACTCATCAACGATGCCAATCCGGATCAGATCCTTGATCTTGGTTTCTACCGGCAATGTGCAGCAACTGGAAATGCAGCCTCCGCACATGTGGCTGGAATATTTGGCCCAGGTATCGAGACGGTCGATTTCTGCGGCAGCGATCAAGGTGGGTTTCATGTGTATCCGGTTCCGGGTGTATCGGGCGCGGGATCATACCGGGGCTGACGCGTTAACAGTATCCCCAAATCATCGGGGCGACTGTCGGCGTTATTTAGCGGTTCACGCACCCAAAATGCTCAAGCGGTATTGAGGCTTGCAGCCAGCGCTTCAATCGACTCCTGTCGCTCGGCCTGATTCAACTTCGAATGCGGGTTAAGCGACGACCACTGCGGGTGAGCGCGCGCTTTGCGCAAGTCGTCGGGGAGCTTGCCCTCGCGCCACGTTTTGTCCTGCGGGGCGCTCAGTTTGATGCTGTCCATCGCCGCGTGTCCGCGGGCTTCCAGCGCTAACAGCAGTTGCCGCTGCCGCAATGCCAACAGCCTCAGCACTGCGTCGTCGACCGTCAGTTCGCGTTGACCTTTGATCTTGCCCAGTAGTCGGCCGCCGTAACTGCGCGCAGTCTGCAACGCACCGCCGGCAATCGCCCCCACCAGCGCCGCAGCTCCCAAGGTGATTCCGCCCACCAGCAGGTCCACGCCAGCACCTGCCGCTGCACCTGCCGCGATTCCGCCACCCACCCGAACGCCCAGCAATTTCAGGGTTTCGGGGTTGAAAAGATCATCACCCCAGCGTCCGTCGAGCAGTGGCAGGTCACTGGCCGAAGCGTCCTGAGGGCGAAATGCGTAGAGCGTGAGCAGCGACTCGACGCAGCGTTGTTCACGTTGGCGCACGGCCTTACGCAGGTCCGAAATGGCCGTTTGCACTTGATCGGATTGCGTTGCGACGCTGCGACGACACGCCGCGCAATCGAGCAGTAATTCGGCAATCAACCGCGCAGCGCTATGCCGCCGCGCCACGCGCTGGAGGTGTTGATCGGCGATGAGCCTTTCCAGCTGGGGACGTGATGTTTCAAGCAGCAGCGCCAGACTCTCATACAGCCTTTGCTCGCCATCCTCGGGCGGCGCCACGCTGTCGAAACGCACCAGCGCGTGCAACCCCAGTCGCGCAAGTGCCTCGCGCCAGGCGGGCTCGCGGTGTTGCGCGCTGCTGACGAAATTCAGGACGGGCAGCAAAGGTTTCCCGCAACTGGCGAGCACGGCCAGTTCATCGCGGTATTTGGCAAGCACTGGCTCACGGGCGTCGATGACGTACAGGCCGGCATCGGACTCCAGCAACTGGCGCAGTACCTTGGCCTCTTGCTCGAATCGTTGACGCGCCTCGCTGCCTTCCAGAAATCGCGCCAACCGGGCAGGGCCGTCGAGCCTTTCGCCCGGCCGATCGAGCTGCTCCAGATAATCAAGCAATGCAATGGCGTCTTCCAAGCCTGGCGTGTCGTACAACTCCAGCAGCGCTTCGCCGTCCACCGACAGGCGGGCGCCTTCAACGTGCCGAGTGGTGCTGGGTCGATGGGACACATCACCGAAACCGCCATCGCGGGTCAGTGTGCGCAGCAGGGACGTTTTGCCGACATTAGTGTGGCCCACGACGGCCAGCCGAAGCGCTTGAGTGGTTTTGCTGTCAGTCATGCCCCGTCTCCAGCCACGTCAGCGGCGCAGTGTCCGCCCAGTTCACTTCCAGTTGTTGGAGCGCCGCGTGCCAGTCGCCGAGGCGATCAGCGTCCAGCGCCTGACCGGTGGGTGCAGGCAGCAGCCAGACCCGTGTCGAGCCCGCGCAGCGAGCCAGCTCCGCGATCAGCGCAACACTGCCACGATCGGGCGAGCGCCTCGGGTCGCAGGCGATAGCAAGGCGTGCGGGGGGAAATCGAGTGAGTTGATCAAGCAGTTTTTTACGGGATTCGCGACTGTCCAGAATCCCGGCATCTGCCACGGTACTGGGCAGTTTGGGTGGCCAGCTTCTCTGATCGTCCAGCTCGATGGCGACCAGTAATGCGCCGTCGCTCTCAAGGGAACTGGCGCCCTGCAACACCTGATGCAGATGCTCTGGCGCTGCATCGTTGACTCCAAGGCGCTCGCTGCTGGGCATCAACCGCTCACGCAGCTGGGCATATCCGGGCAGGTTCAGATCCAGCGCTAATTGCGTTTTGCCGCGCCGCCATCGCCAGAAACACAGCAGTGCCAACAGCAAACGCGGCGCAATGCCATACACCAGCAGCACACCGACCAACCAGGCCGCCCACGCCTGGCGGGCATTCTCAACGATGGAGGCGCTGTCGCCGCTTGCGCGGATCATTGCGTCGCTCGGGACGCTGAAGCCCAGCACTGAGGGGATCTGGCCAAGGGTGTGAGTCAGCGCCACGAACGTGTCGCTGCCCAGAATGGTGGTCTCCCAGACGAAACCGTAGCGTCGGGTCGCCATCAGCATCAACAGCATCACCAGCGCGCTAAACAGCGCCAACAGCCACAGACTGTGGATAAGTGTGCCCAGCGCCCAACGGTTCAGACGTTTGCGTTGCAGCAACAAAATCAGTGCCGGGCCCAATTGAGCGGCTTGGGCGTCGCGGGCGAGCTTTTCACTCAGCCACAGCCATAAACGTCCCAGGCTTGCCGTGCTTTCTCCGGCGAAGATCAGGCCGAGCGCCCAGCTCACTAGCAGGATCAGGTTCAAGCCCAGCAAGCTGCCCAGTGCCCAGAACACGTTGACCGGGGTCTGTCCGTCGCCCAATGCGGCGAAGGCCAGGCCTGCGCCACTGAAGACTGCAATCACCGCCAGTACGATCAGCGATAACCGGGCGCCTTGCTTCCAGTGGTGCAGCGCGGCACGCATTCCGTCGCGCTCTGCCAGCCAGTGCGCGCGGTGTTTGATTCGGGTCAGCAGATCACCACCCTCAGCACGGGCGCGGCGGTTGGCTTCGGCGTCTTCGAGGGCGCCAGCGTGTTCTTCGCGCAGGCGCACGGCTTCGGTCAGCCACAGGTCATCGAGTGGGGTCAGCGCAGTCACACGGCATCTCGTTAATGAAGTCAGGGCAAGCATACCTGCTGCGGGCAAAACCGCGCACGGCAGCAGGATTGTGGTGCTTGGACCGTCTTAATCGCGAGCAAGCTCCCTCCCACTGATGTGTCCTCATTGTGGGAGGGAGCTTGCTCGCGATGCGGCGTCAAGGCGACTCGATATTTCGGATCAACTGCCAGGCTGAGCATTATCCTGCGCTCTGGTATTCTCGCCGCCATGAAAAAACATCTCCCTCTCAGTCTGATTGCCGCCCTGGGCCAAAACCGGGTGATCGGCGTCAACAATTCAATGCCCTGGCATCTGCCGGGGGATTTCAAGTATTTCAAGGCGACCACCCTCGGCAAGCCCATCATCATGGGTCGCAAGACTTGGGATTCGCTGGGTCGTCCGTTGCCCGGCCGGCTGAACCTGGTGGTCAGCCGCCAAGCCGAGCTGACGCTCGAAGGCGCCGAAGTGTTCACTTGCCTTGAAGACGCCATTACCCGCGCCGAAGCCTGGGCCAAGGAGCAGGGCGTTGATGAGGTGATGTTGATCGGAGGCGCGCAGCTTTACGCGCAAGGTCTGGCGCAGGCTGACCGGTTGTACCTCACGCGCGTCGATCTGAGCCCTGATGGGGATGCGTGGTTTCCGGAGTTTGATGAAGTCGACTGGAAGCTGGTCTCCAATGAAGAGCATCCGGCCTTGAATGACAAGCCGGCGTACGGCTTTGAGGTCTGGGAGCGCGGTTAAGACCCTTTCGCGGGCAAGCGAGCTCCTGCACTCGACTCCGGTAAATCTTTAGGCGCGCGCTTGCCCGCGATGGCTTCGCTGCGGTGTTTACTCTGTCACAAAAGTGTCGTTTTCTACCTTTTTGTCGCGAATCGCCCCCACGGTGACGCCATCAGAACGCGCGCGGTCGCTGACATACCCAAACAGTAACCGCATTTTGCTACGGTCAAATCCTTGAATCAAAAAGGGGAGGACACTTTTATGAAGCTCGTACCAAAACTATTGGCCGCTGCACTCTGTCTCGGCCTGGCCAGCCACGCTTTCTCCACAGAGCTGAAACACTGGCCGGAACCTGCCGCCAAACAACTCAACGAAATGATCGCCGCGAACGCCAACAAAGGTAGCTTCGCGGTGTTCGACATGGACAACACCAGCTACCGGTACGACCTGGAAGAATCGCTGCTGCCGTTCATGGAAAACAAAGGGCTGATCACACGTGAGTCTCTGGACCCGTCCCTCAAGCTGATCCCGTTCAAGGACACCGCCAACCACAAGGAAAGCCTGTTCAGCTACTACTATCGCCTCTGCGAAATCGACGACATGGTCTGCTATCCGTGGGTCGCGCAAGTGTTTTCCGGCTTCACCCTCAAACAGCTCAAGGGCTATGTTGATGAGCTGATGGCGTCCGGCAAGCCGATCTCGAGTACCTATTACGACGGCGATGTGGTCAAAGCCATCGAGGTCAACCCGCCGAAAGTTTTCACTGGTCAGGCCGAGCTGTACAACAAGCTGATGGAGAACGGCATTGAGGTCTACGTCATGACCGCTGCCTCCGAAGAGCTGGTGCGCATGGTCGCGTCCGATCCGAAGTACGGCTACAACGTCAAACCGCAGAACGTGATTGGTGTAACGACGCTGTTGAAGAATATCCAGACCGGCGAACTGACCACTTCGCGCAAACAGATCACGGCTGGCAAGTACGACGAGAAGGCCAATCTGGGCCTGGAATTGACGCCGTATCTATGGACGCCCGCCACGTGGATGGCTGGCAAGCACGCTGCCATCCTGACCTATATCGATGAATGGAAAAAACCGGTGCTGGTGGGCGGCGACACACCGACGAGCGATGGCTACATGCTGTTCCACGATGTTGACGTGGCCAAGGGTGGCGTTCACTTGTGGATCAATCGCAAAGACAAGTACATGACCCAGCTCAACGGCATGATGGCCAAGCACGCAGCAGCGCAGGCCAAAGAAGGCTTGCCGGTGACTGCGGACAAAAACTGGGTGATCGTGAAGCCTGAAGAGATTCAATAACCGGCTCGCCAGGCAGCACGGCGATTGATCGTGCTGCCTTGGTGCTAGGCCCATAACCGTCGATAAACGCCGTCCGCGTCATGGTCACTTGCCTGCTTGACCGTGTTGAAACGCCGTCCTCCCCTTGGGTCCGTCCCGAATCCCGCGATATACAGCCAATTGCCCTGATTGCTGTAAACGTCGTAATCCACCAGTTGCGCCTCAAACCAGGCAGCCCCCGCACGCCAATCGCATTTAAGGTCATGGATCAGGTAGCTGGCGACGATCTGGCGCATGCGATTGGACAGGTAACCCGTGGCGGCCAGCTCGCGCATGCCCGCATCGACCAGAGCTTCCCCGGTTTCGCCGCGGCACCAGCGCTCGAACCCCTGCGCGTTGTGATGGGGCAAGTCGCTGCCAATCAAACCGCTGGGCCGGTAAAGAAGCCGTCCATATTTGAGGTGCAGGAAACGAAAGTAGTCGCGCCACAACAGCTCGAAAAAAATCCAGTACGTGCTGTCGTTGGCACCTTGCGCAGCTTCAAAACGTTTCAGCGCTTGATCGATCTGTGGGGCCGACAATGCGCCCTGCGCCAGCCAGGCAGAGAACTTGGTGGAGTCATCCACCGCGCTCAGGTTATTGCGCGTGGCCTTGTAACTGTTCGCCAACCGACGCTCGAAATACTGATGCAAATGCGCCTGTGCTGCGTTCTCGCCACCACTGAAGGCTGGCGTTTGGTAAGGAAACGCGGAGCGCGGATCAAGATCGGGCAGCACAAGGGGGCTGATCGGTGCGGCAACCAAGCCCTGTGGAGGTGCCGGTATCGTTGTCGGCACCGGCACAATCGGGCGGGCCTGCGTGTGTGCTTTCTCAATCAAGCGTCGGAAGCTGCTGAACACATCGGGCAATTGGTCAACGCTCATCGGCAGTGCCTCAAGGCTGAACACGCTCGATTGCCAGTGATCTTCCACCGTCAGTCCGGCTGAGCGTAGCGCCTCGACCTGAGCATCCTCCTCGGGCGCGGCGATGCGTTCGCAGATAATTTTTTCGGCGCCAAAACGCTGTGCAAGCACCAGTAGTTGCTCAATGGGGTCGCCCTCTATCTGCATCAGCGCACTGCCGCGAGCGCTCAATTGATCGGCGAGGGCGCGCACTGCCGTTTTTTCGAAATACTCACGATGGCAGCCCACACGCTGAAATCCCCAGGCCGTCGACGCCTGCGTCGGCGTGCAATACACGGGCAATAAGGTGTGAGCCTGCTCGCACGCGAGCGTGAACGCGGGATTGTCGGCAAGCCGAAGGTCTTGGCGAAACCAGTAGATCAAGGTACTCATGGGCAGGTCTCGTTCGTGGCGGTTTTAGGGCTGACAGGTACGCTTAGGACCTATGGCTTCGCCCAGGGTTGCCGGTGTTTGCAGTTGAGTCAGGAGACAGTGAACCCTGACAGTGCTTTTGGGCCTACAGTCTTGAGTGCCATTCACTTTAAGGAGCTGAAATGAACGTGTCGTCCTCGACTTCGCCGCCAACGCCTGTTGGCTTGTTGGGTTATGGCGGTCTTCTGCCCTTTATCGGGCTGGTGCTGGTGATCCCTTTCTCTGACGAGCATGGAGAGTTTCTGGGGCGGGCGCTCGTCGCCTACGGCGCTGTCATTCTGAGCTTCGTCGGCGCCTTGCATTGGGGGTTCGCCATGACGCTGCACGACATGAGCCCTGAGCAACGCCGTGCCCGATTCATCTGGAGCGTCTTGCCTGCGCTGATCGCCTGGCCTTCGACATTGCTGCCGGTGCCTTTGGGGTGTGTGCTGCTGATTGCCGGCTTCGCCGCCCACTATTGGCAGGACAGGCACTTGGTGCGCACGCTGCCTTTGCCTGATTGGTACTTGCCGTTGCGCATCCAGTTGACGTCCGTTGCGAGCGTTTGCCTGCTGATTGGTGCGATTGCTGTGGCGATCCGCTGACATATCGCAGGATTGCGCGAAGTCTGCAGACAGAAAAACACCCCGACGTGCGGGGTGTTTTTCATCGAGCTGAAGGTGCTTAAGGCACCAGTTTGTCCAGCATCGCCTTGTCACGTACGGCGCCCTTGTCAGCGCTGGTGGCGAGCAATGCGTAGGCTTTCAACGCCGTGGTCACTTTGCGTGGACGGAACTCGACCGGCTTCCAGCCTTTCTTGTCCTGCTCGGCACGGCGGTCGGCCATTTCTTCATCGCTGATCATCAGGTTGATGCCACGGTTCGGAATGTCGATCAGCACTTTGTCGCCATCGCGAACCAGACCAATCGCACCGCCCGCCGCCGCCTCAGGCGAGGCGTGACCGATGGACAGCCCGGATGTACCGCCCGAGAAGCGGCCATCGGTCAGCAGTGCACAGTCTTTGCCCAGGCCTTTGGATTTCAGGTACGAGGTCGGGTAGAGCATTTCCTGCATGCCCGGCCCGCCTTTCGGACCTTCGTAGCGGATGATCACGATGTCGCCGGCTTTCACTTCGTCGGCGAGAATGCCGCGCACGGCGCTGTCCTGGCTTTCGAAGATCTTCGCGTTGCCTTCAAACACATGGATCGACTCATCGACGCCTGCGGTTTTCACCACGCAACCGTCCACCGCGATGTTGCCGTACAACACGGCCAGACCGCCTTCCTGCGAGTAAGCGTGCTCGACACTGCGGATGCAGCCGTTCTCGCGGTCGTCGTCCAGTGTTTCCCAGCGAGTCGACTGGCTGAACGCGGTTTGGGTCGGAATACCCCCGGGCCCTGCCTTGAAGAAGTGGTGCACGGCTTCGTCGGTGGTCTGGGTGATGTCCCATTTGGCGATGCCTTCGGCCAGGGTTTTACTGTGCACGGTCGGCAGGTCGGTGTGCAGCAGACCGCCACGGGCCAGCGAGCCGAGGATGCTGAAGATGCCGCCAGCGCGGTGCACGTCTTCCATGTGGTACTTCTGGATGTTCGGCGCCACTTTGCACAGCTGCGGCACTTTGCGCGACAAGCGATCAATGTCACGCAGGTCGAAGTCGATCTCGGCTTCTTGAGCAGCGGCCAACAAGTGCAGGATGGTGTTGGTCGATCCGCCCATGGCAATGTCCAGTGTCATAGCGTTTTCGAACGCTTTGAAGTTGGCGATGTTGCGCGGCAGCACTGAGTCGTCGTTGTCACGATAGTAGGTTTTGCACAGGTCGACGATGGTGCGACCCGCCTGCAGGAACAGCTGCTCGCGGTCGCTGTGGGTCGCCAGTGTCGAACCGTTGCCTGGCAGCGCAAGGCCCAAGGCCTCAACCAGGCAGTTCATCGAGTTGGCAGTGAACATCCCGGAGCACGAGCCGCACGTCGGGCAGGCGCTGCGCTCGTATTCGGCGACTTTCTCGTCACTTGCGCTTTCGTCTGCGGCGATGACCATGGCGTCAACCAGGTCGAGGCCGTGGCTGGCCAGTTTGGTTTTGCCGGCTTCCATCGGGCCGCCGGAAACGAAGATCACCGGGATGTTCAGGCGCAACGCGGCCATCAGCATGCCAGGGGTGATTTTGTCGCAGTTGGAAATGCACACGATGGCATCGGCGCAGTGGGCGTTGACCATGTACTCGACCGAGTCAGCAATGATCTCGCGGCTCGGCAGCGAATACAGCATGCCGTCATGGCCCATGGCGATGCCGTCGTCCACGGCAATGGTGTTGAATTCTTTCGCCACGCCGCCTGCGCGTTCGATCTCGCGGGCAACCAGTTGGCCCAGGTCCTTGAGGTGAACGTGGCCCGGTACAAATTGGGTAAAGGAGTTGGCGATGGCGATGATCGGTTTTTTGAAATCTTCGTCCTTCATGCCCGTGGCGCGCCACAAAGCACGCGCGCCGGCCATATTGCGGCCGTGGGTGGACGTTTTCGAACGGTAATCAGGCATTGGAGCACTCCGGCAAATCGGCTAATCAAGGAAGGGAGTGAGCTTCTAGTGACGTCGCTTGCAAATGGCAGTGACCGGATGCAGCGAAGAAACCGACAGCGTCGCAGGATCGCCGCGCGCTCGGCCTGAGCTCATAAACCCGCCGGGGGATGATGGCGATGAATAGCGGTGATTCTACACCTGTGGGGGCGGGAGGGAATGGTGCAAGCGGTAGTGTGAGGTTATCTGGGATCGGAAGGTCAATGTTTGGGCGTCCTGCCCGCCCGCGCTAGTGAAGCAGCTCGCAGTCTCGCGCCGTCGCACCCTATCTGTAGGAGCGCGCTTGCCCGCGAAAGCGTCAGTGCAGACACATCAGGAACCTCTATTTGCCGATCGACTGTGGCGCGTCCACTAATCTGCTTCCTGAGCGGATCAGGGAGGCCAATGGAATGCCAGCAACTCAGCGAGGCGAAGCTTTACGTAAAGGGCGTTACTCCGGGGCGGGCCAGATTTATTTGCTGACATCTGTAGTCCAAGGGCGACGACCGCTTTTTGCCGACTGCCAAGTTGGCCGTTTTGTGGTCAAACAATTTCAGATTGCTCAACAGGAAGGGAGGGCCAACACCCTGGCTTGGGTTGTCATGCCAGATCATTTCCATTGGCTCGTTGAGTTGAAGGCAGAGAGCCTTGGAACTTTGATGCGCAAAGTTAAGGCAGGGAGTGCCCTTTCAATCATGAGAGCTATGCAAGCGCCGGCGAAGGTTTGGCAAAAGGGCTATCACGACAGAGCGGTGAGGCGTGAAGAAGATCTTCAAAGTATTGCGCGTTATATCGTAGCCAATCCGTTGAGAGCCGGATTAGTTAAGAGAATTGGAGACTACCCACTGTGAGACGCGGTGCGGCTATAAACATTTCGCGGGCAAGCGCGCTCCTACAAAAGAGCGCGTTGCACCATCGGAATACGATCAGCGGGTTACGCGTTGGTAGTTGACCGTAGTGTTAATGGCGATCAATTTTAGGCGCGCGTTTTCCCGCGATGGCGTTCGTTCGAGCGCCGGGGTCTTAACTATTCGGCAACAACCGGCACGTAATGCTCTTGATGTAGCGCGTTTCGGCAATCGCTGGATGCACCGGATGATCGGGGCCCTGGCCGCCGCGTTCGAGCAGCTGAATGTTGCGGTCCAGGTGGCGTGCGCTGGTGAGAAGGATGTTTTGCAGATCGTCCTCGGGCAAGTGCATGGAGCACGATGCGCTGACCAGGATGCCGTCTTTGCTGAGCAGGCGCATGGCTTGCTCGTTCAGGCGGCGGTAGGCGCCTTCACCGTTCTTCATGTCCTTCTTACGCTTGATGAAGGCAGGCGGGTCGGCCACGATCACGTCGAAACGCTCTTCGCCGGCTTTCAGCTCCTTCAGCGCTTCGAACACGTCACCTTCAATGCACGCGACCTTGTCTGTGAAGCCGTTCAGTGCTGCGTTGCGCTCAACGCCGTCCAGTGCAAAAGACGACGCATCGACACAGGTCACGTCTGCGGCGCCAAATGCCGCAGCCTGCACGCCCCAGCCGCCGATGTAGCTGAACAGATCCAGCACGCGTTTGCCTTTGACGTACGGTGCCAGGCGTGCGCGGTTCATGCGGTGATCGTAGAACCAGCCAGTCTTCTGACCTTCCATGACCGGCGCTTCGAATTTCACGCCGTTTTCCTCAAGCGCGACCCACTCCGGTACCAGGCCGAACGCGGTTTCGACGTAGCGGTTGAGGCCTTCAGCATCACGTGCCGCCGAATCATTTTTCAGCAAAATGCCGCTCGGCTTGATCACCTGAATCAATGCCGCCAGCACGTCATCCTTGTGCGCTTCCATGGTAGCGGAGGCCAGTTGCACGACCAGAATGTCGCCAAAACGGTCAACCACCAACCCCGGCAACAGGTCCGAATCGCCGAAGACCAAGCGGTAGAAAGGCTTGTCGAACAGGCGATCACGCAAGGAAAGGGCGACGTTCAGGCGATGCACCAGCAACGACTTGTCCAGCGGCAGCTTGACGTCGCGTGACAATAAGCGCGCACAGATCAGGTTGTTGGGACTCATGGCGACGATGCCCAAAGGCTTGCCGCCTGCGGCTTCCAGTATGGCCTGCGCGCCTGGAGCAAAGCCGTTGAGCGGGGTGGCGGCAACGTCGATTTCGTTGCTGTATATCCACAGGTGACCGGCGCGCAGGCGACGATCGGCGTTGGCTTTGAGGCGCAAGCTAGGCAGGGACATGACGTCGCTCCTGAAAAAAGAGCGGGATTATAGCGCGGGATTCCGGCTCACGAGCGCGATCATCGGAATTAAACGGCTAGTGGTCGGTTGACCTGAACAAGGCCTGCAAGAAGTCTCAACGTTGTCCTTGAGCGGTTGTCGAAGATGTGCCCGTAGAGGTTAGAATCGTCTCTTGTCCTTGAGTGTGCACTTATGTCCCAAGAGTTAACGTCCGAGCAGATCCAGCAGGTGCTGCAAGAGATCAGTGTTCCGCCTCAGCCGCAGATCATGGTGGATCTGCAGATGGAGCAGTACATGCCTGACCCTGACCTGGGGGTCATTGCGCGCTTGATTTCTCAAGATCCCGGACTTTCCGGCGCTCTGCTTAAAATCGTTAACTCGTCCCATTACGGCCTCACCAACAAGATCGCCTCTATCCAGCGGGCGGTTAACCTGTTGGGCAGCCGGTCCGTCATCAACCTGATCAACGCCCAGTCGATCAAGGGCGAGATGAGCGATGAAACCATCGTTGTCCTGAACCGTTTCTGGGACAGCGCTCAAGACGTAGCGATGACCAGTCTGACGCTGGCCAAACGTATCGGCTCGCAAACGGTGGACGAATCCTACGCATTGGGCTTATTTCACGACTGCGGCATTCCCCTGATGCTCAAGCGCTTCCCGGATTACATGGATGTACTCGAAGAAGCGTACGCCAATGCAGGCCCGGAAAGCCGCGTCGTGGACACCGAAAACCGTTTGCTCAATACCAACCACGCCGTTGTCGGCTATTTCACTGCCAAGTCCTGGCGTTTGCCGGAATATGTGACTAACGCGATTGCCAACCACCACAACGCGCTGGCGATTTTCCAGGATCAATCAGGTCGTAACGCGCCGCTTAAAAATCTGCTGGGCATCCTGAAGATGGCTGAACACATTTGTGCGTCCCATCAGGTGCTGGGCAATCAGGCGGTCGATCACGAGTGGGACAGCATCGGTCATCTGGTGCTGGACTATGCCGGCTTGTCCGATTACGACTTCGAAAATCTCAAAGAAAGCATTCGCGAGCTGAGCGCGCATTGATCCTGCCTTCCCGTTCGCGTCCCCACCGAGCCGACCATGCCTGAATTACCTGAAGTCGAAACTACCCGGCGCGGCATTGCGCCCCATCTGGAAGGCCAGCGCGTGAGCCGGGTCATCGTGCGTGATCGGCGTCTGCGCTGGCCTATTCCCGAAGACCTGGATGTGCGCCTGTCCGGGCAGAAAATCGTGGTGGTCGAGCGGCGCGCCAAATATTTGCTGATCCAGGCAGAGGTCGGCACGTTGATCAGCCATTTGGGTATGTCGGGCAATTTGCGGCTGGTGGAGGCCGGGCTACCGGCGCTCAAGCATGAGCATGTGGACATCGAACTGGAGTCCGGCCTGGCGCTGCGTTACACCGACCCGCGACGATTTGGTTCGATGTTGTGGAGCCTGGACCCTCATAACCACGAGCTGCTGATTCGCCTTGGCCCTGAACCGCTGACGGACCTGTTCGACGGATTGCGCTTGTACGAGCTTTCACGTGCGCGATCAATGGCGGTCAAGCCGTTCATCATGGACAACGCGGTGGTGGTCGGCGTCGGCAATATTTATGCGACCGAGGCCTTGTTCGCGGCAGGAATTGATCCAAGACGGGAGGCCAAGAGCATTTCCAAAGCTCGCTACGTCAGGCTAGCCATTGAGATAAAACGCATCCTGGCGGCCGCCATTGAGCGTGGCGGTACGACATTGCGCGACTTCATTGGGGGCGACGGCCAGCCGGGTTATTTCCAGCAGGAATTATTTGCCTATGGGCGCGGCGCTCAGCCGTGCAAGGTGTGTGGCACGGAGCTGCGCGAGGTCAAGCTGGGTCAGCGGGCGAGTGTTTTTTGTCCAAAATGCCAGAAGTAATGTTGATCGCCGCAAAAACCTGTTGGAGTCTTGCGGCGTTCTGCCCTTGCGCAACCCCTGCCCCCGTTTATAGTGAGCAACATCACCCACCGCCGAGCCTGAAGGATCACGCCATGAGCCCGTTTCGTACTCTCGCTGCCAGTCTGGCGTTGTGCTTCGGGTTGCAAGTGACCCCGGCGTTTGCCCAGTACCAGACCCAGACCGAAGCCACCGGTAGTGGTGATCCGGTGTATCAAATCCAGAACCCGCCCGCTTTTGCGATGATTGCAGACCTGGTGATAGCGCGGCCGTTGCTGGTGGTTGCGACAGTGGTCGGCGCCGGTTTATTTGTGATCGCGCTTCCATTCACCGCTGCGGGCGGTGGCATTGGTCGAACCGGGCAGGCGCTGGTGGTCGATCCTGCAAGGTCTGCTTTCGTCCGCTGTCTTGGCTGCACCGGCGAGGGCTACGGCAGGCAGGAATGATCCGCGCACGTCTTCACCTGGCGCAGCGGGGTATCGGGTCGAAACACCATTGAAACCCCTATCCCTCTGGGATCACTTGCGGCTTGGGTGCTGGCATTGTTTTTGTTCCAGAACAACACTTGCTGATCCCCGTAGGGTTGCTTCATTTCATTCAGCCGATAACCGCGCGCCTGCAGATCGGCCAACTCATCGCTCGTAAACGCCCCCGGCTCGTAGTCCACCACATTGGGCAGGTACTGATGGTGGTAGCGGGCGGTCGCTGTCCAATTGACCACCGGTTGCTCATCCAGATACTGCAGCATCGACAGCAGCACCGCGCTGGGAACACGGCTACCGCCCGTTGTGCCAAAGGCGGCGAAGGCTTGGGGGCTTTCGATGAAGCTGGGGCTCATGCTCGACAGCGGACGCTTACCCGGCAGAAGTGAATTGGGCGGGCTGCTCACAAGCTCAGGCCTTTTGCTGTTTTGGGTGCCACGGCCCGGGTCAATCGCGAAGTCGTCCATCTGGTCATTGAGCAGCACACCCGTGCCCGGCACGGTGAAGGCCGAACCGAATGGAAGATTGACCGACAGCGTTGCCGCAACCGCATTGCCTTCGCTGTCGAGCACGGCAAAGTGCGTCGTGTTATCGCCTTCGCGCCACCTCGGTGCAGGTGGCAGGGCTTCATTAGGCGTCGCCATACGCGGATCTATACGGGTGACATGCTGCATCAGATAGTTGGGCGCCATTACCTGAGCGATCGGGTTGGGGACAAAGTCAGGATCACCAAACAGGCCCCGATCACGATAGGCGCGGCGCAGCACTTCAATGACGTAATGCGCGCGGTCTACCTTTCCCGATTCTCGCCATGGCAACTGTTGCAGCATGAACAGGCTCTGAGCCAGCGTGACGCCACCTGCGGACGGCGGCGGAGCGGTAATCAGCTCGCGCTTATCAGCCATCAAAAAGCGCAAAGGCTGGCGGGTGACCACCTCGTACTGCTCGAAATCATGAAAGCTCCAGACGCCGCCCCCGTCACGAACTCCCTCGACCATCGCCTGCGCCGTCAAGCCGTTATAGAAGCCTGCGCGCCCCCTGTCTGCCAGGCGATCCAGCGTTGCCGCGAGTTCGGGCTGTTGAATGATGTCGCCCAGCGCCGGTACGTTGTTGTTGCGCAAGAACAGCCGCGCGCTTTCTTTGTTGTTGCGCAAGGCAAACAGCCGCCAACTTGCGCGCTCCCGGTAAATCTCGTCGACGGCGAAGCCCTGGTGAGCGATACGGATCGCCGGGGCGAGGGATACGGTGAGTGGCAGTCTGCCGTAGTGTTCGGCCAGCTCGACCAAGGCTGCGGGTATGCCGGGTATTGCGGCAGCCAGCGGGCCGTTTAACGACAAGTCAGGCTGCACGATGCCGTGGCGCAGGTACAACGCTGACGTGGCTTTGAGCGGGGCTTTTTCGCGTGCGTCCAGAAATTGGTACTGGGTGGGCTCACCGGCCTGGCGCAGCAGAAAGAAGCCGCCGCCACCGAGCCCCGAGGCGTAGGGTTCGACAACGCCCAGTACCGCGCTGATGGCGATGGCGGCGTCGAACGCGTTGCCACCCGCAATCATGACTTCTCGACCAGCGGCGGTCGCTTGCGGGTGTGCGGTGGCGATGGAGGCTGTGTCGGGATGGTCAGGGGTGGCTTGGGCTGACGACAGGGCAAACGTCAACAGCCATGCACCCACCAAAAAAGGAGTCTGCTGGAGATTCAAGGTCATGCGTCTCTCGCTTAAGTCGATAAAGGCAGTACTGCCAGTGTCTTCGGCGAAAGCGCGGATGCCGATGGGGAGCCTTGATCAAGCCTTGGTTGTGATGATCTCGTACTTTGCCATCAATTGTTCTTTGCTCTCCACGTGGTTCTCATCGAGAGGAATGCAGTCTACGGGGCACACCTGCTGGCACTGAGGCTCGTCGTAGTGACCGACACATTCGGTGCACAGGTTCGGATTGATCACGTAGATCTCCTCCCCTTGAGAAATAGCCTCGTTCGGGCACTCGGGTTCGCAGACGTCGCAATTGATGCAATCGTCGGTGATGATCAGGGACATGGATACTCCTGCCACGGTCGATGCCGGGGCATATGAAAACTAATGCGACGAATTGTGCCGTATTAGCGTTCCAGATGCACCCAGGCTTCGACGCAATGCCCTTAGCGTTTGAACTTCTCGTTGAGGGCTTGCCCGACGGCCGGGTGGACGAATTTGCTGATGTCACCGCCTAACGCTGCGATTTCCCTGACCAGCGTAGATGAAATGAATGAATAGCGTTCTGAGGGGGTGAGAAAAAGACTTTCGACGTCCGGGGCCAATTGACGATTCATGTTCGCCAGCTGGAACTCGTATTCGAAGTCAGAAACCGCTCGCAGCCCCCGCAACAGCACATTGGCGTTCTGTTCCTTGGCAAAATGCGCGAGCAGTGTGGAGAAGCCAACCACCTCGACATTGGGCAAGTGCTTAGTCACTTCACGCGCCAGTTCCACGCGCTCTTCGAGAGTAAACAACGGGCTTTTCTTGGGGCTGGCTGCCACGGCAATGACCACTTGATCGAACAGGCGCGAGGCGCGTTCGACCAGGTCGCCGTGGCCCTTGGTGATCGGGTCGAAGGTGCCTGGATACAACACTCGGTTCATCGCGTCGTCCTGGTCGGAGTTCGTTGGGGATCTGGATGGTATATCAGCAGACTCTGTCGTGAAAGACGGAGAGTCAGGCCGCAAACCGTGTGCGGGCGACGCCTGGATCGACGTTGGCAGCCATCAAACCTTGAGTCGGGCCGCCAGCGCCGCCGTCAATTGAGCGCTCAGACCGTACACCGACAACTGTGGATTGGCGCCAATGCTGGTCGGGAATAACGAGCCGTCATGGATCGACAGATTTTCCAACTGGTGATGCCGCCCCAGACTGTCCGCGACGGCTAGTGCCGGATCCTCCCCCATCGCGCAGCCGCCCATCACGTGAGCGCTGCCCAGGCGGGTGCGGAAAATCTGCATGCTCAACCGGTCAATCATCGCGCGTGACTCAGCCAGTGTCTTCGAGGGCCGGGCGTCGGCGTGCACGGGCATTACGCGTTTGGCTCCGCCGGCAAACTGTATTTCAGCCATGCTGTGAAATGCCCGATGGATGCCATCCCACGCGTAGGAAGACACCTCGTAATCCAGCACCGGCGTCCGGTCGTTGCGCAATTGCACGCTGCCGCCGACGCTCTCCGGGTGAAAACCGTCGCGTAACAGGGCCAGCATCATGTGTGTATGGGGAAGTTGGGCCATGCGGTCGGCATTCTCCTGACCCAAACCGCCCAACAACGTACTGGCGAGCGAGGGTTGCAGGGGCGGGACTTCCAGCTTGTAAGCCATTGGGCCGTCGGTGCCGTCGATCCACTGGAAATGATCGGAATAAACCGATTGCGGCGCCCCGTAGAACGGATTGATCACCTCATCGAACTGCCCGGTCGAAAAGCTCGTCAGGTGCAGAAATGTGCGTTTGCCCAGTCTTTGATTGGGGTCAGGCGCCTGCGAGCGCATCAGCAGGGCGGGGCTGTTGATGCCACCCCCGGCCAGCACTGTGTGGCGGGCCTTGACCGTGATCTTTCTTCCGTTTGGCGCTACGCACCGGTCGTCCATGCCCAGGCATTCCACCCCTGAGACTTTGCCATTCTCAATGATCAGCGTGTCGGCGCGGGCCAGATACAGCAGCTCGCCGCCGTTTTCCAGCGTCGCGGGGATTGTCGTGACCAGCATCGACTGCTTCGCGTTGGTCGGACAGCCCATGCCGCAGTACCCCAGGTTCCAGCAACCGCGCACGTTGCGCGGGATCACTTTCCAGCTGTATCCCAGTGCTTCGCAGCCCTTGCGAATGACGTCATTGTTGGCGTTCGGCGGCATGATCCAGGGGGCGACGCCCAGGCGCTTCTCCATTTTTTCGAACCAGGGTGCCATCTCCGCGGGGCTATGCCCTTTGACACCGTGCGCATCGGCCCAGTGCATCAGGGTTTGCGCGGGTGTGCGAAAGCTCGACGTCCAATTGATCAAGGTCGTCCCGCCCACCGCCCGGCCCTGCAATACAGTAATCGCGCCGTCCTTGCTCATGCGGCCGATGCCTTCCTGATAGAGGGTGGAGTAGGCCTGATCCTCCAGCATCGTGAAGTCGGTGCTGGTTTTCAGTGGCCCCTCCTCGACGATCAGCACCTTGAGCCCGGCTGCGCTGAGGATTTGCGCTGTGGTGCCGCCGCCCGCGCCACTGCCGATGACGACCACGTCTGCCTCCAGCGTCAGGTCGTCATCGAGCCTTGAGCCGTCGTAGGTCTTCCAGCCCCTGGCAAGGCCTTCACGGAAGATATCGGGAACCGGCATAAAACCTCGGCTGCTTGTTATGAATAACGTCCGCCGCTCAGACTTTTGGCGGGCCTGGGTAGCCGCAATGCGCCCACGACGCCGGGCCGCTGTACCACGCCATCATGATCAGTTGCAGCAAGGCGCTGTGGCCCATGCGTAACAGTTTGATGGAGCTGTTTTCCCAGCGGTCCAGGAAGTGCTGAATATCCGTCGCATCAGCGTTTTGCCAGCGGCCCCAAATACCGGTCAGCGGCCCGCGCGTAATTGTCAGGGCCAACACGTCGAACAATTGCTGCGTCAGCTTGAACATTTCCGGCGACAGGTGGGCAAGGGCGTCATCGGCGCTGCGCAACGTCGCTTCGGTAGCGTCTTGGGATGACGTGCCCGACAGGCTGCCTTCAAGCATGACCGGGATAAGCGCCCTTAAAAATGGCAGGTCGCTGTCGCGCAGCACGCTGAAGCCATTGGCTGGGGTGCTGCTTGAGCAACCACTCAGGCTCGCCGTGACGCCAGCGGTGCTGAGAAAGGCGCCGGCACAGGCGCCAATTTTCAGCACGCCCCGGCGCGAAATGTCTGGGGTTTGAGGCAGTGGGTCGATCATGGTTTTTATCTTTATTGTCATTGCCGAACCATTACAGGAGCGCGCTCCTGCACATGGTGCCGATTCGTTATCGGATGAACAGTTTGTAGATCAACTTCTGAATGGCCTTCCCGTAAGGAGGATAGATCAGCCGTGCGGCGTTGAAGCGTTGCTTGATGAACACGCCTTTCGCTTTGCTGAACGTCAAAAAGCCTTCATGTCCATGGTAATGGCCCATTCCTGAGGCGCCGATGCCGCCGAACGGCAAGTCGTCTTGGGCGACGTGCAACAGCGTGTCGTTAAGACACGCTCCGCCGGAATGGGTCTGCTCCAGCACGCGCTGCTGCTCGGCTTTGTCGTAGCCGAAGTAGTAAAGCGCCAGGGGGCGAGGGCGTTGATTGATGTAGTCGAACGCCTCTTCGATACGGTCGTAAGGCACGACGGGCAGCAGCGGTCCGAAGATTTCGTCCTGCATGACAATCATGTCGTCGCTAACGTCGAGCAGCAGGCTGAACGGCATCCGCCTGCCTTGGCCCTGACCGAACAGCGAAATAACCTTCGCACCTTTGTCGCTGGCATCGGCGAGGTAACTGTCAAGCCTGGCCATCTGCCTTGGATTGATGATCGCGGTGTAGTCCGGATTGTCAGCGAGCGTCGGATAAAACCCGCTGACCGCCTGTCGATAGGCCTCAACGAATCCCTCCACACGGTCTCGGGGCACCAGGACGTAATCAGGGGCTACGCAGGTTTGACCGGCGTTGAGCGTTTTCCCAAAAGCGATCCGTTCTGCGGCGTCCTTGAGCGGCACATCGCGAGCAATGATTGCGGGAGATTTGCCACCCAGCTCCAGTGTGACCGGCGTCAGGTTTTCTGCCGCAGCCCGCATCACATGCCGGCCGATGCTGGTGGCGCCGGTGAACAATAAATGATCAAACGGCAATCGCGAGAACGCCATGCCGACCTCCGCTTCGCCCAGCACAACGCTGACCAAATCCTGCGGAAACACCGTGGCAAAGAGCCGCTTGATCACGTGTCCCGTTGCTGGCGTGGACTCGCTGAGCTTGAGCATTACCCGGTTGCCAGCGGACAGCGCACCCACCAGCGGCCCGATGGCGAGGAACAGCGGGTAATTCCACGGCACGATCACCCCGACAACACCCACTGGCTGATACATGACCTTCGCCGACGCAGGCTGAAAGGCCAGCCCGACTGTGCGCCGTGATGGTTTCATCCACTTTTTCAGATGACGACAGGCGTAATGAATGTTGTGCAAGCTGGGCATCAGCTCGGCGAGCAGGGTTTCATCGGCGCTGCGATGACTGAAGTCGCTGCTGATGGCGTCGATCAATGCCTGTCGCTCGTTGCTGAGCAGCGTACGAAGCGTCTTCAGCCATTGAAGGCGTTGCTCCGCCGTTGGCATCGGATTGGCCGCGAAGGCCCGACGTTGATCGGCAAATGCCTGCTCCAGTGAGCTGTGCTGAAGGTCTGGACGATCTGACGCTTGCAACGGCACGGACTCGGCAGGCATCTTGGCGGTTCCTTTTAGAGTTTTAGGACTTTTCTAGAGTCAATGCTCTACAAAGTCAACATCCTACCTTCGCGGAAGACATGGAGTCTCGATGCGCACGGATTACCTGGCGTTCTTCTTCTCGCTGTTTCTGTCCCGACTGGCCGATCAGATTCTGTTGTTCCTCGTGCCGTTGATTGTCTTCCAGGCCACCGGCAGTGCGTCATGGGCCGGGTTGGCATTCTTTGTCGAGACGCTGCCGCGTTTTCTGGCTTTCCCTTTTTGCGGCGCGCTGTGCGACCGGTTTTCACCGATCAAAGTCCTGCACATCAGTCAGGCTTATCGTGCGGTGTCCTGCGTCGTGGCCGTGCTCTTGTATGCCGCGTTCGATGGCATTTACTGGCTGGTCATTTTGTCGGCGGTGTGTGGCGTGCTGACGACCCAAGGCGTGATGGCGCGTGAAGTGCTGATGCCGCAGGTGTTCGCGCAGTACCGCTACGCCAAAACGCTGTCGTACTCGCAAATTGCCGATCAGGCAGGGCTGGTTATCGGGCCGTTGCTGGCGGCACTGCTGCTTGAGGTTTTCGCATGGCATGAGGCAGTGATGGGGGCCGCTGCGCTCTTTTTGCTGGCCGATCTGGCGATGTGGGTCTGGAAGCGTCACGCCGTAATCACGGTGCCGCGCGCCGAGGAGCAAACGGACATCTGGATCACTCCACTGAAAATCGCATTCGGGCATATCGCGTCGACGCCCGAATTGCAAAAAATCATCACCTTGGCGTTCGGCGTGAACCTGATAGTGGGTGTGACGCTGGCGACCTCGGCTGCCATGGTGATCGGTTCCTTTGGCGAAACCAAGGACTACTTCGCCGGGCTTCAGGCGGGCGGGGCCCTTGTCACCATCGTTATCTTGTTCGTGCTGGCGAAAGTGGAGTTGCCCTTGAGGCTGCTGGGCGCTGCCTCGTATTCGTTGATCGCGCTGGGCGCGCTGATATGCGCGACAAGCCCAGGGTCGAGAGGTTATGTGGGTGGTTTTTTGCTGATTGTCGGTTTCGACAAGATGTTCAATATCTACATCCGCAGCATTCGTCAGCGAGTGATTCCGGTGCGTGATTTTGGCAAAACGGTGGGCGTGATTACCTTGCTTAACAACCTCTCCCAGCCACTCGCCGGGTTACTGGTCGGATTACTGGCGACCTCGGCAGGGCCGCGCGGCGTAATCCTCGGCTTGCTGTTGCTGACCTGCGTGATCGGAGCGGCGGCCACACGGATGTTCAAAACAACTGTCGCCTCGGCTGCCGATTCTTGAAGGCTGCACCCGGGCTGAATGCTTGCGTTAAGATCTGGCATCCCCTGTTACATCTGGACATTCGAGCTGAACATGGCCCCACGCATCAAAACCCGTGAGCGCATCGTGCAGAACAGCCTTGAGCTGTTCAATCAGCAGGGCGAGCGCAGTGTCAGCACTAACCATATCGCGGCGCACATGGAGATTTCGCCGGGTAATCTCTATTACCACTTCCCCAACAAGCAGGCGATCATCGCCGAGCTGTTCACTGAATATGAGCAGCGGGTGGACAGCTTTTTGCACCCGCCCAAAGGTCGCCTGCCAACCGTCGAAGACAAGCGGCATTACCTCATGGCGATCCTCGATTGCATGTGGCGCTACCGTTTTCTGCACCGAGATCTTGAGCATCTGCTCGAAACCGACCCGGAACTTGCTGCGCGCTACCGGCGTTTTTCCCAGCACTGCCTGATTCAGGCAACGGCCATTTACGGGGGGTTCGTCGAGGCGGGAATCCTTGCCATGGACAACGTGCAGATTGAATCTCTGACGCTCAATGCGTGGATCATCCTGACGTCCTGGGTGCGGTTTCTCTGCACGATGCGCGAGAACGCTGCTTATTTGAGTGAAGACGCCATCCGCCGCGGCGTGTACCAGGTGCTGGTCCTGGAAATGGCCTACGTCACACCGCAGGCACGCAGCGCGGTCACCTCGCTGTGTGAAGAATTTTACGTTCCACTGACCCAGTCACTGGAGGATGCGGACTGAAGCTTGTCTATGTGTTCATATCAAACGCTTGATCCTCTTTTTATTGCCTGCAGGAGCCCGTCATGTCCATCGCGCAACTGATCAGCCCGTCACAACTGGCCGAGCGCCAACAAGAGCCTGGGTTGGTGATTCTCGATTGTCGTTCCTCCCTCGAAGATCTGGATTACGGACAGCGCAGTTATGCGGAGGGACACATTGAGGGATCTTGCTACGCGGATTTGCTCAATGATCTGAGTGGCGCTGTCAAGAAAGGTGTGACCGGTCGCCATCCGTTGCCTGATGCCGACGTTTTGATTGATCGATTGCAGACGTGGGGCGTGAATAGCGACAGTGACATCGTGCTCTATGACGACGGCCCCGGTGCCTACGCTGCGCGCGCATGGTGGCTGTTGGCGTGGCTGGGCAAACGCGATGGCGTGTTTATCCTCGACGGTGGCTTGAAAGCCTGGCACGCGGCAGGCTTGCCGTTGAGCCTGGATTCGCCGACACATAAACACGGTTTTTTCAGCGGCCAGCCAGATCCATCGCTGGTGCTGACAGCCGATGAGCTTCAGGCACGTCTTGGTCAGCCTGAAATGACCTTGATCGACGCGCGAGCACCTGCGCGTTTTCGGGGAGAAGTTGAGCCGATCGACCCGGTGGCGGGGCACATTCCGGGCGCTCAATGCGCCGCGTTCACTGACAACCTTGGCCCGGACGGGCGGTTTTTGCCGGCGCAGCAGCTCAAGCAGCGTTTTGCCGAAAAGCTGGCGGGTCGCTCGCCCGACCATCTGGTTGCGTACTGCGGTTCCGGGGTGACGGCCTGCCATAACCTCTTTGCGTTGTGTCTGGCGGGATATCCACTGGGAGCCTTGTACGCAGGCTCATGGAGCGAATGGATCACCGATACCCAGCGCGAAGTGGCAACCGGCGATTAAGGGGGACTGGCTGCGCAGCGGCCCGAATCGGCGCTTTGGTTCAGCCTGACACACCGCGGTGTCAGGTTTTACTGCCGTTGCCCGGCAGATCGTCAGCAAGCTGGACTCCCACGCCCTTCGGGCAGAATCAGAACGCGCCAATTCCTGTAGGAGCGCACGAGCAGCGCGAGGCCGCGATGGGCTGCGCAGCGGCCCCAACCCAGACACCTCGATCACTCTGAAACACCGCCTACTGACTGACCTACAAACCGCGAGCGCCGTGCACGTCCAGCAACCACGCCGGGATACGGCGTTCCAGGTAGTAGGTTGGCTTGTTGATCGAGCCATCGACAAAGCCGACGTGGCCGCCGTGTGGTTGCAGATCGAATTGAATGCTGGCCGAGAGCTCCGACAACTCGGGCAGGCTGTGCTTGAACACGAATGGATCATCCAGCGCCTGAATCAGCAGCGTCGGTGTACGGATATCTCCCAGAAAGTAGCGACTTGAGGCCCGTCGATAATAATCGTTGGCATCGGTGAACCCGTTCAGAGGCGCAGTTACCCGTCCGTCAAAGTCCCAAAAGGTGCGCATGTTTTCCAGCGAGCCCAAGGCCGCGAGTTCCGCAAGCCCCTCGCTCAGTCCTTCGTGTTGAAAGCGCCGTTGTTTGTCCTTGATGTAGCCCACCATCTCACGCATGAAATGCCGCTGATAAACCTTGGAAAACCCTTGCCCGATGCGGTCTGCGCACTCGTCCAGACGAAACGGCACCGACACGGCGACAGCCCCGTGCAACTGGCTGTCCAGGCCTGACTCGCCAAGATGCTTGAGCAAAATGTTGCCGCCCAGTGAATACCCCACCGCATACAGCGGCGCGAGCGGACGGGCTGCGCGCAGGTGGGCAATGACAGCTGCGAGGTCTTCGCTGGCGCCGGAGTGATAACTGCGTGGGAGTAAGTTGGGCTCGCCGGAACACCCGCGCCAGTTCAGGGCGACGCTGGCCCAGCCTTGCTTTGCCATGGCGTATTGCAAGCCAGCGACGTAGGGCGAGTTGGAAGACCCCGTCAGACCGTGCAGCACCAGCACCAGAGGTGCGTCAGCCTCCTGCGGGCCGTGCCAGTCCATGTCCAGAAAATCGCCGTCTTCCAGCCAGATCCGCTCGCGCGTGCGGTCCAGGTGAACGGTCTTTCGCCACAGCGGCCCCCACAAGGTTTGCAGGTGAGGGTTGCGCAGGCCAAGGGCGGGTTTGAAAGACAGCGGACGAGAAGTCTGCACGTGCAACTCCGGCGACGGTTCACGGATGTAAAGCGGGGTGTCAGCTTGGCGTTACGCTTCTTTCCCACAGCGCGTAGTACACCTGTCCGGCTTTCTTTTCTCGGTGCAGGCGCCAATTGCCGGGTAAGCCGAGCGTTGACGGGGCCGTTTCGCTTTCAGTGTAAATCCACGCGTCATCGGCCAGCCAGTTACGCTCCTCCAGCAATGTGCACGCTGGCACGAGCAGGTTCTGGTGGAAAGGCGGATCCAGAAAGACCACGTCGAACTGCTCGGCAGGCTGCGTCTCCAGATAGCGCAATGCATCGTCCTTGGCTGCTTTGCCGACGGTGCATTGCAGCGTGCCCAGATGTTCACGCAGGTTGGAAACGGCGGCAGAGTTGCTGTCCAGCGCCAGGCCCATGCTTGCGCCGCGAGACAATGCCTCCAGATACAAGGCGCCGCTGCCCGCGAACGGGTCAAGCACCCGGGCGCCTGCTATGTACGGTGCCAGCCAGTTGAAGACGGTTTCCCGAACCCGATCCGGCGTAGGGCGCAGGCCTGGGCTGTCAGGGAAACTCAAACGACGACTGCGCCATTCGCCGCCGATAATCCGCAAGTGGCCGAGGCCTGTATGGATTTTGTGCCCTTTGTGGATGCGGGGCGGCTTGGTAGTAGACATTAATGCTCCGGAACGCCGAGAGGTTTCTCGGCCGGTTTATCAGTGGGCAGCGGCAGCGGTTTCTGTGGCACGGTCGGACCGGCAGTCACAATGACCAGCTTGTCTGCATCGAGGTGTTTGTTCATGACGGCCTTGACCTGATCGACGGTCAGCGCCTGCGATTGCTGCATGAAGTTCTCGAGGTAGTTCAGCGGCAGGTCATAAAAGCCGATGGCGCCCAGTTGGCCGACAATCGCAGCGTTGCTGGCGGTCGACAGCGGAAAGCTTCCCGACAGTTCGCGCTTGGCATCATCGAGTTCTTTTTGGGTAGGCCCGTTGGCAAGGTAGTCACGGACGATGTCCTTGACCAGCTTCAAGGTGTTCTCACTGAGTTCGGCGCGGGTTTGCAGCCCGATCATGAATGGGCCTTGAGCCTGCATCGGCGTGAACCCCGACGACACGCCATACGACAGGCCACGTTTTTCACGGACCTCGGTCATCAACCGGCTACCAAAACCGCCCCCGCCCAGCACTGAGTTCCCCAGCGAAAGTGCTGCGTAATCCGGATCGGCACGGTTGATGCCCAGCTCGGCCAGCATCAGGTGCGTCTGCTTGGACGGGAATTCGATGTGAGTCTCGACGGCCTTGGGCTCGACGGGTTGCGGCATCTTTGGCAACGCCGGGCCTTTGGGCAACGAAGCGGAAACCTGTGCAGCAACCGCTTCGGCTTCGCTGCGAGACAGATCGCCCACCAGCGCGATCACGGTGTTCCCGGCAGCGTAAGCCTTGGCGTGGAACGCCTTTAACTGAGCGACGGTGATCGGCGGAATGCTTTTGGCATTACCTTCGCTGGAGTGCGCATAAGGATGGTCGCCGTACAGCCGCTTGAACAACTCGTCCCCAGCCAGCTTTCCAGGATTCTGCTTCTGGTACTCAAAGCTTGCCAGCAACTGGTTTTTGATCCGCGCAAGGGAATCTGTCGGGAACGTCGGCTTGCCAACCACTTCAGAAAACAGCTTCAACGCCGGCTCGCGCTTATCGGCCACGCTCAGGCTGCGCAGCGAAGCCACCGCCATGTCACGGTAAGAGCCGTTGCCGAAGTCAGCGCCCAACCCTTCGAAGCCTTCGGCGATGGCGCTGACGTCCTTGCCCTTGATGCCCTCGTTGAGCATGGCATTGGTCACCAGCGCGATTCCGGGGATTTTCTGGTCCTGGCTGCTGCCCGCTGCAAAGGTCAGGCGCAGGTCGAACATCGGCAGTTCGTGGGCCTCGACGAACAACACCTTGGCGCCTTCGGCGGTTTTCCAGGTCTGGATGTTCAGGTCGCGGCGGGCAGGCGCTTTGCCGTCGAGTTCTTTAAGCGATTGTAGCGTGTTGGCCGGGTTGGCCTGGGCCGGTGCCTCGGCGGTGGCATCAGCCACTGCGCTGTTGGCGCCCAACAAAGTCAGGGTCATGGCGATCAGCAGCATGCTGGCCCGTGGTCGCGCAGGGCATTTAGCGTTGCGCTTATTCATGGGATTTCTCCTCGGGCAAAACATGCGCGATGGCAAGGCGTTCGCGGGTGAAGTAGGTGCGAGCCGCCTTCTGGATGTCTTCCGGGGTCACGCTTTGCAGGGCGTTGAGTTCGTCGTCGATCAAGGTCCACGACAGGCCTACCGTTTCCAGTTGGCCGATGGTGGTTGCCTGGCTGGTGATCGAATCGCGCTCGAACACCACGCCTGCAATGACCTGGGCACGGACTCGCTCAAGCTCCTCTTTTGAAGGCGGTTTGGTCTTGAGTTCATTGAGCAGGCGCCAGATGCCGGCTTCGGTGTCTGCGAGGGTTTTTTTCTTCTGCGCGTTCGGCGTGGCGTTGATCGTGAACAGCGTGTCGCCTCGGGTGAAGGCGTCGTAATCCGAGGATGCGCCGCTGACGAGTTCCTCGCCGCGCTCAAGACGCGCCGGAATACGCGCGCTGTAGCCGCCATCGAGCAGTGCGGAGATCAAACGCAGAGCGTTGACCATGCGCGGGTCATCTGCGGTCGACAGGCTCGGCACGTTGAAACCGTACATCAGGCTCGGCATCTGCGTGGCTACGTGCACGGTGATCTTGCGCTCACCGGGTTCGGCCAGCTCCAGCGGTTTTTTCGCAGGCGGCACGTCGCGGCGCGGTATCGGGCCAAAGAAGCGCTCGGCCAACGCCTTCACTTCGTCAGGTTTCACATCCCCCACGACCACCAGTGTCGCGTTGTTCGGGACGTACCAGGCTTCATACCAGTGGCGCAGTTCCTCGACCTTCATCCTGTCCAGATCTGCCATCCAGCCGATGGTCGGCGTGTGATAGCCGCTGGCGGGATAGGCCAACGCCTTGAATCGCTCGTACGCCTTGGAGTGCGGCTTGTCATCGGTGCGCAGGCGGCGCTCCTCTTTGATGACTTCTATTTCGCGGCTGAACTCTTCAGGCGGCAGGCGCAGGCTTGCCATGCGGTCTGCTTCGAGTTCGAAGGCGACGCCCAGGCGGTCTCGCGCCAACACTTGGTAATAAGCCGTGTAGTCGTCGCTGGTGAAGGCGTTTTCCTCAGCCCCCAGGTCGCGCAGGATCAACGAAGCCTCGCCGGGACCGGCCTTGGAGCTGCCTTTGAACATCATGTGCTCAAGTGCATGAGACAAGCCCGTCTGGCCCGGCGTCTCGTAGCTTGAGCCGACCTTGTACCAGACCTGGGAGACCACGACGGGTGCGCGATGGTCTTCGCGGACGACGACCTTGAGGCCATTGTCGAGCGTGAATTCATGAGTGGCTTGTACGTCGGCAGCCGTGGCTGTCAGAGGCAGGCAAATCGTGCTGAGCAGCAGGCCTGCGGCGCAGCGGGCTAGAGCATTCATTCGTAATCGGAACCTTCAAAGCGGCCAGCTTGAACTTAGCGCTGGCGGGCGCGGGGGTGTTAGGATAGCGGCCAGTTTGCTTGCCGACTATGGCTAAGACGTGTGCTTGGGAATCGGACTACGAACAAATAGTCTTGCCAGCGCTAACCTGTAGGCGCTGCCGAAGGCTGTGAAGCCGCCCCAGACGGACTTGCGCTCAGCCGGCCGATGAACAAGCGGACATAAAAGCAGTCTGTTTCGCATCAATAGAATTTTTCAGAGGCGCCGCTCTGGCGCGTCGCTACCGTGAGATAGCCGTCCTCCATGTTTGGTTCCAACGACGACAAGAAGACCCCAGCCCCGGCTGGCGAAAAAAAAGGCCTGTTCGGATGGCTGCGCAAAAAGCCGCAGGAAACCGTCGCCGATCAGCCCCAGGACTTATCCCCAGCAGCGCCTGAGCCGGTTGTCGAGCAGACGCCAGTCGTTGCTGAGCCGCAGATTGCCCCGGCAATTTCGACCGAGCCAGCGCCCCAGGTCGTAGCGTCGGTCGAGCCTTCACGGTTCACCGAACCACCCGCCGCCGACAGTGCCAATTTCCAACCCTGGCTCAAGCTTCCCGTAGCAGAAGAGCCCGTCGCCCTTACCGACGAGCAACAGCCGCATGTAACCCCAGAGATCCCGACGCATACCGCCTCGCATGTCGAGCCCGCAAACGTCGAGCCTGTCGCTGCCGAGCTGCCAGTCACCGTCGCGCCGGTAACTCCTGAGCCGGTCATCGAGCCGGTGCCGGTCTTCAAGGCGCCTGCGCCTGTCGTTCAGCCTGAGCCAGTGGCGCCGGTTGTTGCGGCTGTCGTTGCGCCCGTGGAACCAACGCCGGTGGAATCAAAACAGCCGGGGTTCTTCGCACGTCTCAAGCAAGGTCTGTCGAAGACCAGCGCCAGTCTTGGCGAAGGCATGGCCAGCCTGTTCCTGGGCAAGAAGGCCATCGACGACGACATGCTCGATGAGCTTGAAACACGTCTGTTGACGGCCGATGTCGGCGTCGAGGCTACATCGCTCATCGTGCGAAACCTGACGCAAAAGGTCGCGCGCAAGCAACTGACAGACAGTGATGCGCTTTACGCATCGCTGCAGGCCGAGCTGACCGCCATGCTCAAACCGGTCGAAGCACCGCTGGTCATCAAGAGCGAGCACAAGCCGTTCGTGATCCTGGTGGTCGGCGTCAACGGCGCAGGCAAAACCACCACCATCGGCAAGCTGGCGAAGAAGCTGCAGCTCGACGGCAAGAAAGTCATGCTGGCCGCAGGCGATACGTTCCGCGCTGCGGCGGTGGAGCAGCTTCAAGTATGGGGCGAGCGCAACAATATTCCCGTGATCGCCCAGCACACAGGTGCTGATTCCGCGTCGGTGATTTTCGATGCCGTGCAGGCCGCCAAGGCTCGTGGTGTCGATGTACTGATCGCTGACACCGCCGGTCGTCTGCACACCAAAGACAACCTGATGGAAGAGCTGAAAAAGGTTCGCCGGGTGATAGGCAAGCTCGACGCCGAGGCGCCGCATGAGGTGCTGCTGGTACTGGACGCAGGCACCGGTCAGAACGCTATCAACCAAGCCAAGCAGTTCAATCAGACGGTCAATCTCACGGGCCTTGCGTTGACCAAGCTGGACGGCACGGCCAAAGGCGGCGTGATTTTTGCGCTGGCCAAACAATTCGGCCTGCCAATCCGCTATATCGGGGTCGGCGAAGGCATTGATGACCTGCGTACGTTCGAGGCTGAGGCGTTCGTTCAGGCCTTGTTCGCGGAGCGGGAGCGCACATGATTCGTTTCGAGCAGGTTGCAAAGCGCTATCCAAACGGTCACGTCGGCCTTCATGAGCTGAGTTTCCGCGTGCGCCGTGGTGAGTTTCTGTTCGTGACCGGGCACTCCGGCGCAGGCAAGAGCACGTTGCTGCGCCTGCTGCTGGCGATGGAGCGTCCTACCTCCGGCAAGTTGCTGCTTGCGGGCCAGGACCTGGGCCAGATCAGCAACGCGCAGATTCCCTTTCTACGCCGGCAGATTGGTGTGGTCTTCCAGAATCACCAGTTGTTGTTTGATCGCACGGTGTTCAACAACATCGCGTTGCCATTGCAGATTCTCGGGCTGTCGAAGGCTGAGATCACTAAACGCGTTGATTCCGCGCTGGAGCGTGTGGCGTTGTCGGACAAAGCCGAGTTGTACCCCGGGGACTTATCTACCGGCCAGCAGCAGCGCGTCGGCATCGCCCGCGCCATCGTTCATCGCCCTGCGTTGCTGCTGGCTGACGAACCCACGGGTAACCTCGACCCACGATTGGCTGCGGAGATCATGGGTGTTTTCGAAGACATCAACCGCTTGGGCACAAGCGTGCTGATCGCAAGTCACGACTTGGCGCTGATCGCACGCATGCGTCATCGCATGCTGACCCTGCAACGCGGTCGACTGATCGGTGACGGGGAGGCCGGGGTATGAGTGCTACCCGTAGCCCTAAAGTATCCGAGCGTGTCGCGCCAAAGGCCGGCGAGCCTGACCCGAAGAAGAAAAAGCGTAACGAAGACGACGGTCCGGATTTCGGCACGCTGTTTCATGCCTGGATCGAGGCGCATCGTTCGAGTGTGATCGACAGCGTACGCCGCTTGGGCAAGCAACCTATCGGCAGCTTCTTCACCTGTCTGGTCATGGCCATTGCACTGAGTCTGCCAATGGGTTTGTCGCTGTTGCTGAGCAATGTCGAACGCTTGGGCGGGTCATGGCAGCGTGCAGCGCAGATCTCGCTTTATTTGCAACTGGATGCCTCACCCAGCGAGGGAGATGCGCTGGTCGGCCAGATAAAAGGCATGCCCGGCGTCGCCGATGCGCAGTACATCAGCCGCGATCAGGCGCTCAATGAGTTCCAGCAGCAGTCGGGTCTGGGCGAGGCTTTGAAAGAGCTGCCTGAGAATCCTTTGCCGGGCGTAGTGGTCGTGACTCCGGATGAAGTTGACAAACCGGCGCTGGAGGCGTTACGTACGCGTCTAGCCGAATTGCCCAAAGTTCAGCAGGCTCAACTGGATCTGGT
This sequence comes from Pseudomonas sp. BSw22131, assembly GCF_026810445.1. Lineage (NCBI taxonomy): Bacteria > Pseudomonadati > Pseudomonadota > Gammaproteobacteria > Pseudomonadales > Pseudomonadaceae > Pseudomonas > Pseudomonas huanghezhanensis. The sequence goes on along the minus strand of NZ_CP113949.1, from coordinate 5,450,422 downwards.
CTGGGTAGAGCGACTGGCGGCTATTCTCAAGCTGGGTGACCGCTTCGTGTTCGGCCTGACAGTACTGCTGGTGCTTGCACTGTTGTTGGTCATCGGTAACACCATCCGTCTGCACATCGAGAACCGTCGTACGGAAATCGAAGTCATTAAACTGGTGGGCGGCACTGACAGCTACGTGCGCAGGCCCTTCCTTTATATGGGCGCGCTGTACGGGCTGGGAGCAGGGCTCCTGTCGTGGGGTGTTTTGGCGTTTGGCCTTAACTGGTTGAACGAGTCCGTCGTCAGGCTCGCCGGGTTGTACGGCAGCAATTTCTCCCTGGCTGGAGTGCCGCCCGCAGACGGGTTGTCGCTATTGCTAGGGGCGGTGTTGTTGGGGTATATCGGTGCGTGGATTGCAGTGGCGCGCCATTTGAGAGAGCTGGCACCTCGTTAAGTTATTGTTCAGTTAGTCCATGTATATTTTGTCTCATCTATTGACTTTTCAGCTCAGGGAACTTGTTTAGCGGTCCCCGGTCAATTTCGCAGTGCTGAACTGCACGAATACGTGAGTCGGAGGTTTTTTCGTATGACCACTTCTTTGCAACCTGCTTATGCCTTGGTCCCGGGTGCAAACCTGGAGGCCTATGTGCACACGGTCAACAGCATTCCGCTGCTGACACCTGAGCAGGAGCGTGAACTGGCCGAGAGTCTCTATTATGAGCAGGATCTTGGGGCGGCTCGGCAGATGGTGCTCGCCCACCTGCGTTTTGTTGTGCATATCGCACGCAGTTATTCCGGATACGGTTTGGCCCAGGCCGATCTCATCCAGGAAGGTAACGTCGGCTTGATGAAAGCCGTGAAGCGTTTCAACCCTGAGATGGGTGTTCGTCTGGTGTCCTTTGCAGTCCACTGGATCAAGGCTGAGATTCACGAATTCATCTTGCGCAACTGGCGCATCGTGAAAGTCGCGACGACCAAGGCCCAGCGCAAACTGTTCTTCAATCTGCGCAGCCAGAAGAAACGTCTGGCCTGGCTGAACAACGAAGAAGTGCATCGTGTGGCCGAAAGCCTCGGCGTTGAGCCACGTGAAGTTCGCGAGATGGAAAGCCGTTTGACCGGTCACGACATGGCGTTCGACCCGGCTGCTGAAGCCGACGACGACAGCGCGTTCCAGTCGCCTGCCAACTATCTGGAAGATCATCGCTACGATCCAGCGCGTCAGCTGGAAGATTCCGACTGGACCGATACGTCCACCGCGAACCTGCACGAAGCGTTGAACGTCCTTGATGACCGCAGCCGTGACATTCTCTACCAGCGCTGGTTGGCAGAGGAAAAGGCCACGCTGCATGACTTGGCAGAGAAGTACAACGTCTCGGCCGAGCGTATTCGCCAGCTGGAGAAGAGCGCGATGAACAAGCTAAAGGTCTCCATCGCTGCGTAAGCGCGAAACGGTAGAACTGAAAACGCCCCGATCTGATCGGGGCGTTTTTTTTTGAGGTGCTACGACTTTTTGTAGGCGTTATCAAAACGCTGCAACCGTGATGCATGCTTTTGGCTTTTGCTTCTGCCGAAGGCGTGGGAGTCCGGCCGGGCGGCGTTCCGTTTACCGACGATCTGCCGGGAACCGGCAGCAAATCCAACGCACTCGGTGTGTCTGGCTCAGCCGAGGTGGCTGATCCTTGGGGCCGCTGTGCAGCCCATCGCGGCCTCGCGCTGCTCATACGCTCCTACAGGGATTTTTGGTGCGCTTGGGTTTTGATTTTTTCCCTCGGGCGTAAAGGCTTGATCTTGAAGCTTTTGATTCTGCCGAAGGCTGGCCGATCATTTTCAATCAGGAGGGATTTGCTGGCGGTGGATGTGATTACCAGCGCCGACTGTGATTGAGTCCGGTCAGATACTCATCACCGCCCAATTGCCGCATCTGCTGACGAATCCAGCCAGCGCGTCGCGACACATAGCTGCTGGGTCGACTTGCACTCCATTCCCGAGGATTGGGAAGTACCGCCGCCAGATAACTGGCCTGCTGTGTCGAGAGCTGACTGGCATTGACGTTGAAATGATGTTGCGCCGCTGCCTGTGCGCCAAAAACGCCGTCATCCCATTCGACGCTGTTGACGTACACCTCAAGAATCCGCTGTTTTGACCACAGGATTTCGATCAGGCCGGTAAACCAAGCCTCCAGCCCCTTGCGCAGGTAGCTGCGGCCGGACCACAAAAACAGGTTTTTCGACACTTGCTGGCTCAACGTACTGGCACCGCGTATCGAACCGCCGCGCTCGTTGTGAGCCAGTGCCGCCTGAATCGCATCGATGTCGAAACCCCAATGCTCGGCGAACTTTTGGTCTTCGCCGGCAATAACGGCGATCTTCAGGTCGTCGGAGATTTTATCCCAGGGTTCCCAGTCTCGTTGCAGGTCAATGGGTTGCCCGTTGAACCACGATTCGACCTTGCGTTCTACCATCAGCGCGGTGAACGGCGGTGGCACCCACCGCAAAATCAGAACCAGCACGACACTCGCTGCGGCGAACCAGAGCAGGACTTTGACAACACGTTGAAGCAGTAAACGCAGCATAGAGATGTCTTGGCCGAACCTGTCGAGCGGGCCATTATACAGACCATGCGCCAATGAATGATTTTTGACTGGAGTTCCACATGCTTCGAACCTTCCTGATGCTGGCTGCTTTCTTTGGTTTCACCGGCGTTGCCCTCGGCGCGTTTGGCGCTCACATCCTCAAAAATCGCCTGAGCACCGAATACATGGCGATTTTCCAGACAGGCGTTTTGTATCAACTGATCCATGCGCTGGCGCTTTTCGGGGTAGCGCTGCTGGCCATGCAGATCCAGGGACGCCTGGTCACTTACGCAGGCATCGCCTTCACACTGGGCATCATCCTGTTCTCTGGCAGCCTTTACCTGCTGAGCCTCACCGGTGTCACCAAGCTGGGCATCATCACCCCGATTGGTGGCCTGTGCTTCTTGCTCGGTTGGGCAATTCTGGGCTGGACCGCCTGGCAGTTGGGCGTCGAAACCCTCTGATCGGCGCACCATGTGACCAACGCCGCGCGAGACGAATGGCGCGGCTTGGCCTTGGTCCAGCCCGACTGATCGGGCTAGAATGCTCGCCCTCTAAAATGAAGGCTGCCGACCCCGCATGCGCATTCAGTTGAACGGCGAACCCTATGAACTGCCCGACGGCGAAACCGTTGCGGCGCTGCTGACCCGCCTTGAGCTCACCGGTCGGCGAATAGCGGTCGAACTCAATCTGGACATCGTCCCGCGCAGCCAACATGCGTCCACGTCCCTGCGCGAAGATGATCAGGTCGAAGTGGTCCATGCGATCGGTGGCGGCTAGATCAGCATCTGGCGCTGCACCGATCCAGCAACAGCAAAAACCTCAACCCTGAAGAGGATTTCCGATGAGCAACGTTCGTAGCGACAAGCCCTTCATCGTGGCCGGTCGGACTTTCCAGTCGCGCCTGTTGGTAGGCACAGGCAAGTACAAAGACATGGAAGAGACCCGCTTGGCCATCGAAGCCTCGGGAGCGGAGATCGTGACCGTTGCCGTGCGCCGGACCAACCTGGGCCAGAACCCGAACGAGCCGAACCTGCTCGATATCCTGCCGCCAGATCGTTACACCATCCTGCCGAACACCGCAGGTTGCTACGACGCCATCGAGGCTGTTCGCACCTGCCGCCTGGCTCGTGAACTGCTTGACGGTCACAACCTGGTCAAGCTGGAAGTGCTAGCCGACCAGAAGACCCTTTTTCCCAATGTCATCGAAACCCTCAAGGCCGCTGAAACGCTGGTCAAGGACGGCTTCGACGTGATGGTGTACACCAGCGACGACCCGATCATCGCCCGGCAACTGGCCGAAATCGGCTGCTGCGCAGTCATGCCGCTGGCTGGACTGATCGGCACGGGGCTGGGGATCTGCAACCCGTACAACCTGCAGATCATTCTGGAAGAATCCAAAGTCCCGGTGTTGGTCGATGCCGGAGTCGGCACTGCCTCCGACGCCACCATCGCCATGGAACTGGGCTGCGAGGCGGTGCTGATGAACTCGGCAATCGCCCATGCGCAGCAACCGGTGTTGATGGCTGAAGCCATGAAGCACGCAATTCTGGCAGGTCGCATGGCGTACCTTGCTGGCCGTATGCCGAAAAAACTCTATGCCAGCGCGTCCTCGCCGCTGGATGGCCTGATCAAGTAAGAGCCTGTTGATGATTGACTCACAAACGCCAGACCCACTTCTCGAAGAAGAAGTGATGAAAGAAGAAGACGCAAGTGCGGCAGGCGATGAGCGCCAGCATCGGCGCATCAAAAGTTTCGTGATGCGTGCTGGCCGCATGACCGAGGGCCAGCAACGCGGTCTGGATCAAGGCACGCCGCTGTTCGTGCTGCCTCTGGCCGAGTCTCCGGTCGACTTCGATCAGGTCTTCGGCCGCTCTGCGCCACGCACGCTGGAAATCGGCTTCGGCATGGGCCATTCGCTGCTTGAAATGGCTGCAGCGGCGCCGGAGCATGATTTTATCGGCGTTGAAGTGCATCGGCCGGGTGTTGGCGCATTGCTCAATGGCGTGCTGACGCAAGGTTTGACTAATCTCAGGGTCTACGACTGCGATGCGATTGAGGTGCTCAACCGCTGCGTGGCGGATAACAGCCTGGATCGCTTGATGCTGTTTTTCCCGGACCCATGGCACAAGTCACGCCACCACAAGCGTCGTATCGTCCAGGCAGAGTTCGCCGAGTTAGTGCGCTCCAAGTTGAAACCCGGCGGCGTACTGCACATGGCAACCGATTGGGAGCCTTACGCCGAGTACATGCTGGAAGTGATGAACGTCGCGCCGGGTTATCGCAACCTGGCCGAAGATGGTAAATGCGTGCCGCGCCCTGCAGAGCGACCTATTACGAAGTTCGAGCGCCGCGGCGAGCGTCTCGGGCATGGCGTTTGGGATTTGAAGTTCGAAAAACTGTCCTGATTGCTTCCTGGATCAAGCGCCCGCTATCAAGCGGGCGCGCTTCGGTCGTTCTCGTGTGAAAAGTCCTACTTGTTTTAGAGAGTGATCCACTCCCACGGGTAGACGCGTCCGGCGTTTTTAATCCGACCATCCACATACCCTCTCGCGGTTGCATATTTTCTTCCTAGCGAGAGTGTAAAAAATGAAAAAACTAATGGGTCTGGCTGCGGTTGCAACCTTGATTGCTACCACGAGCGGCTGCGTCAGCTACAACATGAGCCAACCTGCTGCACCCCTTTCGGGCGAAGTTAAAACCGACCTGAAAGCTGATGTGAAGGTTGGTGAAACCATCACCGGCGAGTCGTCGACCAATGTGTTGTTCGGCTGGTTGAACATCGGTGGAGACCACCAGTTCGCCGATGGCGTCACTTACGGTGCAGGCGGCGGTTCCGCAATGGGCCTGCCGCTGCCGGATCCAGTCGCCAATGCCAAAGCAGCAGCGGCCTACAAAGCTGTTAAATCTTCAGGCTCTGACCTGATCGTTGCACCGCGCTACGAAGTCACCGTCAAGGACTACTTCATCTTCAAACAGGTGAACGTCAAAGTGACCGGCAACAAAGGCAGCATCCAGAGCATCCGCTGACAGGTGCGCATTACGGGCCCGGCGCACCCGCATCTGGCCTGAAAAAAAGGGGAAGCTTCGGCTTCCCCTTTTTCATGATTGCACCACCTGTAGGCGCGAATTCATTCGCGAGAGTCCCGTAAGGCCCACAGATTTTCGTCGCGCGAGCCATCTATTCGCGAACGAATTCGCTCCAGCAGATGGCGGACGGCAATCGCGATCACTTGCGATCAGCGATCACTCCAATCAGTACCAAAACCACCAGCAATACCGGTGCAAGGCTGTAGTTGTTGAATTGGCTCAGGCCGCGCACCACCCACGGCGTGGCGTAGATCAGCGCCGCGCCGCTGCCGATGGTGCAGAGCAGCGCCATGACCGGAATGCGCAACGCGCCCGCAAAACTGCTGAGGCGGCCTTCGATCCAGCCTTTGATGTCAGCGCCAAACAGGATCAACAGACAACCCACCAAGGCCAGCGCGATTTCTGAGAGATTGCTACGGCTCCAGCGCGAGACGGTGGCGAGCAGGTCGAGAATGAGGTCCATGCAGTGTCCTTAACGAAGCCTAAATGAGGAAGTATTGCAGCAGATCATTGAGAAACAGCTGGCCGTGTGAAGTGGCGACAAGACGTGTCGGGTCAGTCTCCAGCAAGCCGCGTTGTTCGGCCTGTTGGCGGGCGCTGGCCAGAGATTCGACACTCAGGCCGGTGCGCTGCTGGAACAGCGCAGCGTCTACGCCATTTGTCAGTCGCAGCGCGTTCATCAAAAACTCAAACGGCAGTTCTTCGGCGTTGAGTGTTTTCTCCCCCGCCTGAAAAGGCTTGGCCGGATTTAGATAATCTTTCGGCAAACGGGTTTTCCAGGTGCGCACGATGCGGCCATCAGGGTGGCTCAATTTGCCATGGGCACCGGCACCGATGCCGATAAAGTCGCCGAAGCTCCAGTAGTTCAGGTTATGCCGGGCGGGTTTTCCCGGCTGGGCGTAGGCCGAGACCTCGTACTGCGCGTAGCCGTATTCCGCGAGCAGGGCCTGACCTGCCTCCTGAATGTCCCAGAGCGTGTCGTCTTCGGGCAAGACCGGCGGCTGATTCCAGAACACAGTGTTGGGCTCAAGCGTCAGCTGATACCAGGACAGATGCGTTGGGCCCAGCGCGATAGCCTGGCGCAGATCGCTCAGCGCATCGTCTTGAGACTGGTCCGGTAACCCGTGCATCAAATCCAGGTTGAAGTTATCGAAGCCAGCGTTGCGCGCCATATCTGCCGCTCGCACCGCTTCATCACCATTGTGAATTCGGCCCAAGGCTTTGAGTTTGGCTTCCTGAAAGCTTTGAATCCCGATCGACAGGCGATTGATGCCCAGCCCGCGATACGCGCTGAACTTGGCTTGTTCGAACGTACCGGGATTGGCTTCAAGCGTGATTTCGATGTCTGGCGCGAAACGAATCCGCTGTTCAACGCCCTTCAGCAAGCGCCCCAGCGAATCGGCACTGAACAGGCTGGGGGTGCCACCGCCGAAGAAGATCGATGTCAGTTCGCGGCCGTAAACGTGATGCAGATCCTGATCCAGGTCCGCCAGCAGGGCGTCGACGTATTCATCTTCAGGCAGTACGGGGCTTGCCGTGTGCGAATTGAAATCACAATACGGGCATTTGCGCACGCACCACGGGATGTGGATGTACAACGACAGCGGTGGCAGTTGAGGCAGCGCGGCGCGTGGTGCTTCTGACGAAAATCCGGCCTCGCCGAGATACAGAGGCCGTGCGGTGGAGTCTTGGGTCATTTCAAGCCCAGACGCTGTCGCAGAATCGCCATGGCGCGGGCACGATGGCTGAGCAGGTTCTTGCCGGCCGGAGTCAGTTCGGCACTTGAGCAATCGCGCTCAGGCACCCAGAACAGCGGGTCATAACCGAAGCCATCTGCGCCGCGTGCGGCTCGCAGGATCCGGCCTTGCCACAGACCTTCGCAGATAATCGGCAGCGGGTCATCGGCATGCCGCACCAGCGCCAGCACGCAGACAAATTGAGCGCCGCGCTGATCGTCCGGCACGTCCTTCAATGCTTCCAACAGCTTGGCATTGTTGGCGGCATCGCCTTGACCATCGGCATAACGTGCGGAGTAAATCCCGGGCGCGCCTCCCAGAAAATCCACCGCCAGCCCTGAATCGTCCGCCAGGGACGGCAGACCGGAGAGCCGCGCCGCATTGCGTGCCTTGAGGATCGCGTTCTCAATGAACGACAGACCCGTTTCCTCTGGCTCGACGGCGCTGAACTCGCCCACCGAGCGCAGCTGCACGCTGTTGCCGAGCATGGCCTGGAGTTCTTTCAGTTTGCCAGCGTTATGGCTGGCCAATACGAGCTGGGTGAGTTTCATTATTGGTCCGAAAAGATTTCCTGGTTGAAGCTGAACGCATGTGCGTCGCCGTCGCCTGCTTTCACGTTGACCGTGAAGGTGTAAATAGCTGAAGCGTCAGGGTCCACCGCGAACTGTGCGAGGTAATTGACCGAGCCACTCATGTTGCTCTGCTTGAACGTCAGCGGTTTGCTTCGACCGGTCAGGTCTTTTACCGAGCCCGTCACGTTGGCCGGGACTGTCTTGCCATCCTTGATGGCCACAATGTTGAGCACACCCTGGCTTTTACTGCGAATGACACCGGCTTCCTGAGCGATGGACGGTTGCAGATTGCCTGACGCAAAAGCGTTGTAGTGAACGGTCAGGTCGCCGAATTGCTCCTGTCTCTCCGGCTTCGCATTGTCGGCGGCCATCAAAGGCGCGGCCAGCGCGAGCACGAAGAGGGCACAAAGCAACGCAGTCAGGCGACGCATGATCGTTCTCCTTGTTTCGGGAGCGCTGTACAGGATCAGATCGCGATCTGGTGGTCCTGCAAGCCAGGGCTGCTGACCCTGTAAATACCAATTTCACCCAGCAGGTTAGGCCACAGTTTGCTTGCCCAGCCATGCCGGTGCTGCTGATCGACAGCCAGCCGATCAATGACCTTTGCCTGACGTCCCCGGCACAGCGCTTCGAAGTCTTCGAACGTACAGAAGTGAATGTTCGGCGTGTTGTACCAGGTGTAGGGCAAAAACTCTGACACCGGCATTCGCCCTTTGCTCGCTAAATACCAGCGGCAGCGCCAATGACCGAAGTTGGGGAAGGTGATGATGCACTGGCGACCGACACGCAGCATTTCGTCGAGGATGCGGTCCGGGTAATGCACCGCTTGCAGCGCCTGGGTCATGACCACGACGTCGAAGCTGTTGCTGGCGAAGTTGCCCAGGCCCTTGTCCAGATCCTGTTCGATCACATTGACGCCCTTGGCCACGCAGCGCGCAATGTTCTCGGCGTCGTTTTCCAGGCCGTAACCGGTCACCTGTTTGTTGTCGCGCAGCCAGGCCAGCAGCTCACCGTCGCCGCAACCGAGGTCGAGCACGCGGCTGCCGGCAGGAATCCAGTCTTGGATGATGTCCAGGTCGGCTCTCATGGTGTCCTCAGATCTCAATTCGGTTCATGTAGCTGGAGAAGGCCTGCAAGTAGCGCGGAATCGGGATCAGGAAGGCGTCGTGGCCCTGCGGCGCATCGATCTCCAGATAGCAGACGTCTTTTTTGGCCGCCATCAGCGCATCGACCAGCTCACGCGAGCGCGCCGGCGAAAAACGCCAGTCGGTGGTGAATGACATCACGCAGAACTTCGAACTGGCGTTGGCAAACGTTGCGGCCAGGTCGTCGTTGAAATTGGCTGCCGGATCGAAGTAGTCCAGCGCCTTGGTCATCAACAGGTAGGTGTTGGCGTCGAAACGGCCAGAGAACTCTTCGCCCTGATAGCGCAGGTAGCTTTCGACCTGAAACTCGACGCTATGGAAGTCGTAGTTGAGCTTCTCGCTCTTGAGGCCGCGGCCGAATTTTTCGCCCATGGAGTCGTCGGACAAATAGGTGATGTGCCCGACCATGCGCGCCAGCATCAGGCCACGCTTGGGAATCACTCCATTCTCCTGGAACGAGCCGCCGTGGAACTCGGGGTCGGTGAGGATCGCCTGACGCGCGACCTCGTTGAACGCGATGTTCTGCGCCGACAGCTTGGGCGCTGACGCAATAGCCAGGCAGTGACGCACGCGGTCCGGGTAGCTGATGGTCCACTGCAGTGCCTGCATGCCGCCCAGGCTGCCGCCGACGATGGCCGCCCACTGCGCGATGCCGAGAGTGTCGGCCAGCAGCGCCTGGCTGTTGACCCAATCCTCTACGGTCAGGACCGGGAAGTCGGCGCCAAATGGCTTGCCGTTTTCCGGGTTGATGCTGCTAGGGCCTGTGGAGCCATTACAGCCGCCCAGGTTGTTAAGGCTTACGACGAAGAAGCGACGGGTGTCGATAGGCTTGCCGGGGCCAATGCAGCTGTCCCACCAGCCTGGCTTGCGGTCTTCGCTGCTGTGATAGCCCGCCGCGTGGTGGTGACCCGACAACGCGTGGCAGATCAACACCGCATTGCTGCGGGCTGCGTTGAGGGTGCCGTAGGTTTCGTAAACGAGGTCGTAGGCCGGCAATGATCGACCGCAGGCCAGTGCCAGTGGCTCGCTGAAATGCGCCAGTTGCGGCGCAACCAGACCGACAGAATCTTCGGGAAAGACCGTGGACATCGACCCTGCTCTCGTTAAATGAGGCGTAAGTCTAAAGACCGCCGGGGGTAGCGGCAACAAGCATGGTAACTGCGCTGTTTTTGTAGGAGCGCGCTTGCCCGCGATTGCGATGTATTTACCGATAGAGATGCATCGGCTGTGTCGCCGCCATCGCGGGCAAGCGCGCTCCTACAGGATTGGATCAGATCAGCCGCCACAGCTCCTGCGGCATGCCGGCGTAAGCTGCCAGTTGTGGCATAAGGTAGGACTGCACCACCTGAATGGCCAGAAACGCGAAGATCGGCGAAATGTCCATGCCGCCCAGATTGGGGATGATGCGGCGAAACGGCGCAAGGATCGGCTCGCTGATCTGGTAAGCGAGTTCTGCCGCCGGGTTATGGCTGCCCGGTGCGATCCAGGACACGATCACCATGATGATCATCGCCACCCAGAAGATCTTCAGCAGCAATGAAGTGACGCCCAGGATCGACCACATGAACAAGTGAGGAATATCGCCAATCGTGCCGTAGGTCATCATCAGCACAAAGGCCATCAACAGCGCCTGAATGACGATGGCCAGCAACAGGGACGAGGTATCAAGCCCAAATACGCTCGGCACGATGCGGCGAATCGGCTTCAGCAGCGGCTGCGTGGCGCGCACTGCGAACTGGCTCAGCGGGTTGTAAAAGTTAGCCTTGACCAGCTGTAGCACGAAGCGCAGCAGAACGATGGCGAGGTAAAGGCTGATCAGCGTTTGTACAACGAACACCGTAGCGCCAGTGAGTGCATTCATAGACTTCTCCTTATTTGCCCAGAACTTCGGCCATTTCGGCAGAGCGGTGGGCGGCGGCACTGAGTGCGTTTTCGACGATGGCTTCGAATCCGTTGGCCTGGAATGATTTGATTGCAGCTTCGGTAGTGCCTGCAGGTGAAGTAACGCGGCGGCGCAGTTCGGCGGCATCGACATCGCTGCCGGTAGCCATCAGCGCTGCACCCAGCGCAGTTTGCAGCGTCAGTTTGCCCGCAACGTCGGCAGGCAGACCAAGCTTCACGCCCGCAGCTGTCATCGCTTCGATCAACAGAAAGAAGTAAGCCGGCCCGCTGCCAGACACCGCTGTCACGGCGTCCAGTTGTTGTTCCTCGTCCAGCCAAAGCGCGATGCCCACGGCCGACAGCAGCGCCTCGGCCTGATCACGTTGCGCAGCGCTGACTTCTGAGGTTGCGTACAAGCCGCTCACGCCCTGACGCAACAGCGCCGGCGTGTTGGGCATGCAGCGCACGATGGGCTGCTCGCCCAGCCAGATCTTCATGCTCGCGCAGGTGATACCTGCGGCAATCGAGACCATCAACTGATTGGGCTTGAGGTGCGGGCGCAAGACTTCGCAGACGGTTTTCATCATCTGCGGCTTGACCGCCAACAGCACTACGTCCGCGTCCTCGACAGCCTGAGCATTGTCTGCGAACACCTTGATGCCATGTTCGGTCGACACGCGCTCGCGGGTTTCTTCGCCGGGATCGCTGGCGCGGATCAGATCGGGTTCGACGCCTTGCGCGCGCAGGCCGCCAATCAGGCTGGCGGCCATGTTGCCTGCGCCGATGAATGCGATGCGAGTCTTGCTCATGAACGAATTCCTGTGGGGCAAAGGGTTAGTGCTGGCCGTAATCACGGGCGCCAAACAGGGCAGTACCGATCCGAACCCAGGTAGCGCCTTGAGCAATGGCAGCCTCCAGGTCGTGGCTCATGCCCATGGAAAGCGTGTCGAGTGGCAGCTTTAGTGAGTCCTGCAGCGTGCGAACGGTGGCAAAAGCTGCGTTCTGTTCGTCGTGATTGTCTGTGGGTTCCGGAATTGCCATCAGGCCGCGCAGTCTCAGATTGGGCAGGGCGCAAATGGCATCGACCAGTGCGGGCAAATCTTGTGGTGTGCAGCCTGACTTGCTGTCCTCGCCGCTGACGTTGACCTGGATGCAAATGTTAAGCGGCGGCAGTTCAGCGGGGCGCTGTTCGGACAGCCGTTGAGCGATTTTCAAACGGTCCACGGAATGCACCCAAGCGAAGTTTTCGGCGATAGCGCGCGTCTTGTTCGATTGAATGGGGCCGATGAAATGCCAGATCAAGGGCAGGTCGGCCAATTCGAGCTGTTTGCTCAGGGCTTCCTGAAGGTAGTTCTCGCCGAAATCGTGCAAACCGGCCGCATATGCTTCACGCAGGTCGTTTGCCGGTTTGGTCTTGCTCACCGCGAGCAGCCCAACGGACGCCGGGTCGCGCTGCACCGCATGCGCAGCGGCTTGAATTTGCTCACTGAGCGTTGAAATGTTCTCTGCTATCGTGGACATTGATTTGCGCCAGCAGGGGTAAAGTCTGCGGCATTCTATGTGATGAGGAGCTGTATGGATATTACCGAGCTGCTTGCCTTCAGTGCCAAGCAAGGCGCGTCGGACTTACACCTCTCGGCTGGTCTGCCGCCGATGATTCGGGTCGACGGCGATGTGCGGCGAATCAACCTGCCGCCACTGGACCAGAAACAGGTTCAAGGGCTGATCTACGACATCATGAATGACAAGCAGCGCAAGGACTTCGAAGAAGATCTGGAAACGGACTTCTCGTTCGAAGTGCCAGGCGTCGCGCGCTTTCGGGTCAACGCGTTCAACCAGAACCGGGGCGCAGGCGCTGTGTTTCGAACCATCCCGTCCAAGGTCCTGAGTATGGAAGACCTGGGGATGGGAGAAGTGTTTCGCAAGATTACCGACGTGCCGCGCGGGCTGGTTCTGGTTACCGGGCCGACCGGCTCGGGCAAGTCGACGACGCTGGCGGCGATGGTCGATTACCTCAATGCCAACAAACATCACCATATCCTCACGATTGAAGACCCTATCGAATTCGTTCACGAATCCAAGAAGAGCCTGATCAACCAGCGCGAGGTGCACCGCGACACCCACGGTTTTTCCGAGGCGTTGCGGTCGGCGCTGCGCGAAGACCCTGACGTGATTCTGGTGGGCGAGCTGCGAGACCTGGAAACGATCCGGCTGGCGCTGACCGCTGCCGAGACTGGCCACCTTGTCTTCGGCACGCTGCACACCACGTCGGCGGCGAAAAGTATCGACCGCATCGTCGATGTGTTCCCGGCGCAGGAGAAGTCGATGATTCGTTCGATGCTGTCTGAGTCGCTACACGCAATCGTGTCGCAGGCGCTGCTGAAGAAGGTGGGCGGCGGGCGAGTGGCGGCTCACGAGATCATGATCGGCACGTCGGCGATCCGAAACCTGATCCGCGAAGACAAGGTCGCGCAGATGTATTCGTCGATTCAGACTGGCGGGGCGCTTGGGATGCAGACGCTGGACATGTGCCTCAAGGACCTGGTCAGCAAAGGCATCATCACGCGAGAAAGCGCCCGCGAGAAAGCAAAAACGCCCGACAATTTCTAGTTGTCAGGCGTTTTACGCACACGAATCAATCAATGTGGGAAGGAGCTCCCTCCCACAATTCCCACAATCACGTCAAATCGGCACGGTGTTAACGCTGCGCCAAACGCGCCGTTGGCTTGCGCGACGAAGGCGGTTGCTTCGGCAAGACACGTTTGGCAACCACGTAATGGCTGTCCCAATACGGCTTGTTCAGCGTGTCGACCGTGACCGACTTGCCACGACGCGGCGCGTGTACGAACTGGCCATCGCCCAGGTAAATCGCGACATGGTTCACCGTGCGGCTCTTGATGTTGAAGAACAACAAGTCGCCCGGCTTCAAGTCCTTGCGATCAACCTTCTGCCCGTGACCTTCGGCCATGGCATTGGAGGTGCGCGGCAAATCGACTTCGCTCACGTTGTTAAACGCATATTTAACCAGACCGCTGCAATCGAACCCTTTTGTCGGGCTAGTGCCGCCCCAACGATAGGGAGTACCGATGGCGTTCATGGCGCGATTGACGACGGTGCTGCTTTGTTTGGTGTTACCCGGCGCCATGCTGGCGAGGGCCACGGTATTCTTGGACACTTTGTGGGAAGACGGACGATTGGACGTCTTGCCATTGCGCGTTTTACGCTTGGAGGTCGCCAGTGGAGCGGCGGTCTCTTCCAGTGCAGCCATCGCGGCCCGTTGAGCGGCGATGTTGCGCGTTACTGTCTCCGAAGACTGGGTCTTGGCGGTGAAGCCGTTGAAGCTGGAGGGTAACGGTTGCTCACGGTTGGTGGCGTGGGCGGCCAGTGGCACAAATAGGCAAATGGTTAGCCATGTCTTGAAAAATGGACGCATTAGGCAGGGCTCATGTTGGTCAGCGCGAAACTTTATAACAGCTTTTTTTGCTGTTTCGGACCCGCTTGTCGAATCATTTACTGCCCTGCGGGTCAGTTTTGACACTAAAACTGTCACAAACCAATGAGTAACCCCTTTAGTTACAAGGGTTTGCCGAATGACTGAGAGGTTCCCGCCATACGTCGGAACAGGTCACAAAAGTCACAAACTTTACGTCTATTTTTTTCTATCAGCACAAACGAGGCCGCCGATGAATACCTATCAAGTGGATGCACAACGTCACGACACTCACAGCAAGATCTTGGGATACCTGCTCTGGATTGTCGGATTTACCGGCGCGCATCGCTTCTATTACGGCAAACCGGTGACCGGAACGATCTGGTTTTTCACGCTGGGGTTGTTTGGGATTGGTTGGCTGATCGACGTATTCCTCATCCCGTCGATGGACCGTCAGGCAGACCTGCGATTCAACGCCGGCTCAACCGATTACAGCGTCGCCTGGATTCTGTTGGCCTTTCTGGGCGTGTTCGGCGTGCACCGTATGTATCAGGGCAAATGGATCACCGGGATCATTTATGCGCTGACAGGTGGGTTGTTCCTGATCGGGGTGCTTTATGACTTCTGGACGATGAACGACCAGATTTCGATGAAGAATGCCCGGCGGTGATCGACCCGTCGTACGCCTGTGGGAGCGCGCTTGCCCGCGATTGCGTCAGCTCATCCAATCTCGATGTGGTCTGACACACTGCTATCGCGGGCAAGCGCGCTCCTACAAGGGTTATGCCGGGAGCTTACGCGGTGTAGCTGATCCGGCCATCCACGAACGTGTACTTCACTGCGCTGGGCAGGCAATGGCCGAGGAATGGGCAGTTTTCGCCTTTGGACAGCCACTTTTCCCCCGCAACCGTTGAGGCTGTCGGGTCGAACAGCACCAGGTCTGCCGGCAAACCCGCTGCCAGCTTTCCGGCAGGCAGGCGCAACGCGGCGGCAGGCCCGGCACTGAGGCGCGACAGCAGCGTCGGCAGATCCAGCAAATCGTCTTCGACCAATGTCATCGCCAGTGGCAACAGCAGCTCAACGCTGCTCATGCCGGGCTCGGTTGCACCGAACGGCGCGAGTTTGGCGTCACGCTCATGGGGTTGGTGATGGCTGGAAATCGCCTGAATCACACCCGATTTCACGCCTTCACGCAGCGCGTCGCGGTCGGCACGGGTGCGCAGGGGCGGCTGCACGTGGTAGACGCTGGAGAAGTCGATCAGCGCCTCGTCCGTCAGAATCAGCTGGTAGAGCGCCACATCGGCCGTGACGGGCAACCCACGGGCCTGAGCCTGTGCAATCAGCTCCACCCCCCTTGCTGTGGTCAGTTGGCTGAAATGCGCCCGCACGCCGCTTTGTTCGACCAGCAACAAGTCGCGCGCCAGCGCCACGGTTTCAGCCGTCTCCGGGATGCCGGCCAGACCCAGGAACGCCGCCGTTGGGCCATCGTGAGCCAGGCCGCCCTCCGCCAGGTCGTAGTCCTGAGAATTGAAGATCACCGTCAAATCAAAGGTTGCGGCGTACTCCAGCGCCCGGCACAGCGTGCGATTACTGCGAAAGCTCACCAAGCCGTTGGTAAACGCTACGCAACCCGCATCGCGCAGCGCGATCAGCTCAGCCAACTGCTCGCCTTCCAGGCCTTTGCTCAGGGCGCCAATCGGGAACACTTTGCTGTGGCCGGCCTCACGCGCCCGGTCGAGAATCAACTCGGCGACAGCGGAAGTGTCCAGCACCGGTTTCGTGCGTGGCGGGCAACACAGGCTGGTCACACCACCGGCTGCGGCGGCGAGGGTTTCGCTGGCGATGCTGCCTTTGCGGCTGTAGCCCGGTTCGCGCAGGGACACATTGAGATCCACCAGGCCAGGTGCGGCGATCAAGCCGTGGGCATCAATGGTCTCCGAGGGCTCGAAACCGGTAGGCGCTGCGCCAAAGGCCAGAATCTTGCCGGCTTCCAGGTGGAGATCGGTGACTTGATCCAGACCGCTGACAGGGTCAATGACGCGAGCGCCGAGGATACTGAACTTCACTGGGCGTTCTCCTGCTGGAACTGACGTTGCGCGGTTTGCCCGCTCATGGCCATGGACAGCACGGCCATGCGCACGGCAATGCCGTACGTGACTTGATTGAGGATGACCGAGTGCGCGCCGTCGGCAACGGCCGACTCGATTTCCACGCCACGATTGATCGGGCCGGGGTGCATGACGATGGCATCGGGTTTGGCGCCAGCCAGCCGCGCAGTGGTCAGGCCGAACAGGCGGTAGAACTCGCCCTCGCTGGGCAGCAGCCCGCCCGACATGCGCTCGCGCTGCAAGCGCAACATGATCACCACGTCCACGTCTTTCAGGCCTTCAGCCAGGTCGGTGTAAACCTTCACGCCGTATTGCTCGACGCCGATGGGCAGCAGCGTCTTGGGCGCGACCACGCGGATGTCCGGGCAGCCCAGTGCTTTGAGCGCGATCATGTTCGACCGCGCAACGCGTGAGTGCAGGATGTCGCCAACAATGGCCACCGAAAGGTTCTCGAAGCTGCCTTTGTGGCGGCGAATGGTCAGCATGTCGAGCATGCCTTGGGTCGGGTGCGCGTGCCGTCCGTCGCCGCCGTTGATGATCGCGACCTCGGGGCAGACATGCTCTGCGATGAAGTGCGCCGCGCCGGAGTCGCCGTGACGTACCACGAACATGTCGGCGGCCATGGCTTCCAGGTTGCGCAGCGTGTCGAACAGCGTCTCGCCCTTGCTTGTGGAAGATGTCGACACATTGAGGGTGATGACGTCCGCCGACAGCCGCTGTGCGGCCAGCTCAAACGTGGTCCGGGTGCGAGTCGAGTTCTCGAAGAACACGTTGCACACCGTCTTGCCGCGCAACAGCGGGACTTTTTTCACCGCCCGCGCACCGACCTCAAGAAACGAGTCAGCGGTGTCGAGGATTTCGGTGAGCAGCTCGCGGGGCAAACCGTCGAGCGAGAGGAAATGCTGCAGCTGACCCAGATGGTTGATCTGCAGCGGGCGCTTGGCGTCGAGAGGCGTCATCGCAAAGGACTCGTGTTAAAGGGCGGCTAGAGGGCGGCGGAATCAGTAGAGAGGTCTTGCAGCTCAAGCGTCAGCGGCGTTGGGCCGGACAGCTTCACACGCTCATGGGCCGCGAGCGAAAGCGTTGCGCCGACCACGTTGGGACGAATCGGCAGCTCTCCGGCGTCCAGGTCCAGCAGTGACACCAGCGTCACGCTCGCAGGGCGGCCGTAGTCGAAAAGTTCGTTCAGTGCGGCACGGATGGTGCGCCCGCTCATCAACACGTCATCGACCAGAATCAAATGCTGACCTTCGATCTCGAACGGCAGCTCGGACGGACGAACCTGAGGGTGCAGGCCGTTCTGGCTGAAGTCGTCGCGATAGAAAGAAACATCCAGCGTGCCAAGCGCAGAGTCGTTGCCCAGCGCTTGCAGCAGCGCCTGCGCAACCCACACGCCGCCGGTACGAATGCCGATGAAGCGTGGCTCGCTTATTTCACGTTTATTCAGGTGCGCCGACAGATCGATGGCCATCTGGCTGATCAGGTCGGCGGGGTTCGGCAGGCTCATGGTTGCTCCTTCAGGTGCCCGGGCGCGCTCTGGCGCGACACTCAGGCTAAATCTCGATTCGGTACAGCTAATGCGTCAGACGTTGAACAGCGCGGTGTTGGCTTCCAGCCAGCCTTGCAGCAATAGCGCAGCCGCGATTGCATCCACCGGGTTGTCCCGATAACTGCCGCGCTGGCCGCCTCGTGCCATGCGCTCGCCCTTTGCTTCGAATGTCGTCAGGCGCTCATCGTGGGTGTAGACCGGCAGGTTGAATCGGCCATTGAGCTTGCGCGAGAACTTTTCGGCGCGGGCGCTCATGTCGCTCGGCGTACCGTCCATGTTCAGCGGCAGGCCGACTACAATCGCGTCGGGTTTCCATTCGGTGATCAGCGCCTGAACCTTGTCCCAGTCCGGAACGCCGTTCTGCGCCTTCAAAGTACATAGCTCGCGAGCCTGGCCGGTGATCACCTGGCCGACCGCAACGCCGATCTGTTTGGTGCCGTAGTCGAAGCCCAGCAACAGGCGCATGCCAGCCATCAGGCGTGCCCCGCCTGGCTTGTCAGCAGGTTCAGGTTGATGCCCAGCTTGGCGGCGGCTGCGTCGAGGCGCAGTTCACTGTCGACGTCGAACAGGATGGCAGGATCGAACGGGCAGTTGAGCCAGGCATTGGCGGCAAATTCTGCCTCCAATTGGCCTGCGTCCCATCCGGCATAGCCCAGAGTGATCAAATTCTGATCAGGGCCGTAGCCGTCTGCAATCGAAAACAGCGCGTCTTGCGAGGTCGACAGCGCGACACCGCCCAGATCGACGGTGGCTTGAAAGATTTGCCCGGGCGGGTGCAAGACGAAGCCACGGTCGGTTTGAACCGGACCGCCGATATGAATAGGGATGTGTTGGCAGTGCGCTGACGCCGGTAACTCCGGTCGCAGCTGTTCGAGAATGTCCGCCAGTGACAGGCTCTGCGGGCGGTTGATTACCAATCCCATGGCGCCATTGGCGTTGTGCTCGACGACGTAGGTCAAGGTGTGCGCGAAATTCTGGTCGTGCATGTGGGGCATGGCGATCAGAAACTGATGCTTGAGGTAGGACGGAGTGACGTTTTTCATGAGCCCTAGTGTGGCGTCGTGGGCCAGCGCTGACAACTGGCAGATCCAACCGGTTTTAATATCTGGGGTGTAGCTTTCATTGTAGGAGCGCGATTGCCCGCGATTGCGTTGAGCCAACCAGCTTTTTTTTGCCTGATCCACCGCAATCGCGGGCAAGCGCGCTCCTACAGGGTTCATCAATTGCTAATTACTGGACAGCTTATCCCCGCGCGCAAACTTCCAGGTGCGGATGATCTCCAGCCGGTCGATGTCGGCGAGATCG
Source organism: Pseudomonas sp. BSw22131 (assembly GCF_026810445.1). NCBI lineage: Bacteria > Pseudomonadati > Pseudomonadota > Gammaproteobacteria > Pseudomonadales > Pseudomonadaceae > Pseudomonas > Pseudomonas huanghezhanensis. The sequence goes on along the minus strand of NZ_CP113949.1, from coordinate 5,431,055 downwards.
CCGGTGAACGGTGCAAACGGCGCCGCCAGCCGCACGATCTTCTGCGCCGCCTGATCCAGCAACGGCTGGCCAGATGACTCCAGAATCAACACTTCATACAACGAGCCATCGCGATTAATGGAAACCATCATGCGCAAGCTGCCATAAATCTGTTTGCGTCGGGCTTCTTCGGGGTAATTGAGGTTGCCGACGCGCTCGATCTTCTTGCGCCAGTCCTCCTTGTACCAGGCGCCCTTGTCTTTCATGGTCGACGCAGCGCTCAGACGATGAATTTTCGGACGCTTGGCGTAAGCCTGTTGCTCGTTCGAAAGTTCGGCCTCAAGACTGGCGATTTCATTGTTGAGTTGAGCGCTGTCGAAGGTCGGCGCAGCTTTTTTGTCCTCTTCAGGCTTGACCTCTTCGCGCTTGGCGGCGGTCTTCTCTTTGGCCGGGGCCTTGGTGGCGACGGCCGTCTTCGGCGCTTCCTGCTTGACCACCGGTTTGGAGGAAGGAGGCGGCGTGACTTTATTGATCTGGGTGTCCTGGTACGGCGCGATTTCGGTGACTTTGGGCACGGCTTTCTTGTCGAGTGTGCCGCTGCCTTGCTGGTTTTCCTGAGCGAGAAAATCAGCATCCTTGGGTTTGATGTCGCTTTTGAATGGCGCGAGGGTGATTTCGAGGGTCTGGCTGATGGTTTCAGGTTTGACGTAGGTAAAACCCACGCCAAGGATCAGCGCCAGGTGGACAAGCGCAGCAATGAGCAGCGTAAAACCCAGTCTGTCGGCGGGCCGCACAGCGGTACGCGCGAGCGCCGGGGGAAGATCGTTGTCGACCACAGCGTTCATTGGCGATCCGGGATCACAAAAGCCAGCATTGCAAACCAACCTAGGGCGTCATTCGGGCCGCGCATGATAACGCACTGTTTGCCGATATCAGGGCTTTGATGCGGACAGATCGATTAGTGGAGACCCGGACGCATGGTCCACGGTTGTAGCAGCGCGCTTGCCCGCGATTAAGGTGTGTCAGACACGAATATGTGACAGACAAACCGCAATCGCGGGCAAGCGCGCTCCTACAAGTCATGCGCGTGCTTTGAGCTTCTTCTCGATCACGTCCATCAACATCCCGCCAATGTCGGTACCAAACGCGTTGTCGATTTCGCGAATGCAGGTCGGGCTGGTGACGTTGATTTCAGTCAAGTGCTCGCCAATGACATCGAGCCCGACAAACAGCAGGCCTTTTTCTCGCAGGGTCGGGCCGATCTGGGCAGCGATCCAGCGATCACGGTCCGTCAGCGGACGCGCCTCGCCACGGCCGCCGGCCGCCAGGTTGCCGCGGGTTTCACCAGCCGCCGGAATACGGGCCAGGCAATACGGCACCGGCTCACCGTCCACCATCAGGATGCGTTTGTCGCCATCCTTGATCGCTGGCAGATACGCCTGAGCCATGATTTGTTCCTGGCCGTGTTTGGTCAGGGTTTCCAGGATCACCGACAGGTTTGGATCTGTTGCGCGATGACGGAAGATCGACGCGCCGCCCATGCCGTCCAGCGGCTTGAGGATGACGTCGCCGTGCTTGGCAGCGAACTCACGCAGAATGTCCGAGCGACGGCTGACCACTGTCGGCGGCGTGCACTGCGGGAACAACGTGGCAAACAGTTTTTCATTGCAGTCACGCAGGCTCTGCGGCTTGTTGACCACCAGCACGCCAGCACGCTCGGCTTGCTCCAGCAGGTAAGTGGAGTACACGAACTCCATGTCGAACGGCGGATCCTTGCGCATCAGGATCACGTCCAGATCGTCCAGACCGCTGTCGACTTCAGCCTCCAGCTCAAACCAGTGCGCCGGATCGGCAAACACTTTCAGCGGCTTCATCCGCGCACGGGCCTGGCCCGCGTCCTGGTAAAGATCGTGCTGCTCCATGTAGAACAGCGACCATCCGCGCGCTTGCGCTGCAAGGAGCATGGCCAGCGAGCTGTCCTTTTTATAGGAGATGCGCTCGATGGGGTCCATGACAATTCCTAGGCGAACGCTCATGGGCAATATCCTCTGGTCGGTAATGGCCGCAATGGCCTGAAAATAGGCGTCAGGGTGGCGCTGTGGATGCTCGGGGTCAAGGGGCACACGCTTTATGGATTGCGTCTGGAGAGTGTGCTAAAAAGGCTCGGCATCTGGCCTTGTGCCTATTGCCTTTGACCCGTCTAGATCGGGGTTTGACGATCCCGTCCCTTACCATACACCCGGCGCAAGGCGAGCCATTCGATTCGCCGCGGCGAGGGTAGAGCAGACATGGAACAGCATTCAGCCCCATTGAAAGTAATGGTCATCGACGATTCCCGCACGATTCGTCGTACCGCCGAGACGCTGTTGAAAAACGTCGGGTGTGAGGTTATTACCGCCATCGACGGTTTCGACGCGCTGGCCAAGATTGCCGATAACCATCCGCGAATCATCTTTGTCGACATCATGATGCCCCGCCTCGACGGCTACCAGACGTGTGCGCTGATCAAAAACAACCGGGCATTCAAATCGACGCCGGTGATCATGTTGTCATCCAAGGACGGACTCTTTGATAAAGCCAAGGGTAGGATCGTCGGCTCTGATCAGTTTTTGACCAAGCCTTTTAGCAAGGAAGAACTGCTGAGCGCGATCAAGGCGCATGTGCCGGGTTTCGTCGCAGTAGAACAACAACTATCTTAAAACTGACCCACTGTTGATGGGCGGCTGTTCCTATGGGGAAACACCATGGCTCGAATTCTGATCGTCGATGACTCGCCGACCGAAATGTACAAACTGACCGGCATGCTTGAAAAGCACGGGCATGAGGTGCTGAAGGCCGAAAACGGTGCGGACGGTGTCGCACTGGCACGTCAGGAAAAACCTGATGCGGTGTTGATGGACATCGTCATGCCCGGCCTCAACGGCTTTCAGGCGACCCGTCAGCTGACCAAAGACGCTGACACCAACATGATCCCGGTGATCATGATTACCACCAAAGATCAGGAGACTGACAAGGTCTGGGGCAAGCGCCAGGGCGCGCGGGACTATCTGACCAAGCCCGTGGACGAAGAAACACTCATGAAAACCCTGAACGCGGTTCTTGCAGGCTGATCGCCGGCAGGTAGCCATGGCTCAGTCTCAGACCGCCTTCCAACTGCTGCTCGATATCGACCAGCGATGCCGTTCGCTTGCAGCGGGTTTGCCTTTGCAGGAGACCCGTCAGCAAGGCTGGAGCGGCATCGGTTTTCGCATGGGCGAGCGCCTCTACGTCGCGCCGATGGGGGAGGTGGGTGAAATCCTTCACGAGCCTCGCTTCGCGGCATTGCCGGGCGTAAAGCCGTGGATCAAGGGCGTGGCCAATCTGCGTGGACGGCTGCTGCCGATCATGGACTTGTGCGCGTTCTTCGGTCAGGAGCTTTCAGCCCTGCGCAAACAGCGGCGTGTTCTGGTGATCGACCACCACGACGTGTTTGCCGGGCTGCTGGTGGATGAAGTATTGGGCGTGCAGCACTTCAATGAGCGCAGCCTGATGCCCGACACGCCAGGCAATTGTGATCCAGCGGTCGCGCCGTTCGTGCAGGGGCAATTTTTGCGTGAGCAGGCCTGGCTGGTGTTCAGCCCTGAAAAGCTCGTGCAATCGCCGGGCTTCATGGACGTTGCGCTGTAATGGGACGAATCAATACTGTGCTCATCCGTTTCCAACACCCGAATTCTGTGGGGGCCAGGCGGGGGCCTGAATTATGAGTAATGTCGGCAAATCACTCGAAGGCGCGCGCAGCCGGTCGCTGATTCTTGGCCTGTTCGTGGCCTTGATCATTTTCATCATGTTGCTGTTTGCCAACTTCGCTTACCTGAGCACGCAGTCGAACTATGACAAGCAGTACATCGGCCACGCTGGCGAGTTGCGCGTCCTGTCTCAGCGCATTGCCAAGAACGCCACCGAAGCCGCTGCTGGCAAGGCAGCCGCCTTCAAGTTGCTGGCCGATGCGCGCAATGACTTCGACCTGCGCTGGCAGCACCTGAAAAAGGGCGATCCCAAAACCGGGTTGCCCGCTGCGCCTGCCAATGTCGAGGGCGAACTCAAGGATGTGCAGAACGACTGGGAAAACCTGCGCAAAAGCACCGACGTGATCCTGTCTCGCGAGCAAACCGTGCTTTCTCTGCATCAGGTGGCTGCGACGCTTGCCGAAACCATTCCCCAGTTGCAGGTCGAGTCCGAGAAAGTCGTCGATATCCTTCTGCAAACCCGGGCGCCCGCAAGTCAAGTCGCGTTGGCCCAACGCCAGTCCTTGCTCGCCGAACGTATCCTCGGCGCTGTCAATACCGTGCTCTCCGGCGATGAAACCGCTGTGCAGGCCGCCGATGCCTTTGGCCGCGACGCCAATCAGTTTGGTCGCGTATTGAGTGGCATGCTCGAAGGCAATCCAGCGCTGAAAATCACCCAGGTCGAAGACCGTGACGCCCGCGCGCGACTGGCCGAGATCGCCGAGCTGTTCCAGTTCGTGTCAGGTTCGGTGGATGAGATTCTCGAGACGTCCCCCGAGTTGCTCGATGTACGTGAGGCTGCCAGCAACATCTTCAACCTGTCGCAAACCCTGCTTGACGAGGCCTCGGTGCTGGCCGACAGCTTCGAGCACATGGCAGGCGGACGAGTGCTGCACAGCTACGGTGGCTACGTGCTCGGGCTGTTGGCGCTGGGGTCAATCATCCTGATCGGGCTGGTGATGGTCCGGGAAACCAATCGGCAATTGCGCGAGACCGCAGAGAAAAACGACCGCAATCAGACGGCAATCATGCGGTTGCTCGATGAAATCGAAGACCTCGCCGATGGCGACCTGACGGTGGCCGCCTCCGTGACCGAGGACTTCACCGGGGCCATCGCGGACTCCATCAACTATTCCATCGACCAACTGCGTGAGCTGGTGGCGACTATCAACCTTACCGCCGAGCAAGTCTTTGGCGCAGTCAAGGACACGCAAACCACGGCCACCCAACTGGCCGCGGCGTCCGAGCATCAGGCGTTGCAAATTGCGGCGGCATCCAACGCAGTCAACCTGATGGGAGCTTCGGTCGATCAGGTGTCAGCCAATGCCACGGAATCTTCCCGGGTGGCCGAGCGCTCAGTGGCCATTGCCAACAAAGGCAATCAGGTGGTGCATAACACTATCAACGGCATGGACAATATTCGCGATCAGATTCAGGACACCTCCAAGCGCATCAAGCGCCTTGGCGAGTCTTCGCAAGAGATTGGCGACATTGTCAGCCTGATCGACGACATTGCCGATCAAACCAATATTTTGGCGCTTAACGCAGCGATTCAGGCATCCATGGCGGGCGATGCTGGACGTGGTTTTGCGGTGGTGGCCGACGAAGTACAGCGGCTGGCGGAGCGTTCGTCGTCAGCCACCAAGCAGATTGAAACCCTGGTGCGGGCGATCCAGAACGATACCAACGAGGCCGTGATTTCCATGGAGCAGACCACCACTGAAGTGGTACGCGGTGCACGCCTGGCGCAGGATGCAGGCGTTGCTCTGGAAGAAATCGAAGGCGTTTCCAAAGTGCTTGCGGCGTTGATCGAAAGCATCACCAACGCAGCCGGGCAGCAAGCGGCGCTGGGTCAACAGATCGCCGAAACGATGACCGTGATCCAGCAGACCACCACCCAAACCACCTCCGGCACTGCCGCCACCGCCAAGAGCATGGGCAACCTCGCGAAAATGGCCAGTGACATGCGGCGTTCGGTTTCGGGCTTCACCTTGCCGACCCGAGACAGGCTTTGATCGCCTTGGGTATTGAGCGGAGTCAACATGGCTGATCGGCACGACTACGTGGCCCTGGAGTGGGTCAAGGGCGAGATAGCCGAGACCCTCACGCAGGCCCGGCAGGACCTGGAAACCTTCGTCGCGAGCCCGGAAGACTCGACGGCGATGGACGGCTGTCTGGACGCCATTCATCAGGTTCATGGCAGTTTGCAGATGATCGAGTTCTACGGCGCAGCACTGCTGGCCGAAGAAATCGAACAACTGGCGTTGGCGCTGCAACAGGATCGCGTCGGCCAGCGCGCCGAAGCCGTGCAGTTGCTGAAGCTGGCGCTGACGCAACTGCCGATCTATCTGGACCGTATTCACTCGGCACGCCGCGATTTGCCGTTGGTGGTCTTGCCGCTGCTCAACGATCTGCGCAGTGCGCGTGGCGAGAGCCTGCTGTCTGAAACCAGTCTGTTCGCCCCGCAACTGCTGATCGTCCCGCCGCTGGAGGCTGAAAAGCTCGCTCTGCGCGACAACCCGGAGCTGCCTGCCCTGTTGCGCAAATTGCGACAGACCCTGCAGACCGCGCTCGTCGGGCTGCTGCGCGAGCAAGATCTGCAAAAACAGCTGGGCTACATGACCAAAGTCTTCGCCCGGCTTGAGTGGTTGTGCAAGGACGCGCCCTTGGGTGCGCTGTGGTGTATCGCTTCCGCGTTGGTGGAAACCATGGCCAGTGGCAACTTTGCCAACAGCCCCGCGTTGCGCAGCCTGTTCAAAGATGCCGACAAAGAACTCAAGCGTCTGCTCGACCAGGGCATTGCGGGCATCAACCAGCCGGCGCCGGACGAGCTGCTCAAAAGCCTGCTGTTTTACATCGCCAAGTCCGACAGCAAAGCGCAAAAGATGCTCGACCTGAAGGAGCAATACGGACTCGATGACGCCCTGCCGCACAGCGCGGTCGTGGATGAAGAGCGCGCACGCATGGCCGGGCCGGATCGCGACGCGATGCGCTCAGTGATCGTCGCCCTGTGTGACGAGTTGGTCCGCACCAAAGAGCGGCTGGACGTTTTCGTGCGTGGCAATCGCCAGCACGTCAGTGAGCTCAACACGCTGTTGCCGCCGTTGCGGCAGATCGCCGATACCCTTGCCGTGCTGGGGTTTGGTCAGCCGCGCAAGGTGATCATCGATCAGTTGGCGGTTGTTCAGGGGTTGGCTCAAGGCCAGCGCGAGGCCAGCGACGCGTCTTTGATGGACGTCGCCGGCGCCTTGCTTTACGTGGAGGCGACGCTGGCGGGCATGGCTGGCACGGTTGATCAGAGCAGCCGCGAAGAGAGCCGTTTGCCCACCACCGACCTGAGCCAGATTCACCAGTTGGTGATCAAGGAAGCCCGCGTCGTGCTGCAACAGGCCAAGGATGTGATCGTCGATTACATTGATGGCGACTGGGACCGCGAGCGTCTGGAGCCCTTGTCGGCTTTGCTGGTGCAGGTGCGCGGTGCGTTGGCGATGATCCCGTTGGCGCGAGCGTCCGGGCTGTTGTCAGCGTGCAACGACTACATCCTCGATCACTTGCTGATCGAGGAAGATCGCCCGGCTCAGGGCCAGCTCGACAGCCTCGCCGACGTTATTACCGGCGTCGAGTATTACCTCGAGCGCATGGCCGAGGACCCGGAAGCCCCCGGCGAGCATGTGTTGGACATGGCTCAGGAGAGCCTCGCCAGGTTGGGATACTCGCCTGCACCCGGCATCGTGGATCTGCCGGTACTGGAAGAAGTCATCAGCGATCAGGAAATGCTTGAGCTGCGCGCCCGAGAGGCGTTGGTCAGCCCCACCCAGACCATCGCTGATGTGCTGGCCAGCCCCGTTTCGGCGATCAACCCGCCGGCGCGCCACGTGCCTACCAGCTTGCTGCCGCCGCCCAAAGGCGAACAGGCGGTGGATGATGAACTGCGTGATGTGTTTCTGGAAGAAACCGACGAAATGCTCGCCGCGTTGCGCCACTATTTGCCGCGCTGGTTTGCGGATACCGATGATTTCCCCGCCCTGACTGAAATCCGTCGTGCCTTCCATACGCTCAAGGGCAGTGGGCGGATGGTGCGCGCATTGATCTTGGGCGAGCTGGCCTGGTCGGTGGAGAACCTGCTCAATCGCGTACTCGAAGACAGCGTCGAACCTGACGCTGCCGTGCTCCAGCTGTTGATCGATGTGCAAACGCTGCTGCCCGACGTGATACGCGATTTCGCCGAAGACGTGCAGCGTCAGCGCGACGATGTCGACAAGCTGGCGGCACGTGCGCATGCACTGTCCCAAGGCCTGGACCCCGAAGCGGCGGTGACGGCGGCTGATGCCGAGCCAGTTGTTCAGACTCCGGAGGACCCGGTAGAAGAGGGCTTCGACCCGCAGTTGCTGGGGATATTTCGTCAGGAAGCGCATACCCATCTGGAAACGCTCAATCGTTTTCTTGAGTCCGCCCATGACATCGACTCACTGACCTTCAGCGATGAATTGCTGCGCGCGCTGCACACGCTCAAAGGCAGCGCCTACATGGCCGGCGTTTTACCGATCGCCGAGTTGGCCAGCCCGCTTGACCAACTGGTGCGCGAGTTCAAGACCAACCAGATCCCCGTGGGCGAGTCCGAAATCGAGTTGCTGCGCCGCAGTGAGCCGCTGTTTCGCGAAGGGTTGGCGCATCTGGACGAAGACCCGCTGATGCCCATCGCAGGTGCCGCGCCGCTGATCGAATCTGCGCGCGCCTTGCTCGACGAGCGCATGGCCGCCGCGATGAGCACTGCCGAGGACGGTGTGCGCCTCCGGCGTAACCCCAAGCTGATCGAGACCTTTCTGACTGAAGGGATGGACATCCTGCTCGACGCCGAAAGCCTGCTCAACCGCTGGCGAGCGCATCCCGGCGAGCGTCAGGAATTGAGCGCGTTGCTGGACGAACTGACCATGCTCGGACACGGCGCTCACATGGCGGATCTGCCGCAAGTGGATGAGCTGTGCGAAGCGCTGCTTGACCTGTACGGCGCGGTGGAGGAAAGCAGTCTCGGCATCAGTGAGCGCTTCTTTGTCGAGGCGGAAAACGCACACGAAGCCCTGATCAACATGCTTGATCAGGTAGCCGCCGGCCAGCAGGTGGAGGCATGCCCGGAACGTATACAAGCGCTGCGTGAGCTGCTTGACGAGGCGCTTGATCCGGGTGCCATGGGCGTGATCAAAACCGCCAGCGACGGCACGCTCAATATCACCGACCTGAGCGCTGTGGTGCCTGATGAACCAGTCGTGCCTGAACCGGCTGAGTCCCGTGACGGGCTGGATCAGGAAATCGTCGAGATATTTCTCGAGGAAGCCGCCGACATTCTCGACAGCGCAGGTCACGCCCTGCAGCGCTGGCTGGACGACCCTGAAAACCCGATGCCGCTTTCTTCATTGCAGCGTGACTTGCACACGCTCAAGGGCGGCGCGCGGATGGCGGAAATCGAGCCGGTGGGAGACCTCGGTCATGAGCTGGAGTCGTTGTATGAATGCCTGATCGACCGGCGATGCAGCCACAGCCCTGAGCTGGCTGAGTTGTTGGTGCGCAGTCACGATCATCTGGCCTTGATGCTCGATCAACTGCAACACAACATGCCGCTGACCTCGCCCCAGGCGGTGGTCGAAGCCATACGCTCCTTTCGTCAGAACAACTGTTATGGACAGGTCACGGAGGCTGAGGCCCCGCCCGCTCGCAACGTCGAATCGATGATCCACACCCTGGACGAGCGCGATCCTGAGCTGCTGGAGATCTTCCTCGAAGAAGGCTACGAGATCATCGAAAGTGCGGGTGCGGCCTTGGTGCGCTGGCAGGCAGAACCGCAGAACACGCTGGAAGTGGAGAATCTGCTACGTGACCTGCACACGCTCAAGGGCGGCGCTCGCATGGTTGAGATCGCACCTGTTGGCGATCTCGCTCACGAACTTGAATCGCTTTATGAAAACCTTGCGTCCGGCGGGCTGAAGGGAAACAACGCGCTGCTCAACGGACTGCTGCAAAGCGGCCACGATATGCTGGCCGACATGCTTGACGCGGTGCGCGCCTGCGAGTCTTTACCTAACCCGGCGTTGCTGATCGACAGCATTCGTCAGTATGCGTCCACGGGCGGCATGCCCGAGGCGGTGAGCAAGCCGGTCGAAGTCCCCAGAATAGAGCCGACACCGACGGATGCTGCCGCGCTCCTTTCGCCTGCGGAAACCGATGCCGAGCGCACAGGGCCGGAGATGGTCAAGGTGCCTGCCGAGCAGTTGGAAGAACTGGTCAATCTGGCGGGTGAAACGTCTATTTTCCGTGGCCGGATCGAGCAGCAGGTCAGTGACGCGCAAGTGACGCTCGTTGAGATGGAAACCACCATCGAGCGGATGTGCGACCAGTTGCGCCGCCTCGACATGGAAACCCAGGGCCGGATTGTCAGCCGTGATCAAACCCAGGCCGAGCGCTTGGGTTATGAAGATTTCGACCCGCTTGAAATGGATCGCCACTCGCAATTGCAGCAATTGTCGCGGGCGCTGTTCGAGTCGGCCTCTGACCTGATGGACCTGAAAGAAACGCTCGACGCCCGTGCGCATGACGCCCAGACCCTTTCGCAGCAGCAAGCGCGGGTCAACACCGAGCTGCAGGAAAGCCTGATGCGCACACGCATGGTGCCGTTCGAGCGCATGGTGCCGCGCCTGCGCCGGATCGTGCGGCAGGTGTCTGGCGAGTTGAACAAGAAGGTCAGGTTCGACGTCATCAATGCCGAAGGCGAAATGGACCGTAACGTGCTCGAACGCATGGTTGCGCCGTTGGAGCATATGCTGCGCAACGCCATCGATCACGGCCTTGAGAGCACGGAGAAGCGCCTGGAAACAGGTAAGCCGGAGGCCGGGCACATCACGCTCAGCCTGGCTCATGAAGGCGGCGACATCGTCATTGAAATGAGCGATGACGGCGCCGGTGTCGATTTTGAAGCGGTGCGGCGAAAGGCGATCAAGCGCGGCATGATTGGCCCGCACACTGTACTGAGCGAGCACGACACGCTGCAGTTCATTCTGCAGGCTGGCTTCTCTACGGCTGAGACCATCACCCAGATTTCCGGGCGCGGCGTGGGCATGGACGTGGTTCACGCTGAAGTCAAAGAGCTGGGCGGGTCGATGGTGATCGACTCCAAGTCCGGGCAGGGCGCACGGTTTCGTATCCGTCTGCCGTTTTCGGTGTCGGTAAACCGGGCGCTGATGGTGCAGTGCGGCGAAGAACAATACGCCGTGCCGCTCAATAGCATCGAAGGCATCGTGCGGGTGATGCCTGTGGAGCTGGAAACGTATTACAAGGCCAGCCCGCCACGCTATCAATATGGTGAGCGCACCTACGAGCTGCGCTATCTGGGTGAGCTTTTAAACAGCGGCCAACCACCAAAATTGATCGGTCAGACCCAACCGTTGCCGGTGCTGCTGGTGCATGTGCATGACCAATGGCTGGCGGTGCAGGTCGATGCGTTGGCCGGCACACGCGAGATTGTGGTGAAAAACCTCGGTGCGCAGTTCGCCGGGGTGAAGGGTATTTCCGGCGCAACGATTCTGGGGGACGGCCGGGTGGTGTTTATTCTTGACCTGTTCGCCCATATCCGCAGGTTCCATGCGCGGCAGCTGGCGTTGCAGGCGTCCGGCCAGGCCCCGGCGAATTACGCCGAAGTGGAGCAGGTCAAACCCCTGCTGGTGATGGTGGTGGATGATTCGGTGACTGTTCGCAAGGTCACCGGGCGGCTGTTGGAGCGCAACGGCATGAACGTGCTGACCGCCAAGGACGGGGTCGATGCCATGGCACTGCTGAAAGAACACACCCCGGACATCATGCTGCTGGACATCGAAATGCCGCGCATGGATGGATTTGAGGTCGCGAGCAAGATCCGTGCGGACGACGTGTTCAAGCACTTGCCGATCATCATGATCACTTCACGCTCCGGTCAGAAGCATCGTGACCGCGCGTTGGCGGTGGGGGTGAATGAATACATGAGCAAGCCTTATCAAGAGGCCGCGCTGCTTGAAAGCATCGCGTACTGGAGCAATGTGCATGTCTGACACGACCAGCCAGACCGCGCGCCTGACCAGTCTCACCGGCCTTTTGCTGCCGTTGAGCGACCGTTATTTGTTGCTGCCCAATGTCGCCGTCGCCGAGTTGATCGATTACCAGGACAGCGTGGCCGACCCGGACGCGCCGCAGTGGTATCTGGGGCCGATCAACTGGCGCCATCGCACGCTGCCGCTGCTCAGTTTCGAAGCCGCTTGTGGCAGCCGCGCACGGGTTGGCGGCCGTGCCCGAATCGTGATTCTCAATGCGCTCGGCGGCCGACCGGATTTGAAGTTCATCGCGCTGCTGACCCAAGGCATTCCACGTTCGTGCAAGGTCGACAACCAATTGAGCTACGTCGACGTGCCGCTGGACTCGCTGGAACTGGCCGCCGTGCAGGTCGGCGAAACCGTCGCCAAGATCCCCGATCTGGTAGGACTGGAACAGTGGCTGGTTGATTCAGGAGTGGTGCAGGTGGCTGGGCCGGGGCTTTGACAGGCGGCTGATTTTGCCTGGAGCTGGCGCGACACGAGCTTGTTAGCTAAGCGTCCGCTCGGCGCGGTGATGCAGAACTCTTAAAATCTGGACCTGATTTTTTTTGACTCGGTAAGGGGCAATAAACGGGTGCCGTGGAAAAACCAGCTCTCTTACACCCGGCGTCTGCGAGGGGTGGCCCATCCCGCTAAATGTGCCCAACTGCTCCAGGACTTCGAGCATTCGCAGGATCACTGCGCTGGCTGCAGAACCTCCAGCAACCGAAGCGCAATATTCGTGAATTCCGTCCAGATCGCTTTGGGCTTTTTCAGTCAGCGCTATTTTGAGCACGCTTTACCCACTTGGCTTTTACGATTTGCAGGTCGGTCATTTCACCCGCTTCGGCATCCGCGATACCTTCGGCAATCGCTTGCAAATGCCACGACTCCGACTCCAGATAACTCGTGAGTGCACGCTTTAGATGGTACTGCCGGTCTCGGTCTGTGGCAGATGCCAACTGATCAAGCTTATCCACCAAATCTTCCTCTGCTCGAAACGACAGCACTGGCGATGCCATGAAACCTCCAAATCCTGATGTATACGTTGTATACGGCGGTAGGAAAGCACCTTCCTCTTGCTCAGGTTGTAAAGTTTCAAGTGCTTGCTCGACCAGGCTTACATGGGAGGAGCTTACCCTTGGGCACTAACCGCGCTGCGTTACATAGAGATTGTTTCAACACCGCACCCTGAGGGTCCATGAGCCGATTAAAAGGTCTATTCGGCTCACGAAATGAGCCGAATAGACTCTGCTACGCAGAAGCAGCATTTCAGGTAGTAACGCCCGACGCATCGTCTATCGTTACCCTCACCGTAACGATTCGGCTATTTGCTTGATTGATGCACGCAACCTTTCGCTCCTAATGTGCCCCACGACAGCGAAACTCGTGGAGTCAGCATGACAACGTTCATGACTACAAAAACAACGAAACTCGACCCGCGCTGGTCGCGTCGTCGCAGCGAAAAACTGCGCCGACTCGAGAGCGTGCGGTCCTTGGCCGATGGCGTGGTACTGCCGACCGACAAGATTGTCGCGGCGCTCGAAGCCTTGATCGCGCCCGGTGATCGCGTCGTGCTTGAGGGCAACAACCAGAAACAGGCTGATTTCCTTTCTCGGTCTCTGGTCAAGGCCGACCCGGCCAAACTGCACGATCTGCACATGATCATGCCCAGCGTCGGGCGTGCCGAGCACCTGGATCTGTTCGAACGCGGCATCGCCCGCAAGCTGGATTTCTCCTTTGCCGGTACGCAAAGTCTTCGCATCAGCCAGTTGCTGGAAGACGGGCTACTGGAAGTCGGGGCGATTCACACCTACATCGAACTCTATTCCCGCCTGCTGGTGGACCTTATCCCCAACGTCGTGCTGTCGGCCGGGTTCATGGCGGATAGGGCGGGGAATATCTACACCGGCGCCAGCACCGAAGACACCCCCGCGCTGATCGAGCCGGCTGCGTTCAGCGACGGCATTGTTATCGTCCAGGTCAATGAATTGGTCGACGATGTCAGCGATCTGCCTCGCGTCGATATTCCGGCTTCATGGGTCGATTTCGTGGTGGTGGCTGACAAACCGTTCTACATCGAACCGCTGTTCACCCGCGATCCTCGCCATATCAAGCCGGTACACGTGCTGATGGCGATGATGGCGATCCGCGGGATCTACGAAAAACACAACGTTCAGTCGCTCAACCACGGCATCGGTTTCAACACCGCGGCCATTGAACTGATCCTGCCGACCTACGGTGAATCCCTCGGCCTCAAAGGCAAGATCTGCCGCAACTGGACGCTCAATCCTCACCCGACATTGATCCCCGCCATCGAAAGCGGCTGGGTCCAAAGCGTGCATTGTTTTGGCACCGAGCTGGGCATGGAGAACTACATCGCGGCTCGGCCGGATGTGTTCTTCACCGGGCGCGATGGCTCCATGCGCTCCAACCGGATGATGTGCCAGCTGGCGGGTCAGTACGCCGTGGACCTGTTCATCGGGGCGACCTTGCAAGTGGACGGCGACGGCCACTCTTCCACTGTCACCCGTGGCCGACTCGCGGGCTTCGGTGGCGCACCGAACATGGGCCACGATCCGCATGGGCGACGTCACGCAACGCCTGCCTGGCTCGACATGCGCCAGCAGACCGGCGATGGCCCGGACGCCTACCTTGAGCGTGGCAAGAAACTTGTCGTACAAATGGTCGAAACCTTCCAGGAGGGCGGCAAGCCGACCTTCGTTGAAACCCTCGACGCGGTAGAGGTGGCGAAGAAAAGCGGCATGGCGCTGGCGCCGATCATGATCTACGGCGACGACGTCACCCACTTGCTCACCGAAGAAGGCATCGCTTACCTGTACAAGGCGCGCAGCCTTGAAGAGCGCCAGCAAATGATTGCTGCCGTGGCGGGCGTCACCTCCATCGGCCTGCGTCACAACCCCAAGGATACCGCGCGGATGCGGCGGGAAGGGCTGATCGCCCTGCCTGAAGATTTGGGCATCCGGCGCACCGACGCCAGCCGTGAGCTGCTTGCCGCCAAGAGCATTGCCGAGCTGGTTGAATGGTCCGGTGGTTTGTACAGCCCGCCTGCGAAATTCAGGAGTTGGTGATGCGCGCTCAACACAACACTTACATCAGCCCACCCCGGCACTTGTCATTGTCTGATCGATTGGCTGATCTGGCGGTGGACGCGCTGATCGACGAGGCAGACCTGTCGCCTAAACCTGCGCTGGTGGATCGACGCAGCAACGGTGCACACCAGGATTTGCATGTGGGCTTGATGCACGCGTCGGCACTGTCGCTCTGGCCGGCGTTCAAGGAAATCGCTGCAGCAGCTCTCGAGATCCGCGAGATCGGTCAGCCGCTGCGTGAAGCCGTAGGCCGCATTGGCCGTGAGGGTGAGGCCGCGATGATGCGCACCACCCAAGGCGTCAATACGCATCGTGGCGCGATCTGGGCGTTGGGTTTACTGGTCGCGGCCGCAGCGCTCGACGAGGATGACCTGACCCCTGGCGGTTTGAGCCTGCGGGCTGCAAAACTGGCGTTGATTGAAGACCGCAATGTGCCGTCGCAGCGCCTCAGCCACGGCAGCGAAGTTGCACGCAAGTACGGCGCGATCGGCGCTCGCGAACAAGCGCAGTTGGGCTTTCCGGCGGTGATCCAGCTCGGCTTGCCGCAGCTGCACCGCAGTCGCGCCACCGGCAACGGTGAACAGAACGCCCGGCTCGATGCATTGCTGGCGATCATGACCACGCTCTCCGACACCTGCGTGCTGTACCGCGCCGGCGAAGAGGGCTTGGCGGCCATGCAAAACGGCGCTCGACGGGTGCTGGAGGCCGGCGGCAGCGCCAGCCTGGCCGGACGCCGCTGTCTGAATGAACTGGATCGACAACTGCTCAGCCTGAATGCATCGCCCGGTGGCGCTGCCGACCTTCTCGCTGCGTGCCTGTTTATCGACTGCCTTGAGCCTGCGCTCGGCAACCTTTCGAGGAATGTCTGATCATGGAAACCCTGTCTTTTGAATTCCCTGCCGGCCAGCCGTCCAAAGGTCGTGCGCTGGTGGGCTGTGTCGGCTCCGGTGATCTGGAAGTGCTGCTGGAGCCCGGCCAGCCCGGTACGTTGTCGATCCAGGTGGTGACGTCGGTCAACGGCAGCTCAGCGCGCTGGGAGAACCTGTTCGCACGCATGTTTGACGGTCAGAACCCGCCCGCGATGAGCATCGATATTCACGACTTTGGCGCGACGCCAGGTGTGGTGCGTTTGCGGTTGGAACAAGGTTTCGAGGAGATCGGCCATGACTGACAGCGCCCGCTTGTTACAGCAACACAGCTTCGTTGAACTCGGCGCCCGGCAGCGTGCGCGAGCCGTTCTGGACGAGGGCAGCTTCCGCGAGTTGATCGGCCCGTTTGATCGCATGATGTCGCCCTGGCTTGCAAAGCAGGGCGTGGTGCCGCAGGCCGATGACGGCGTGATCGTCGCCAAGGGTCTTATCGCTGGAAAACCGGTCGTGGTCTGTGCCATCGAAGGCGGCTTTCAGGGCGGCAGCATGGGCGAGGTCGGCGGCGCGAAAATGGCCGGCGCACTGGAGCTGGCGGCCGAAGACAACCGCAAAGGTATCCCTACTGCCGCTGTATTGCTGCTCGAAACGGGCGGCGTGCGCTTGCAGGAAGCTAATCTTGGATTGGCGGCTATTGCCGAGATTCACGCGGCCATCGTCGATCTGCGTCGCTACCAGCCGGTAATCGGCGTGGTGGCGGGCAGCGTGGGTTGCTTTGGCGGGATGTCGATTGCGGCCGGGCTGTGCAGTTATCTGCTGGTCACACAGGAGGCGCGCCTGGGCTTGAACGGCCCGCAAGTGATCGAACAGGAAGCGGGTATCGAGGAATACGACTCCCGCGACCGGCCCTTCATCTGGAGTCTGACCGGTGGCGAGCAACGTTTTGCCAGTGGTCTGGTGGACGCATTCGTGGCCGACGACATCGAGGCTATCAGCGGGCAAATCCAGGCCCTGCTGCTCAAAGGCACGCCTGAAAAAGAACGCAGCGGACAGCACGCCTTGTTTCTGCAGCGCCTGGCACGGCTCAACACCGAGCCACAGATTGATCCCGTCACGGTGCGCGATCTGTATCAAGGAGAGCCGTCATGAGCACGTATTCAACCCGTGGCCTTAACTGGTTCAAAGCGCTCAGCAACGAGGCAACTGAAATCGAGGAGCTGCCGGCTTCCGTGAAGGCAGCAGACGGCACGCTCGGCGAGCAGGCAGTGCGTTTTTTGGCAGTCGTGGCCGATCCGGACAATCGCTTCCCGCGCGCGCAAAACGGCGAAGTCGGGATGCTCGAAGGCTGGGGGCTCGCCAAAGCGGTGGATGCCGCCATCGAGCTCGACAGCCAGAGCGACACCAAGCGCGCTTTGATTGCCATCATTGATGTGCCGAGTCAGGCGTATGGTCGCCGCGAGGAAGCGCTCGGTATCCATCAGGCACTTGCCGGCGCAGTAGACAGTTATGCCCGCGCTCGTCTGGCCGGGCATCCGGTGATCGGGCTGCTGGTGGGCAAGGCCATGTCCGGCGCATTCCTGGCGCACGGTTATCAGGCCAATCGGCTCATCGCGTTGCGTGATCCGGGCGTCATGGTGCACGCGATGGGCAAGGCGTCAGCGGCTCGCGTGACCCTTCGCAGCGTCGAAGAGCTGGAAAAGCTCGCCGCCAGTGTGCCGCCCATGGCGTACGACATCGAAAGCTATGCCAGCCTCGGCCTGCTGTGGGAGACGCTGTCGGTAAGCCAGATCGAACAGCCGACCGCTTCTGACCTGACATCGGTCCGTGATTGTCTGATCGCTGCGATCAACGACGCCAAATCGTCCCCCCACGACTTGAGCAGTCGCTTGGGCGCATCCAACCGCGCAGCGTCTTCAAAAGTGCGCGAGCTGTTGCGGGCGCAGTGGTAAATGAACGCCCGCGTCGCTGTGCGTCCCCACGATTTGCTGTGGGGCTTGCCGTTGTCCGCGCTGGCGGAGGATGCGCCGTCGTGGTGTGTCGAGGTGGTCAGCCTTGGCCATCCGGTGGTGGTGCGTCGTGCTCGGGTTGATGCGGGCTACGTGGCAGTGGGCCTGCGCGGCCAGTCGCGGGATCAGCGTTATGCGGCAGTCATGGCGCTGCGCGAAGTCCAGCGGGTGGTTGAGCCAGAACAGCTTGCCGCTTGCATGAGCCACAGCAGCGCCAGCGATTGGCCGGCGCTGAGCACGCTGCGTCGGATTCGGCCGCTCATGGACTCGCTCGGCTTGCCTTGGGGTGTCGTCGGCAGCGCAGGGTTTGAGTTGGCCAGCGGCATTGCGGTGCTTCGTCAGCAGAGTGATCTGGACTTGATCCTGCGAACGTCACGCTTTATGGATCGCACCACGGCTGCTCAGTTGATCGAGGCGCTGGACGAGGCGAGTTGCCGCATCGATCTGCAGTTGCAAACGCCGAGCGGCGCGGTGGCGTTGCGCGAATGGGCCGGACAATCGCGCCAAGTGCTGTTGAAGTCAGAAGACGGCGCGCGGTTGGTGGAAAACCCATGGCGCGTTCTGGAGTCAGTCGGATGAGCAGCTTTTGGGTCTATCCCGGCCAGGGCGCACAACAACCGAACATGCTGCGCGGGTTGCCAGAGCTGCCATTGATCAGCGAATGCCTGCGCGAGGCGAGCGACGCGCTGAACGAGGATGTCATGGCGCTGGATACGCCTGAAGCGTTGCAATCCACGCGCGCGGTTCAGCTTTGTCTTTTGATTGCAGGTGTCGCCTGTTCACGCCTGCTGATGGCGCAAGATTGTAAGCCCGATTACGTGGGCGGTCTGTCGATTGGCGCGTATCCGGCTGCGGTCATCGCGGGCGCCTTGGGGTTTGCCGACGCCGTCAGGCTGGTCGCGTTACGCGGCGAACTGATGCAAAGCGCCTATCCCGAAGGCTACGGCATGAGCGCATTGATCGGTCTGGATCAGACGCTTGTGGAAACCCTCATCGGCGAGGTCCATAGCCATCGCACGCCGGTTTATCTGGCCAACATCAACGCTGACAACCAGTTCGTCATCGCGGGCAGCACACAGGCGATGGAGCAGGTGGCAGCGTTGGCCAAGGCACAAGGCGCCGCGACGGCCAAACGCCTGGCGGTCAGCGTGCCGTCGCATTGCGAGTTGCTGGCGGAACCGGCGCAACGGCTCGCCGAAGCATTCGGCAAGGTTTCGGTGCAGGTGCCGGCCATCCGTTACCTCAGTGGGAGCACGGCGCGGCCGGTACTCAACGCAGACAAATTACGTGACGACCTGGCATTCAACATGTGCCGCGTCGTCGACTGGCGCAGCACGGTGCAGACTGCTTACGAGCGTGGCGTGCGCCTACAGATCGAATTGCCGCCCGGTACTGTATTGACCGGGCTGGCGCGCAGGGTTTTTGAACAAGGGTCCGCAGTCGCCTTTCAGGGTGCCCGGCTGGATACGCTGAGCGCGCTGTCGCGAGAGGAGGAACGCCGTAACCCATAGACCGACTGCTGCTTTCGAAGATCACAAAAACAACAACTTCGACGATGCAATTTGAGGATAAAAATAATGATTATTTATGGTGTGGCTTTTCTGGCTTTTTGCACGCTGGTGGGCATTTCAGTGGGCGAGTATCTGGGCAAGTTGATTGGCGTTCCTGCCAACGTCGGTGGTGTGGGTATCGCCATGCTGCTTCTGATAGGTCTGGGCAGCTGGTTGAGCAAACGTGGTTACCTGGATACCAAGACCGCACAAGGTGTGGAGTTCTGGAGTGCAATCTATATCCCTATCGTCGTTGCCATGGCGGCGCAGCAGAATGTTTACGGGGCTTTGAAAGGTGGCCCGATGGCGATAATCGCCGGGACCCTGGCAGTCGCCATATCCTTCCTGCTGGTGCCGGTGCTGACGCGCCTGGGTCAAAAGAAAGAGCCTGACGCTGATATCTCCACTCCTTCCACCAAGACTCTGGGGTAATCAGCATGTATGACGCCATTTTAAAGGCCATCAACGGCTACGGCCTGGTGAGCGGCTTCGCGATCATCGGCATCACAATGTGGGTGTCTTACTGGATCTCGAACACGTTCACGAAAGGTCGGTTGCACGGTTCGGCAATCGCGATTCTTCTGGGGCTGACTCTGGCCTATGTAGGCGGCGCAATCACAGGCGGCCAGAAAGGCATCGTCGATCTGCCTTTGCTCTCAGGTATAGGTTTGCTCGGTGGTGCAATGCTGCGCGACTTCGCGATTATTGCCACCGGTTTTGGTGTCAGCGTCGATGAACTCAAGCGCGCCGGATACGTGGGCGTGTTTTCGCTGTTCGTTGGAGTAGGCACATCATTTGTTGCTGGCGTCGGTGTGGCGATGGCTTTTGGCTACACCGATGCGGTCAGTGTCACAACGATAGGCGCCGGCGCAGTGACTTACATTGTGGGTCCAGTCACGGGAGCGGCCATCGGCGCCAGCTCAGAAGTCATGGCGCTCTCGATTGCTGCCGGATTGATCAAAGCGATTCTGGTCATGGTCGTTACGCCTCTTGTGGCCCCCTTGATCGGTCTTAACAATCCACGCAGTGCGGTTATCTTCGGCGGTTTGATGGGGACCTCCAGCGGTGTAGCGGGTGGTCTGGCTGCCACTGACCCCAAACTGGTGCCGTATGGTTGTCTGACGGCTGCGTTCTATACCGCGCTGGGCTGCCTTTTGGGTCCCTCGTTGTTGTTTTTATTGATGCGCGGGATCTTGGGTTGAGATAGCGAGGGAACGATGGTTGCGCTGGACTTGGGGGGTTATACGCAGATTGCCTTTGATTCTGGCCGGAGGCCTTAAGAGTCCAGCTTGCTGACGATCTGCCGGGAACCGGCAGTCAATCGGGTAAGTGCGGGGCCTCAGTTAAACCGGGATGTCCGGTTTTGCGACCGGTGCCCGGTCGATCGCCTGCAAGCAAGGCTCCTACGCCCTCCGGCAGAAGCGGGCATTCGTTGATCGTTCTCGCACGGAGTGGAGGAACGATCATCTGGTTTGCAGTTTGCAGTTTGCAGTTTGCAGTTTTCAGCTTTGGGTCAACCGATTGGTGTACATCCGACACTCCGCAAGCAGCGCGAGCAGGTTCGGGTCGCGCTCGCGGGCTTTGAGGAATACCAGGCCAATGTGCTGCTGCATCCGGTAGCGCTCCTGCAACGGGATCAGGCGCACTCTGTTTTCGTATACCGCGGCGATTCGGCCCGGCAGCAGCGCGTAACCCACGCCAGAGCTGACCATGCTCAGCAGCGTGAAAATGTCATTGACCTGCATCGCCACCTTCGGCTCGAACCCTGCCTGCTGGAACACCCTCGATCCGTCCCGATGGGTTGCAAATCCCTGAGTAAGCGTGATGAACGTCGCTTCACGCAGGTCGCTCAAGTCGACCTCGCTGTGCTGCGCGAACGGCGACTCGACCGGCGCGGCCAGGAAGATATCGTCCGAGAACAACGGCAAGTGCTCACAGTCAGGATCGTTCACCGTCTCGTTGAGAGACACCAGAATCGCGTCCACTTCCATGTTCTTGAGTTTGTAGAACAGGTCGATATTGGAGCCGAGTATCAAGTCGATATTGAGTTCGCTGCGGCGTATTTTCAGCCCCATGATCAACTGTGGAACGGTCTTCACCGTCAGCGAATACAGTGCTCCGAGCTTGAAGCGCGCCGCCGAGAAACCTGCTGCCTGACGCGTCAGCTCAACAGTGGCGAGCACGTCCTGCACAAGCTTTTGCGCGCGTTCTTCAAGCGCGTACGCGCTTTCCAGCGGCGTCAGATTGCGCCCCTCGTGTTTGAACAATGGGCAGCGCAACGCGCTTTCCAGCGAATGAATCGCCCGGTGGACGCTGACGGTGCTGGTCTGCAACTCGACCGCTGCGCGTGACAGATTGCCAGTCCGCATGAACGCCAGAAAAATCTCCAGCTTCTTCAGGGTCAGCTCTTCGTCGATCTGCATGCGGCCTCTTGTGCTCGGTCTTTGTGGTGGGGTGCAGCGATTGTGCCCAAGTCACGAAGACATGGCTTCACTTAATAAGGGTGGGCCTGAAACACACATTGCGCTTTTGTCTCATTCGTTGGAGCCTTGCCGGTGTTGTAAGTCAGAGAGGTGTTTCAAGGATGTATTACGGTGAAAAATTCAACGCCTGGACCCACTTGGTCGGCGCGATTCTGGCGTCTGTCGGGGCGGTCTGGCTGCTGGTCATCGCAAGCTTTACCGACGATGTCTGGAAAATCGTCAGCGTCGCCATTTACGGCGTGACGCTGGTGTTGCTGTACAGCGCTTCGACCGTGTACCACAGCGTACGGGGGCGAGCGAAAGCGATCATGAAAAAGGTCGATCACTTTTCGATCTACCTGCTGATTGCCGGCAGCTATACGCCATTTTGCCTGGTGACATTGCGCGGGGCCTGGGGCTGGACACTGTTTGGCATCGTCTGGGGGCTGGCAGTGATTGGCATTGCGCAAGAGATCAAGCCGCGCTCTGAGGCGCGCGTCATGTCGATTGTGATCTACGCGGTGATGGGCTGGATTGTGCTGGTGGCTGTCAGCCCGTTGCTGGCTGCGCTGGGCACTGTCGGGTTCACGTGGCTGGCCACAGGAGGCGTGCTGTATACCGTCGGTATCATCTTTTTCGCCCTTGATCACCGGCTACGGCATGCACACGGGATCTGGCACCTATTCGTGATTGCCGGGAGTGTGCTGCATTTCGTGGCGATCACTTTCTACGTTCTATAGCGTTTGATCTAGTAGGAGCGCGCTTACCCGCGATGGCGCCGTGTCAGATGATTTGATATCGGATTAATGACGACATCGCGAGCAAGCGCGCTCCTGCAGTGGATGATTGTCCGCGCCCTGCTTCAGTGCATCAGCCTCAACACTTCTCCTCGATTCCCACTCCCCCCGGCAGCCCGCAAGCCCTGCGTATTTGCACCAAACCGGATTACGTTTGCCCTCAATTGAAGCATTTGATTCATTAATTTTAATTGTTGAATTATTTGATTCGTAGCCATAGTCTGATTCTCGAAACGCCTGCTCAAGTGGTGAGGCGGCCTTCTTGGACTGACTGATTAATCGGGGAGCAAGACATGAATGTGAAAGTACTCTTGAGCATGGCCGTGGCAACTGCATTTTCCGCCTCCACCTGGGCGGCAGACTGGACCGTTGGGGCCAACGTCGGCAACGTCCCGTGGGAATTCCAGGACGCCAAGGGCGAGATCGTCGGCTTTGAAGTCGATGTCGTCAAAGAGGTTGCCAAGCGCGCCGGAAAGACGGTCGAGTTCGTCAACATCCCCTTCAATGGCCTGTTCAGTGCCGTGCAGTCCAAGCGCGCCGACATCGCTATTTCATCGATCACCATCACTCCCAAGCGCCTTGAGTCGGTCGGTTTCGCCCAGCCCTATTACGACAGCGACCAGTCCCTCGCGGTCCTGGCCAAATCCGGCATCACCGGCTTGAAAGACATGGACGGCAAAGTGGTTGGCGTTGATACCGGCTCCACGGGCGACATGTGGGTTGCTGCGCATCAGGCCGAGTACAAATTTAAAGACGTCTCACGTTACGAAGGGCTATCGCCTGCAATGCTCGACCTCGCGTCTGGCCGTATGGACGGCTACGTCAGCGACATCCCGGCGGTCTTGTACTACATCAAGGACAAGCCGCAATACAAAGTGGTAGCGCGTATTCCGACCGGTGAAAAATACTCGTTGATGCACGCCAAAGGCTGGGCATCGGCGGGTCAGGTCAACGACATCATCACCCAGATGAAGAAAGACGGCGTGATCGCCGGCCTGCACAAGAAGTGGTTCGGCGCGGATGCCGATGCTGATTCGAGCTCCGTCAAAGTGGTCGATGTACTCAAGTAAAGCCTGACTGCTCAAACCCGCTCAGCCGATTCAACATCAAGGAACCGCAATGGAGTTGTTACAGACTTTCTTCAACTGGGGCGTGTTTGTCGATGCGCTGCCACTGATGCTGCGCGGCCTGGGCGTGACGGTGATGCTGGGCGTGGTCAGCATCGTCCTCGGGCTGGTGGGCGGGCTGTTGCTGGCAATGCTGCGGTTGTATTCCTACGCGCCGATTCGTTTTCTCGCTAGGGTCTACATCGACGTACTGCGCTCGATTCCGCTGCTTGTGCTGCTGGTGCTGATCTACTACGCGCTGCCATTCGTGGGTATTCGGTTGTCGTCGTTCGCGGCGGCGACGGCGGCGTTGTCGCTGGTATCGAGCGCCTATTCGGCGGAGATTTTCCGTTCCGGCATCGAAGCCATTCCTCGTGGTCAGTTCGAAGCGGCTGCGTCTCAGGGCATGAGCTTTTTCAACACCATGCGCGACGTCATCCTGCCGCAAGCGATGCGCATCGTCATGCCGCCCATGACCAGCAATTGCATCAACGTGATGAAAGACACTGCCTTGGCCTCGGTGGTCGCCATGCCTGATTTGCTCAAGCAGGCGACCCAGGCACAAGCCCTGTCCGCCAACCCTACGCCGCTGGTGGGCGCGGCGGTCATGTACCTGCTGTTGCTGCTGCCGCTGGTGCAACTGGTGAGCTGGATCGAACGGCGCAATGGCTCCGCGAGGAAAAGCGCATGAGTGCAGTTATCGAAATCGAACGCATGGCCAAGTTCTACGGCTCATTCCAGGCGCTTGCCGACATCAACCTGACCGTTGAACAAGGCGAAGTGGTGGTGATTCTCGGGCCATCGGGCTCGGGCAAATCGACGCTGATCCGCTGCATCAACCTGCTGGAGGAATACCAGCAGGGTGACATTCGCGTTGCCGATCAACGCGTCGAAAACGGCTCCAGCCTGGCCGGCATCCGTTGCGAAGTTGGCATGGTTTTCCAGAATTTCAACCTGTATCCGCACCTGACCGTGCTGGCCAATGTGGCGCTGGCGCCTGTGCGTGTGCGCGGTATGTCGCGCAAGGATGCCAATGAGCGCGCACGGTTGTTGCTGGACAAAGTCGGCATGGGCGCCCACGCCGAAAAGTACCCCAGCCAGCTTTCCGGCGGACAGCAGCAACGCGTCGCCATCGCACGAACAATGGCGATGGAACCCCGGGTGATTCTGTTCGACGAACCCACCTCCGCTCTCGATCCAGAGATGGTTGGCGAAGTGCTGGACGTGATGCAGAACCTCGCCCGCTCAGGCGTGACCATGGTGGTTGTCACCCATGAAATGGGCTTTGCGCGCAAGGTCGCCGACCGGGTGATCTTCATGGAGAACGGCCGAATCATCGAACAGAACAACCCGCACGACTTCTTCACGGCCCCGCAAGAGCCGAGAACTCGGGCGTTTTTGCAGGCCATCCTGCATCACTGATCAAACCTTGGAGACTTCTCCCTTGAATGCCCTGGACATCGATTACGTACGCAGTCAGTTCCCCGCGTTGAGCAAAGGCTACGCCTACCTCGACAACGCCGGCGGCTCGGCCGTGCTCAAGCCGGTCGCCGATCGCATCACCGATTACTTGTTGAACAGCGCCGTGCAACTGGGCGCGTCCTACAGCGAATCGGTGAACGCCGGCGCCCGCGTATTGCAGGCGCGCGAATCGGTGGCGCAACTGATCAACGCCCGCACTCCTGAAGAGTGCGTGATGGGCGGCTCGACCACGCACTTGTTGCAGATACTCTGCCGAGCCATCGCACCCTCGATCCAGCCGGGCGATGAAATCATCGTCACCAACTGCGATCACGAAGCCAACATCGGGCCGTGGGTGCGCCTGTGCGAGCAACGTGGCGCAACCTTGCGCGTGTGGGCGGTCAACCCGGACAGCCTGGATCTTGAGCTGAGTGACCTCGATGCATTGCTCAGCGACAAAACCCGTTACGTCGCCATGACCCATGCGTCGAATATCCTGGGCAGCGTTAATCCAGTGGCCGAGGTCGCGCGCAAAGTGCACGCCGTGGGCGGCAAACTGTGTGTCGATGCCGTGGCCTATGCACCGCACCGGCTGGTGGATGTGCAGGCCAGCGGCGCCGATTATTACGTGTTCAGTTTCTACAAAACCTTCGGTCCACACTTTGCCGTGATGTGGGGTAAACGCGAGGCGTTGATTGAGCTGCCGAGCCTGAACCACTTCTTCATCGGTCAGGAGGTCATCCCCTACAAGCTGCAGCCGGGCAACCTCAATTACGAACTGTCTTTTGGCTGCATCGGCATCAGCGATTACCTGATCGACATCGGTCAACGCCTCGGCGTCAAAGGTTCCGAGCGTGAACTGATGCAGGCGGCTTTCGATGCTTTCGAGGTCCAGGAAGATGTGCTGGCCGAAACCTTGCTGGCGTTCCTGCGTGAGACACCGGGCGTAAGAATCATCGGAAAACCACGTGTGACCGACGGCGACCGCGTGCCGACCATCAGCTTTGTGGTCGAAGGCGTCCAGTCAGAAGCCATCGTGCGCCGAGTCGATGGCCACCGAATGGGTATCCGCTTTGGTGACTTCTACGCCCGGCGACTGATCGAACAGCTGGGCCTGACCCCTTACGGTGGCGTGGTGCGGGTGTCGATTGCCCATTACAACAGCGTCGATGAACTGAATCGTCTGGTGGAGCATCTGGCCCAGGCGATCACTGATTTGCGTGCGTCCTGACTTTTATCGAGCCACTTTATGCCTGTACCTCAAACCCTCGCCGAGCTGCGTTCCGCCATCGTGGAACATCAGGACCGCCTGACTGCACGGCAACGTGACGCCGCCAATTACCTGAATGAGCACCCGCATGACGTCGCGCTCAATACCGTGGCGGCATTGGCGAAAATTTCGGAGATTCCGTCTTCGGCGTTCATTCGGCTGGCGCAAGCCTTGGGTTTTGGCGGGTTCAGTGATTTGCAGCGCTTGTTCAAGCAGCCGTTGCAGCAGGCCGGGCAGGGCAGCTTCAAGGAGCGGATTCGTCACTATCGCGGCGAGCAACTGCTGGATGATCCAACCGACGTCGGCGCCATGCTCTCGGCGTTCAGTCGCGCGAACATCGTGTCCCTGGAGCACTTGGCCGAAGGGCAGCAAGTGGAAGCGATTGAAAAAGCCATCGCCCTGCTGCAACAGGCGCGCACCACCTTTGTGGTGGGCATGCGGCGCTCGTTCCCGATGGCGTCCTATCTGAGTTACGCGCTGAGCCGTGTAGGAAGACGCGCCGTGCACATCAGCGGTCTGGGCGGTAGCTTGCGTGAACAGGTCGGTGCATTACACAGCGATGACGTATTGGTGGCGGTGAGCTTTCCGCCTTACTCGCAGGAAACCATCGATGCCTGCGCCCAGGCTGTCGCGGCCGGGACACCGATTGTGGCGATCACTGACAGCCTTCTCAGCCCTGTCGGACAAAAAGCGTCAGTGATGATTGAGGTCAATGACGCCGAGCTTCTGGGTTTTCGCTCGTTGACGGCAGCTTTCTGTATCGCCCAGACCCTGGCCATGGGGCTGGCCTTCCGCGAAGGTCAAAACCTCGACGGCCCCGGTCACGATGCGCTGAAAAACATCGACTGCTGAGCCTTGCGCCTGCGGTTTTTGCTGAACATTTTGGACGTTGCAGGAGACGGTTCCCATGGCATTACCCGTACGAGATCTGGTCGGCTATGGTCGGCAGCGCCCTCAGGGCACCTGGCCCAACGGCGCACGACTGGCCATCAACTTTGTCATCAACTACGAAGAAGGCTCGGAGCGCTCGCTGGCGATGGGCGACCCCGATCAAGAGAGCATGACCGAGTGGGGCAGCTACCAATTCCCCGATGGCGTGCGCAATCTGGCGATGGAGTCGATGTACGAGTACGGCGCCCGCGTCGGCATCTGGCGCATTCTCGACATCCTGCAACAGGCCAACGTCCCGGCAACCTTCCATGCCTGCGCCGTGGCGTTCGAACAGAACCCGGATGTCGCCAAGGCAGCCGTCGAACTGGGCCACGAAATCTGTAGCCACGGTTATCGCTGGGAAGAAGTCTTCCGTCTGACCGAGGCCCAAGAGCGCGAGCACATTCGTTTGGCCATCGAGTCGTTCGAACGCACCTGTGGCAAGCGGCCGGTCGGCTGGTATTGCCGCTATGGCGCCAGTGTCCATACGCGCCGGCTGGTGGCTGAAGAAGGTGGATTTCTCTATGACTCCGACGCCTACAACGATGACGTGCCGTACTTCGTCGATGTCGAGGGCAAGCAGCATCTAGTGGTTCCGTACACCAGCGACGTCAACGATTTCCGTTACTGGAACTCGCCGGGGCTGTCACAGGCGTCGGACTTTCTGGAGTACATGAAGGAAAGCTTCGATGTGCTTTACGAAGAGGCCGCCGACGGCCTGCGAATGATGTCCATCGGCTTGCACCCGCGCATGGTGGGGCGTCCGGGGCGCGTGCGCGCGATCAAGCATTTCATTGAATACGCCCAGGCCCAGGAAGGCGTGTGGTTCACCACCCGGGAAGAAATTGCCAAGGCCTGGATGACCCGCGCCTGACGGAGAGCACGACATGCAGGCTTTCGATCTGATCATCCGCAACGCCAATGTGGTGACCGCGGCAGACAGCTTCTTGTGCGACATCGGTGTGCGTGACGAGAAAATCGTCGCGCTGGGCGTGGGCTTGCAGGGCGCGACTCAGGAGGTCGATGTGGCGGGCAGAACGGTCACACCTGGCGGGATCGACAGCCATGTGCACCTGGACCAACCCACCGGTGACGGTTCGGTGATGGCCGATGATTTCGAAAGCGGCACGCGGTCAGCTGCCTGTGGCGGTACCACGACGGTGATTCCGTTCGCCTGCCAACAGAAGGGAAAAAGCCTTCGCGCAGCCGTGGAGGATTACCACCGTCGTGCAGACGGCAAGGCGCTTATCGACTACGCGTTTCACCTCATCGTGACCGACCCGACTGAAGACGTACTGCGCCGCGAGCTGCCGGAGCTGATCGCCGAGGGCTACACCTCGTTCAAGATCTACATGACCTACGATGCGCTGAAGCTCAACGACCGGCAGATTCTGGAAACCCTCTCGGTGGCGCGGGCCGAAGGGGCGATGGTCATGCTGCACGCGGAAAACAGCGATTGCATCGCCTGGCTGACCGAGCGCCTGCTGGCCGCCGGGCACAGCGCGCCTCGCTATCACGCGACGTCGCGGCCAATGCTGGTGGAGCGGGAAGCCACTCACCGGGCTATTGCCTTGGCGGAGCTGGTGGATGTGCCGATTCTGATCGTGCATGTGTCCGGGCGCGAAGCCATCGAGCAGATTCGCTGGGCGCAAAGTCACGGCCTGAAGGTCTACGGCGAGACTTGCCCGCAGTATCTGTTCTTGACGGCAGACTCTTTGGGCTGCGACGACAGCTTCGAAGGCGCCAAATGCATCTGCAGCCCGCCGCCTCGGGACGCGGCCAATCAGCAGGTGATCTGGGACGGTTTGCAGAACGGCTCGTTTGAAGTGTTTTCGTCGGATCACGCGCCGTTTCGTTACGAAGGGCCGGACGGCAAGCGCGCCCATGGTGAGCGCGCGCCGTTCTCCGAGGTGGCCAACGGCATTCCCGGCATAGAAACGCGCATGGCGTTGCTATGGTCTGAGGGGGTCAAGACCGGGCGCATCACGCCGCAAGAGTTTGTCGCACTGACCTCGACCAATGCCGCGCGGCTGTACGGCCTGTACCCGCGCAAAGGCAGCATCGCCATTGGTGCGGATGCTGACCTGGTGATCTGGGACGAGGGCCTTGATTTCGAGTTGACCAACGATTTGCTGCATCACAACGTTGATTACACACCCTATGAAGGCATGCGCCTGAGTGCCTGGCCGGCGATGACGTTCGCGAGGGGTGAGCGGGTATGGGATGGGCAAGCGTTGGGGACGCCCGGAAGAGGTGCCTTCTTGCCGTGCGCCCGGCCAGAACCGGCCAAGGTGCGCAAGCGCCAGTCAGAGCTGCCAGGCATGTAAGGTAATAAACAAAAACGCCGGCCCTGAGGTCGGCGTTTTTGGTACAGCAGCCCGTCTTACTTGGCTTTGACGCCTTCAAACGAGATGACCAGGTCCATTGTGTCGGACTGTGGACCCAGGTCCATCATCTTGCCGAAATCAGAACGCTTGATCGAGGTAGTGCCCTCGAAGCCTGCACGGTAGCCGCCCCATGGATCCTTGCCTTCGCCCAGGAACGTGGTTTTGACTACGACCGGCTTGGTCACGCCGTGCATGGTCAGATCGCCAGTGACGTCAGCAGTGATTTTGCCATCAGCGTCTTTGCCAGTGGTTTTGACGCTGGTCGACACGAACTTGGCATCAGGGTATTGAGCAACGTCCAGGAAGTCCTTGCTGCTGATGTGCTTGTCACGTTCAGCGTGGTTGGTGAAGACGCTGGCGGTTTTCACGTCGATGCTGATCTTGCTGTCTTCAGGCTTGGCGGCATCGAAGCTGAACGTACCCGTCCAGTCTTTGAACGAGCCGTAGATGAAGCTGTAGCCCAGGTGGCTGATCTTGAAGTTGATGAAAGCGTGCTGGCCTTCTTTGTCGATGGTGTAATCAGCGGCCATGGCCTGACCAGCAGTCAGCAATGCAGTACCGAGGGCCAGTGCAGCAAGGGTCTTTTTCAACATACGAGATTTCCTTTCAATTGAGTAAACGCTCAGGCCTTGCGGCCCAGCATACGAACAAGGGTCGCATCACGATCAATGAAGTGATGCTTTAAAGCCGCCAGGCCGTGGAGTGTTGCAAAGATCACCAGAACCCAGGCCAGATACAAATGCACTTCACCGGCAAGGTCCGCCTGGTCGGGCAGTCCGCTGATCAGTGCGGGCACTTCAAACAAGCCAAACACCGGAATTCCGACACCGTCTGCGGTGGAAATCAGGTAACCGGCAAACATCACCAAAAACAGATCCAGATACAGAAACGCGTGGCCCAGCGTGGCAGCCGTCTTTATCAACCGGCTGTGACTGGCCGGCGCTGGCGGCGGCGGGCTGATGAAACGCCATACCACCCGAATCAGCATGAACAGAAACAACGTGATGCCGATGCTCTTGTGCAGGTCTGGCCCGGCTTTACGCCAAGTGTCGTAGTAACCCAGCCCCACCATCCACAGGCCCAGCGCGAACATGCCGAACACCGTCAGCGCGACGCCCCAATGCAAAACGATGCTGATCCAGCCATAACGAGAAGAAGAGTTGCGTAATTGCATCGCAGATACCCTGTAAAAGCTGTGTGAAAGACTAGCTCTTTACCTATCGAAAGAAAGCGCAAAATTTTGCTTTGAAATATCAGGAAATACGATTGAAATTTCCTGTCGCATTTTTTCTCAGTTCGATTAACAGAATGTTACGGAAACCGATGATGTGTAGGAGATCCCCCTCCGTCCAGACGCCGCCCATTCGCTCCTAGATCAAATACCACCAGGCATAAAAAAGGCGCGGTCGATGGACCGCGCCTTTCTCAAGTCAGCATTTGAGCAATCAGTTGCTTGGCGCCGCTGCCGGGGCTGCTGGTGTTGCTGGTGTTGCAGCCTTTTCAGTCGTTTTGGCCGGTGCTTTTTTGGTGGCTTCGGTCTTGGCTGGCGTTTTATGGGTGGCCGCGGGTTTGGTGGAATCCTTTTTCACAGGTTCCTTTTTCGCGGGTTGTTTCTTCACAGCCTCTTTCTTGACCGGTGCCTTCTTCGCAGGTTCGACGACCGCAGGTTTTGCAGGTTCGACCACTGGAGCTGGTGGCGTGACCGGAGCAGGCGCGGGAGCCGGAGTCGGAGCAGGTTCTGGCGCTTTCTCGGCCGGTTTGGCTTCAGGCTTGGAGCCACCGAACATGTTCGAGAAGAATGCACCTACGCCGCCGCCCGCCTTGGCAGGTTCTGGGGCTTTCGGTGGAGCGACTTTAATCGGCTCAAACGACTTGCCTGCTGCCAGATCCTGGACTTGGCTGGCCGCCCGTTGACCGGTACGCAGTGCGCCTTCCAGCGTGCCCGGGTACAGCGTGTCGGTGTGTTCGCCAGCGAAGGTTACGCGCTGCATCGGTTTTTCCCACAGACGCCAGTATTTGCTGATCTGGCCAGGGCCGAATGCCAGATAGGCGCCGCCGGTGGACGGGTCGACGCTCGAACGGCGAATTTCGTAGCCGGTGTAAGCGCCACGAGCCTGCGGGTAGAAGGTGTGCAAACGAATCAGCACCTGATCCACCATCTGCTTGTCGCCGAACGACTGCATGATCCGCGCGTTGTCGCCGGACAGATTGATCACGGCGTTGGCGCCGCCTTTGAGCGCAGGCTCGATCCACAACATGCCAAGGCCGGTGTTGCTATAGATCTCGCCGGTCATACGCGCTTTGCTTTCCCAGACCGGGGTTTTGAACTTGAGCATGATCTGGTCGTGCCAACCGTAGTTGGTGCTCTTGATCGCGCCCTGATGCTGGGCGTCCAGCGCAGGCGTCAGCGCGATTTTGCTCAACGCCCGCAGCGGTACTGCCAAGACCACGTACTCGGCCTCGTAACCGACCGCGCCAACCTTGACGGTGACGCCATCCTTGTCCTGATTGATCGCCGACACCGGCGAGTTGGTCTTGATGACCTTCAACTGCTTGACGAACTCTTCAGCCAGTACCGCGCTGCCGCCGGGTAACCGTGAGGCGCGACGATCGCGCTCTTCGACGTTACGATTGACCCGCGTCTGTTGTGCCAGATACAGCAGCGACAGGCGCGAAGGCTCGTCATAGCGGGTACGAATCTGTTGATTGATCAACTGACGTGCAGTGGCTGGCAGGCTCAGACGATCCAGCCAATTGGCAACGTTGATCTGATCCAGCGCAAACAACGTGCTGTTGGCCGCAGGGTTTTCCGGGTCAGTGATCGAGCGAGCGATGTCGTCGATGGCCGCGTCGTAGCGTTTCATGGCTTCGGCAGTGGCAGGTTGCTTGGTCGCCAGATCCGCCGCCGAGAAGTACTCGCCATCAATGAGATAGCCAGGCGTACGCACAAATTCGGGCGCTGGTACGGGTTTAAGCTTGAAACGGTCCAGGTACTGATTGAGCACCGGTTGCGCTTTAGCGTTGCCGATCCATTCACTGCCCGCCAGCCCGGAGCGCCCGCCCACTGTGGGTTTGGCCTCCAGCAACGTCACTTGCCAACCCTTCGATTGCAGTTCGTATGCAGCCGTCAGGCCCGCCAGACCGCCACCCACGACAATCGCCGTGTGGGGTTTATCGACAGCGAGCGCCGAAGCGCTGACCAGCCCAACCATCACCAGCGCACAGGCGCGCAGCCAACCAGAAAGCATTCAGCAGAACTCCGGAATAAACAGAGGGAATGTCGGGCTCGATTGCCCGATTCTTCAGAGAGCGGCGAAGGATACGCCAGCCATTGAACGCCCGCCAGCAATGTCAGCCGGGCACCTGAAACGGGGGGCATGGGCGCAAAAGGTTGTCCCGTGGCAGCGCATTGCATAGGCTTGCGCGATTGTTTGTCCCCCGCGTCATGCGAGTGGTCATCCGAACAAGCGGAGGAAAGTACCGATGGGCCTGAATAACCAGTGGATGCAGCGTGACCTCAAGGTGCTGTGGCATCCCTGCACCCAGATGAAAGACCACGAAAACCTGCCGCTCATACCGATCAAACGCGGCGAAGGGGTCTGGCTGGAAGATTTCGAAGGCAAGCGTTATCTGGACGCTGTCAGTTCCTGGTGGGTCAATGTCTTCGGCCACGCCAATCCACGGATCAACCAGCGCATCAAAGATCAGGTTGATCAGTTGGAGCATGTGATTCTTGCCGGTTTCAGCCACCAGCCCGTGATCGAGTTGTCCGAGCGTCTCGTGGCGATGACGCCGGAAGGCCTGACGCGCTGCTTTTACGCAGACAATGGATCGTCCTGCATAGAAGTCGCGTTGAAAATGAGCTTTCATTACTGGCTCAATCGCGGCAAACCCGAGAAGAAACGCTTCGTCACCCTGACCAACAGCTACCACGGCGAGACCATGGCCGCGATGTCGGTGGGCGACGTCCCGCTGTTCACCGAGACCTATAAAGCGTTGTTGTTGGACACCATCAAAGTGCCGAGCCCGGACTGCTACCACCGCCCTGAAGGCATGAGCTGGGAAGAGCATTCGCGCAATATGTTTGCAGCCATGGAGCAGACCCTGGCTGACAACCACGACACCGTTGCTGCGGTGATTGTCGAGCCGTTGATTCAAGGCGCAGGCGGCATGCGCATGTACGACCCCATCTATCTCAAGCTGCTGCGCGACGCTTGCGACCGCTACGGCGTGCACCTGATCCATGACGAGATTGCCGTGGGCTTTGGCCGCACCGGCACCATGTTCGCGTGTGAGCAGGCGGGTATTCGCCCGGACTTCCTGTGCCTGTCCAAAGCGCTGACCGGCGGTTATCTGCCGCTGGCCGCGTGCATCACCACCGATGACGTCTACGACGCCTTTTACGATGATTACCCGACCCTTCGGGCCTTCCTGCATTCCCACAGCTACACCGGGAATCCGCTGGCCTGTGCGGCAGCACTTGCGACGCTGGACATTTTCGAGCAGGACAACGTCATCGAGAACAACAAGGCGCTGGCGACACGCATGAAAACCGCCACTGCGCACCTGGTTGATCACCCGAATGTGGCGGAAGTGCGTCAGACCGGTATGGCAATTGCCATCGAAATGGTCCAGGACAAAGCCACCAAGGCGGCGTATCCGTGGCAGGAGCGCAGAGGCCTCAAGGTCTTTGAACATGCGCTGAGCCGGGGCGCGCTGCTGCGGCCGTTGGGCAGCGTGGTGTATTTTCTTCCGCCCTACGTCATCACGCCGGAACAGATCGACTTCCTGGCTGAAGTGGCCACTGAGGGCATCGACATCGCGACACGCACAAGCATCAGCGTGGCGGTGCGCGAAAACTTCCATCCGGATTTTCGTGATCCGGGCTGATCCCGAATCCATGAACTGAACAAAGATCATGCAAAGAACAGCGAACACCCGAGAGAAACAACCATGAGACTGTCCCGCTTCTTTATCGACGCAGCGCTGAGCCACGGCGAACACGAATTGCCTGAAGCCCAGGCGCATTACATTGGCCGTGTGCTGCGCATGGCCGAAGGTGACGCGGTGCAATTGTTCGATGGCAGCGGCACGGAGTTTCGCGCGACGCTGATCGAGGTCGGCAAAAAACGCGTGCGCGTGCGGATTGATGAAAGCTTTCCAGGGATGACCGAATCATCGCTGCACATCCATCTGGGGCAGGGTTTGTCTCGAGGCGAGCGCATGGACTGGGCAATCCAGAAGGCAACCGAACTGGGCGTGACGCACATCACGCCCATCATCAGTGAGCGCTGCGAGGTACGCCTCAAGGATGAGCGCGCCGAGAAGCGTCAGGCGCATTGGCAGCAAATCGCGATCAGCGCCTGCGAGCAGTGCGGCCGCTCGGTGGTCCCCGTCATAGATGCTCCGGTGACGCTGACCGAGTGGCTCAAGCACACAGCCGCCGACCTGAAGCTGGTTTTGCACCCGGTGGCGGAGCCGCTGACCAGCCACGATAAACCGGCAAGCCTTGCGTTTCTGATCGGACCGGAAGGCGGATTGAATGACGCAGAAGTGGCACAGGCGCAGGACGCAGGTTTTCATGCTGCACGTCTTGGCCCGCGTGTGTTGCGCACCGAAACGGCGCCGGTCGTGGCGCTGAGCATTGCGCAACAGCTGTGGGGCGATTTCTAAAAACGACGCATACAAAAACGCCCCGAACCAGTCGGGGCGTTTTTGTTTCAGCCGAGCTTAACCTTCGCGATTGCGGGTCAGCAGGGCCGGTTTCTCACCGCGTGGGCGGCTTGGCAACTGGTCGAGCTGTTCTGCGGACGGAAAACGATCGCCCTTGGACTCTTTGTGCATGATCTTCGGTGCTGGCTGACCGTCGCGTGGGCCACGAACGGCAGGCTCTTGACGAACAGGCTGATCGTCACCCGCCGGCCGACGGTTGCGCGGTTGTTCTTCACGACGGGCCTGACCATCGCGAGCGGAACCGTTGCGCGGGCCACTGCGCTTGGCGGCAGGTGCACCGGATGCTGGCGCGCCAGTACCCGATGCTGCGCCTGTGCCGCTGCGTGGACCATTACGGCCTTGGCTGGGACCGCGCGGTGCAGGCGCTGCTCCGGTGGCTGGAGCGCCTGGACGGCGACCCCGGCTTTGAGTCTTGTTCGGGTAAGGGCTCACGTAGTCAGCACGGTTGCCGAAGTTATCCACTTCGTCATCCAGGAACTCGTCCGGAGCGCGGTCACCGCGTGGCGCGGACGGCTGAGCCTGACGCGCTTCACCAGAAGGCGTGCCCTGGCGAGGCTTTTGCGGACGGGCGGGACGAGCAGGCCGCTCACCCGACGCGGCTGCGGCGGCCGGTTTTTCCTTGCCCTTGTCTTTGCCTTTGTCCTTGCGACCACCACCGGCGCCGCCGCCGTTGGGGCCGTCGCCACGTGGGCCACGTGCATTGCGCGGGTTGCGCACGTCCGGACGTTCACGTACTTCCGGCTTCTCTGCTTCCACAGAGTTCATGTCGAAACCCATCAGGTCGCCGTCAGCGATTTTCTGCTTGGTCATGCGCTCGATGCTTTTCAGCAGCTTTTCTTCGTCCGGAGCGACCAGCGAGATGGCCTCACCTGTACGTCCGGCACGCCCGGTACGGCCAATGCGGTGGACGTAGTCTTCATCTACGTTCGGCAGCTCGAAGTTGACCACATGCGGCAGTTGGTCGATGTCCAGACCGCGTGCTGCGATGTCGGTAGCAACCATGATGCGGACGTCGCCCGCCTTGAAGTCAGCCAGCGCTTTGGTTCGCGCGTTCTGGCTCTTGTTACCGTGGATCGCAACGGCGGCGAGGCCATGCTTATCCAGGTATTCGGCGAGGCGGTTGGCGCCGTGCTTGGTGCGGGTGAACACCAGTACTTGTTCCCAGGCGCCTGCAGTGATCAGGTGCGCCAGCAAAGAGCGCTTGTGGTTGGCCGGCAGACGGAAAACCCGTTGCTCAATGCGCTCGACCGTGGTGTTCGGCGGCGTGACCTCGATGCGCTCGGGGTTGTGCAGCAGCTTGCCTGCCAGTGCAGTGATGTCCGAGGAGAAGGTCGCCGAGAACAGCAGGTTCTGACGTTTGGACGGCAAGCGTGCGAGGACTTTCTTGACGTCGTGCACGAAGCCCATGTCGAGCATCCGGTCGGCTTCATCAAGCACCAGGATTTCAACGTGGGACAGGTCGACGCTGCCTTGACCGGCCAGGTCGAGCAGGCGGCCCGGGCAGGCGACCAGTACATCGACGCCGCGCGCCATGGCCTGAACCTGAGGGTTGGTGCCGACACCGCCGAAGATGCAGGCGCTGACGAATTTCAGGTTTTTGGCGTAGACCTTGAAGCTGTCGTGAACCTGAGCAGCCAGTTCACGGGTAGGAGTCAGGACCAGGACGCGCGGTTGGCGCGGGCCGTGACGTTGGGATTTGTCCGGGTGACCGGCGGGGAACAGACGCTCCAGAATCGGAAGCGCGAAACCACCGGTTTTACCAGTACCTGTCTGAGCGGCAACCATGAGGTCGCGGCCTTGCAACACGGCGGGAATGGCCCGCTGTTGCACCGGAGTAGGCTGGGTATAGCCAGCGGCCTCGATGGCGCTGACTAAAGCCTCGGAGAGACCGAGGGAAGCAAAGGACATGAGCAATCCTGTCTTAATTAGGGCCACGTTGGCCCAAGGGGGAATAATCTACCCGGCGCGAATGTGCGTTCAGATGACGCAATCCCGTCCGGTACTGTCGGGTCTGTAAGTTCAACTCGTGACATGCGCGCGGGATAAAAAACATGCGCAGCGAGTGTGATCGAGTGCTTTCTGCAAGACCGAGCATCCGGGCGTGAGCCTGGCGGGGACGCCGGAGTATAACAGAGCAATCACACAGCGCTGTGTTCATGCTGCTCAACGGTTTTTTCAGCGTTGGCGGCTGTTTTGACGCTCAAGCAGGTGCTGATAAACCGCGTCGCGCCGATGGCCGAGAATCTGCCGGACCGCCCAATGCTCCAGCCAATGCCTGACCTGATCGGGCGTCAGGTGTCGGCCCATCCGTTGCTCGACGTTACTGAACGCTTTTTCCCACCAGACTTGAGAGCACGCCCTGTCAAACTCGTTGGGATAATCACAGCAACCGTATAGCACCTCGCGTACGAACTGTCGTTGCTCTTGCGGCACCGCCAGCGTCGCACCCTTGTACATGACGCGTTGCCAAGTGGGCGGGCGGGGCAGTTGAGCGGTGACATTGCGCGTGTCGTTCAGGCCGTCTTCACTGGTGGGGTCGTCGCCGTGCTTGCTCAGCCATGCACGCACTTTTGCGCGAAACAGCTGCTTGCGGCTCCAGTAGTGGTGAATCAGGTCGGGGCACTCGTTCACTTCAAGCGTCTTGTGGGCGACAACGGCCAGACAAAATTCTTCGAGAGTGATCGCGCCCGGCGTAAGTGGGAAAAACTCATCCATCAGCGCAACGGAGCGATCAAGAATCTGTGCATCGCTACGCGTCAGGCCAATCACGCCGGAGTTGAGCAACTGCATGTTGTCGTCGGCAAGGCCGCGCTGCGCCAGGGTCTCGGCCAGCGCTGTGTACAGCACCGTCTGCTTGCAGTCGTCGTAACGCAACGTAAGTGCATTACACAGCAGCTTGCCGGGTTCTATGCGCTCGAACAGCTTGATAGGGCTGTCGTGAAAGAAGGTGTCGGTGTCGATCAAAATGGCTTTGTCGAACGCTTCCAACACATTGCGCAATAGAACCTGTTTGCAGCGGAAGTGGTAGCCGTGAGGGCCGCTCCAGGCGCGGCGGGTTTCTGCATCGAGCATACGCACGCGCACAGGCAACTTGCGATAGGGCTCAGGGTTGTCGGTGAACACCTGAATGTCCAGAGCGTGCTCCGGGGTCTGGCGCATACCCGAGAGCGCACTCGCGATGCTGAACACCGCTTCCTGGTGGTAGGTGTCGGCACCGAAGGCCAGGTAAACAAGCTGCGGGCGAGATTCGATTTTAGTAATTGAGGTCAACTGCTGGGTATCCGTCACAATTAATGCGTCTGCAGGTCCTGATTGTGTGCAACCTACAGGCAAGACGTTGCCTTAATGTGACGAATCTTGCCAGACCCGATTCGCCTGTAGTTAACGGGACAACTTCAGGTTGTTCCACACCGCCAGGCTAGGCTCTGCTTGGTTCAGCGTGTAGAAGTGCAGACCTGGGGCGCCTTCTTGCAACAACCTCTCACACATCTCGGTGATGACCTCTTCACCAAACTTCTGGATGCTCGGCGAATCATCGCCATACGCTTCCAGCTGCTTACGAATCCAGCGTGGGATTTCTGCACCGCACGCATCGGAAAAGCGCGCAAGCTTGCTGTAGTTGGTGATGGGCATGATGCCCGGCACGATCGGGATGTCCACGCCCAGCTTGCGCACGCGGTCGACGAAGTAGAAATAGCTGTCGGCGTTGAAGAAGTACTGGGTGATTGCACTGTCGGCACCGGCCTGGGCCTTGCGCACGAAGTTGTGGATGTCGTCTTCGAAATTGCGCGCTTGCGGGTGCATTTCCGGGTAGGCGGCTACTTCGATGTGGAAGTGATCGCCGGTCTCTTCCCGAATGAAGCTGACCAGGTCTGCCGCATAGCGAAGCTCACCGCTGGACATGCCCATGCCGGAAGGCAAGTCGCCGCGCAGTGCGACGATGCGCTTGATGCCGGCGTCCTTGTATTGGGTAAGCAAGCCGCGCAGATCGGCTTTGCTGTCGCCGACGCACGACAAATGTGGCGCTGCAGGAATGTTCGCTTGCTGCTCAAGCTGCAACACAGTGTTGATCGTGCGATCACGCGTGGATCCTCCCGCACCGTAAGTGCAGGAGAAAAAATCGGGGTTGTAGCTGGCCAGTTGGCGCGCCACGTTCATCAGTTTTTCATGTCCAGCGTCGGTCTTGGTCGGGAAGAACTCGAAGCTGAAGCCGTGGTTTTGGGACATTGGAGGGGGCCTCCAGCTGAAAGCCGCAAGCTACAAGCTGCAAGAGGGCATTGCGCCCAATCCCGTGCCCGAAGCCTGCAGCTCACAACTGCGTAATAGCGATGAAGAAGCAAGCGCCAAGCACAAACTGCAAGTAACCGAACCGCTTTTACTTACAGCTTGCAGCTTGCCACTTGCAGCTGCTTAGTAACGATAAGCGTGCGGCTTGAACGGACCTTCGACAGCCACGCCGATGTAGTCGGCCTGGGTCTTGGTCAGCTTGGTCACGACGCCGCCGAAGCCACGTACCATTTCCAGGGCCACTTCTTCGTCGAGCTTCTTGGGCAGGACTTCGACGGTCAGACGCTCGGCCTTCTGAGCGGGGCTCAGGTCAGCGTACTTCTGCTCGAACAGGAAGATCTGAGCCAGAACCTGGTTGGCGAACGAGCCGTCCATGATGCGGCTTGGGTGACCTGTTGCGTTACCCAGGTTAACCAGGCGGCCTTCAGCCAGCAGGATCAGATAGTCATCGTTCTGTGGATCGAAAGTGCCGGCACCGGTGCGGTGGATCTTGTGAACCTGCGGCTTCACTTCTTCCCATGCCCAGTTCTTGCGCATGAAAGCGGTGTCGATTTCGTTGTCGAAGTGACCGATGTTGCACACCACAGCGCGTTTTTTCAGCGCTTTGAGCATGTTCGAATCACACACGTTGACGTTGCCGGTGGTGGTCACGATCAGGTCGATCTTGCCCAGCAGTGCTTTGTCGATGCTCGCTTCGGTACCGTCGTTTTCGCCATCGATGAACGGCGAAACCAGTTCAAAGCCGTCCATGCATGCCTGCATGGCGCAGATTGGATCGACTTCGGTGACTTTAACGATCATGCCTTCCTGACGCAGCGATTGAGCCGAGCCTTTGCCGACGTCGCCGTAGCCAATGACCAGCGCTTGCTTGCCGGACAACAGGTGGTCGGTGCCGCGCTTGATCGCATCGTTCAGGCTATGACGGCAGCCGTACTTGTTGTCGTTCTTGCTTTTGGTGACCGAGTCATTGACGTTGATGGCCGGGATTTTCAGTTCGCCCTTGGCCAGCATGTCCAGAAGGCGGTGAACGCCAGTGGTGGTTTCTTCGGTCACGCCATGGACGCGGTCCAGGATCGCCGGGTATTTCTTGTGCAACAGCTCAGTCAGGTCGCCGCCGTCGTCGAGGATCATGTTGGCGTCCCAAGGCGCGCCATCTTTGAGGATGGTTTGCTCAAGGCACCACTCGTATTCTGCTTCGGTCTCACCTTTCCAGGCGTACACGGCAATGCCCGCAGCTGCGATGGCGGCAGCGGCCTGGTCTTGAGTGGAGAAAATGTTGCAGGACGACCAGCGTACTTCGGCACCCAGGGCAACCAGGGTTTCGATCAATACGGCGGTCTGAATGGTCATGTGGATGCAGCCGAGGATCTTCGCGCCCTTGAGCGGTTGCTCGCCGGCGTACTTGCTGCGCAGACCCATCAGGGCCGGCATTTCGGATTCAGCAATGATGGTTTCGCGACGGCCCCAGGCAGCCAGGGACATGTCGGCGACTTTGTAGTCGTTGAAATCGTTGGGCGTCAGTACAGCGCTCATATAGAGCCTCCATTCGTAGTAGGCGAATGGGCGCCGTTGTGCGTTTAAAGCTTGATCGACAAGCGAGTGCCTG
The DNA here is from genome assembly GCF_026810445.1 of Pseudomonas sp. BSw22131. Classification (NCBI taxonomy): domain Bacteria; kingdom Pseudomonadati; phylum Pseudomonadota; class Gammaproteobacteria; order Pseudomonadales; family Pseudomonadaceae; genus Pseudomonas; species Pseudomonas huanghezhanensis. The sequence goes on along the minus strand of NZ_CP113949.1, from coordinate 5,389,648 downwards.
ATCAAACAACGCCCCATCCGAGCCTGACAGGTTTGACCTGCTGCAGCGCCCCTCGGACAGGTGGCGGGAGAACGGTATCAAGAAGTGATGACCGTTTTTTGAAGCGGTGGCGATTATCTTTCTTTGCGCTTCAAGCTGCAAGCGACAAGCGACAAGTTGAAGCACACTGGTTTTTACTTGCAGCTTGTGGCCTGAAACTTGAAGCTGGGGGCTCATCTGCTACCAGCCTCCCAACACTGTCGGAGCTCCCCATGAATTTTCACACTCGCAAATGGGTAAAACCCGAAGACCTGAACCCCAATGGCACGTTGTTCGGCGGCAGTCTGCTGCGCTGGATCGACGAAGAGGCGGCTATTTACGCCATCGTTCAGTTAGGCAATCAGCGCGTGGTGACCAAGTACATTTCGGAGATCAACTTCGTCAGCGCCTCGCGCCAGGGCGACATCATCGAATTGGGCATCACGGCCACCGAGTTCGGTCGCACCTCAATTACCCTGACGTGTCAGGTGCGCAACAAAATCACCCGCAAGAGCATTCTGACGGTTGAGAAGATGGTGTTCGTGAATCTGGGTGAAGACGGCCTGCCGTCACCGCACGGCAAGACCGAAATCACTTATGTGAAAGATCAGTTCAAGGACGAAATCATCAACGAGTGAAGGGGGTTCACCCGTAGAAGCGCGCTTGCCCGCGATAACGATCTGTCTGTGCCAAAAGTGCTGGCTGACAGGAAGCCATCGCGGGCAAGCGCGCTCCTACAAATTCAAAGCATCAGGCCGGGTTTTTCGCCTGCCAGTCCCGGAGCCATTGCAGCCCTTCGGTGGTGTCGCCTTTTGGGCGGTATTCACAGCCTACCCAGCCGGTGTAGCCCAGGCGGTCAAGCTCTTCGAACAGGAACGGGTAATTCACTTCGCCAAGGTCCGGCTCGTGACGATCAGGCACGCCAGCAATCTGGATATGCCCAATGCCTGCGAAATCGCGACGCAGTTTGGTCACCACATCGCCCTCGACGATCTGGCAGTGATAGCAGTCGAACTGCACCAACAGATTGTCAGCGCCGATGGCCTTGCGAATATCCTGGGCCTGATCCTGACGATTGAGAAAGAAGCCCGGAATGTCCCGTGTGTTGATCGGCTCGATCAGCACATTGATCCCCACTTTTGCCGCTTCCTGGGCGGCATAGCTGAGGTTTTCCAGATAGACCGCGTGATAACGCTCGCGCAGGTCTTCGCTCGGCAACAGGCCCGCCATCGCGTGAATACGGTCATTGCCCAGCACGGCCGCGTATTCCAGTGCTTTTTGAACGCCAGAGCGGAATTCGCTTTCACGGCCCGGCAATGAGGCGATGCCTCGTTCACCCTTGCTAAAATCCCCTGGGGGCATGTTGAACAGCGCCTGCTCCAGGCCGAAGTCGTCCAGCCGCAGTTTGATTTCAGCCGCGGTGTAGTCGTAGGGGAAGAGGTACTCGATCCCTTTGAATCCATCCGCCGCAGCGGCGCCGAAGCGGGCCAGGAAATCGTGTTGCGGGTACATCATGCTGAGGTTGGCAGCGAAACGAGGCATGGTAACTCCTGTCTTCAAAAGGTCAGACGAAAGGCCAGAGCAGCAGGGTAATCAGGAACCCAAGCGTGCCCAGCACAGTGACCAGCACTGTCCAGGTGCGCAAGCCGTCAGCGACGTTCAGGCCTGCCAGCTTGGTGAACATCCAGTAACCGGCGTCATTGATGTGCGACATGGCCAGACCGCCACCACCCATGGCCAGACACAGCAGGGCCAGGTGGTTCGGCGTGAGGCTGAGGGTCGCGATCAGCGGGCTGAGAATGCCGGCCGTGGTCACCAGTGCAACGGTGGTGGAACCTTGTACGGCTCGCAGCAGAAGGGTCAGCAAAAAGCCCAGCGCCAGGACGGGCAGGCCTGTGGTACGCAATGCTTCGGAGACGACAGCGCCGATGCCGGTGTCGACCAGCACTTTACCGAACACGCCACCTGCACCGGCGATCAGGATCACCATCGCCACACCCGGCAATGCCGAGCCGATCACGTCGGACACTTGAGTGCGGCTCCAGCCACGACGGGTGCCCAGCAACCAGGCACACAACAGTGTGTCGATCAGCAGCGCAACCAGCGGCGCGCCCAGTACCGTCAGCACGCTGCGCAGCAGGGAGTCGGCAGGCAGCATGGTGGTCGCCAGCGTACCCAGCAGAATCAGCACGATCGGCAGCAGAATCAGCGCGATGATCAAGCCAAAACCCGGCGCCGGAGCAGGTGGCAGCGAGGCAGCAAGACTGCTGGCGCTTTCTTCCAGACCCAGCTTCTTGGCGTGCGCCGCTTCAGTGGTATTGCTGTAATCGCCCTTTTGCCAGGCTTGCAGGTCGGCGTTGGTGATATGCGGGCCGTAGACTTCGGCGCGAATATCGTCGGTCATCGGGTAGACCTTGCGGGTCATCCGGCCAGCGATGAAGTAACCCGCCAGGCTCAGTACCGCAACCATCGGGATACCGAACATCAGCACGCGTCCAAGGTCTGCGCCCAGCTGGCCGGCCGCGGCGACAGCGCCAGGGTGTGGCGGCAGGAAGGCATGAACCGAGAGCAATGCAGCGCACATCGGCAGTGCGAACAGCAGCAGCGGTTTGCGGGCAGCACGGGCTACGCCGTACGCCAGCGGCATGAGAATGATCACGCCTACTTCGAAAAACACCGGAATACCGACGATAAAACCGGCAACCGTCAGCGCCAGCGGAGTGCGTCGGTTGCCGAAGCGTTTGATCAGGGTTTTGGCCAGTGCCTCGGCACCGCCGGACAGTTCGATGATGCGTCCGATCATGGCGCCCAACGCGATGATGATTGCGATGTGGCCAAGGGTTTTGCCCATGCCGCCTTCGATGGTCGCCACCAGGTCCGCAGGTTTAACCCCTGCAACCAAAGCCACGATGATGCTGACCAGCATCAGTGCCACGAACGGCTGGAATTTGTACTTCAACACCAGCAGCAGCAACAGCGCGATACCTGCACCGGCGATCAACATCAGTATGAGAGGGGTCATGTTGTGTCCTGTTGTTATTGTTGTCCGGCCGAAACCGGGATGCCGGAAGCCGCACCGCGGCCTCCAATCAAACGCTGCCTGTTACCAGTTGGCGCCGAACGTCTGGCGCAATTCTTCCAGCGCCGCTGCGTCCAGCGGTGCCGGCTTGGGGTTGCTCATCAGCCACAGGCGAGCGGTTTCTTCGAGCTCTTCAAGGGCGTAACAGGCTTTTGCCACCGAGCTTTCCCAGATGACCGGACCCAAGCGCTCAAGCATTACGCCGCGCACGCTGTTAGCCAGCTGCGCGACCTGCTCGGCGACTTTGGGCGAGCCCGGGCGCTCGTAAGCAATCAGCGGAATGTGGCCAACCTTCATCACCTGATACGGAGTGAGTGGCGGCAGAATGTCGTTTTGTTGCCAGACGCCAGCCAGAGTCAGCGCCACCAGATGCGTTGAGTGGGTGTGCACCACGCCGCCTACGCCCGGATTGCGGTCATACACCTGGCGGTGCAGGGCGAGGGTTTTCGACGGCTTGTCGCCGGACACCCATTCCCCGGCCAGATTGACCTTGGCAATGGCTGCCGGGTCGAGGCGTCCCAGGCAAGCATCGGTCGGCGTGATCAACCAGCCGTCTTCCAGGCGTGCGCTGATGTTGCCAGCGCTGCCCACCGTGTAGCCGCGACCATAGAGCAGTCGACCGATGTCGCAAATCTCCTCGCGCTGCTTGTTTTCAGCACTCATTGCGCACCTCCGGCCAGCTGTTTCAGGGCTTTGTCAAAGAAGTCGCGGCCGCCGAAGTTACCGGACTTGAGCGCCATCGCCAGCGGTTGAGCGCCTGTGCTCTGAGTTGCCGGAACGCCCGGATCAATCTGCGCGCCGATTTTCAGCAGTTGCACGCCCAAGGCTTGCACCACGGCACCGGACGTTTCGCCACCTGCCACCACAAAGCGACGAACACCGGCTTGCAGCAGTCCGTTTGCGATCTGGCCCAATGCGTCCTCTACCAAGGCACCGGCGCGTTCGACGCCCAGCTTTTGCTGCACGGCTTTGACTTCATCCGGTGAGCTGGTGGCGTAGATCAAAACGGTCTGGCCCGCATCGCGTGCGAATGCCAGTGCCTGTTCAACGACCGGCTTGCCATCGGCCAGCGCCAACGGATCAATGCGCAGCGCAGGGCGATTGGCTTCAAGCCATGCCGCAACCTGGCCGTTTGTGGCGACCGAAGCGCTGCCGGCAAGTACTACTTCGCCACCGCGGATGTCTTCGAGTTTCGAGGCGTCGATGTCGCGCAGCTTGCCGGCTTTGCGGAAGTTGCCCGGCAGCCCCAGCGCCAGTCCCGAGCCGCCGGTCAGCAGCGGCAGGTCGGCGCAGGCTTCTCCGAGTGTGTACAGATCCGCGTCAGACAGAGCATCGGCAACCGCCATGCTCACGCCATCAGCGCGCAGCTCGGCGATGCGTGCACGCACCTTCTCAACGCCTTGGGACACGCTGTCGTAACGCAGCAGGCCTACTTTCTGTTGGGTTTGCGATTGCAGCACCCGCACGAGGTTGGCGTCGGTCATCGGCGTCAGCGGGTGGTTCTGCATACCGCACTCATTGAGCAGTTGGTCCTGCACGAACAAGTGACCGCGGAAGATCGTCCGACCGTTCTCCGGAAAGGCCGGGCAAGCCAGGGTGAAGTCGCTGCCCAGTTTTTCCAGCAGCGCTTCGCTGACCTGACCAATGTTGCCGGCCGCGGTGGAATCGAATGTTGAGCAATATTTGAAGAAGATTTGCTCGCAGCCGCGGTCCTGCAGCCATTGCAGTGCTTCAAGGGACTGGGCAACGGCTTCGGCGGCTGGAATGGTGCGCGACTTCAGCGCGATGACGATTGCATCGGCATCAAGGTCGGCCAGCACGTCTGCGCCGGGAATACCGATGCTTTGCACCGTGCGCATGCCGCCGCGCACCAGCATGTTCGCAAGGTCGGTAGCGCCGGTGAAGTCATCGGCGATGCAGCCCAGCAATGGGCGAATAGTGGCGCTCATTGTCTGGGCCTCAGGCTTGGTCTGGCTTGGCAACGGGCAGGGTGATGCCCGGGAAAATCTTGATCACGGCGGAGTCGTCTTCGCGGCCAAAGCCTGCGGTCGAGGCCTGCATGAACATCTGGTGTGCGGTGGACGACAACGGCAACGGGAATTTGCTGGCACGGGCGGTATCCAGTACCAGGCCCAGGTCCTTGACGAAGATATCGACGGCAGACAGCGGCGTGTAATCGGCTTTGAGGATGTGTGGAACGCGGTTTTCGAACATCCACGAGTTGCCGGCGCTGTTGGTGATGACTTCATAGAGGGCATCGGCGTCGACGCCTTCACGCAGGCCCAGGGCCATGGCTTCGGCGCTGGCGGCGATGTGCACACCGGCCAGCAACTGGTTGATGATTTTGACTTTGGAACCCAGGCCGTGAACGTCGCCCAAGCGATAAACCTTGCCTGCCATGCCGTTGAGGATCGCATCAGCCTTGGCATAGGACTCGGCCGGGCCGGAGGTCATCATGGTCATTTGGCCTGAAGCAGCCTTGGCCGCGCCGCCGGAGATCGGGGCGTCGAGGTAAAGCAGGGTTTGTTCGGCGAGGCGCTCGCCCAGCTCGACCGCGAAGGTCGGGGCGACAGTGGCGCAGCCGATGACCAGGCTGCCGGGTTTCAAGGCGGCGATGGCGCCGTTTTCACCGAAGAGTACGGTTTCGGTTTGTTCGGCATTGACCACGACGGTGACGATGACGTCGCACAGTGCAGCCATTGCGGCAGGGGAATCACAGGCAACGCCGCCTTCGGTGGCGAATTGCTCGGTGACGGCGGTGCGCACGTCACAGGCATGGACGTTGAAGCCGTTGCGCAGCAGCGAGCGGGCAATGCCCAAACCCATGGCGCCCAAACCGATCACGCCGACGTTCTTGTTATTCATGATCTCTCTCCTCGGATCGCGCGCCGAAGGCAATGCATCAGCGCTCGAAGGTTGTTCGAATCTGTGAAAACGATAGTGAACCTGTGATCAGATAATGTGAAGTGTTTTTTGAATTAACAAAGTTTAACATTGCCGCGAGCAGGCGAGAATAAGCCCCGGTGGGCTGTCGGGGCTTTAATAGGCCTGCTTATGCGGGATGGGTACAGATTTGCATCTGTAGGCCCGGCTTGCTGGCTAACCCAGCTGATCCGTCACCAGTGCATCGCCTGATTCAAAGCCTTCGCCAGCAAGCCGGCTCCTACGGATTGAGGTCAGCGCCGGTCAGCGAGGCGTGTCCACCGACGCCAATTTGGAGTTGTGCTCCGGCGCTGAGTACGGACGGGCAGTGCGATGAACGAAAACATAGCTTTTATGCGTTCTAGTTATTTTTTATCGAAGTAAAAAATTGCTTTTTGAGTGCTGATAGTTTGATGGTCTTTTGGCTAAAAATAAATTGTTATTTCGTTTTTTGAGTTAACGTTGATGATTATTATTCGAGCTGATTAAATTAACTTGCTGATCTGAATCGCATTTTTAGGAGTCGACAGGGTTAGCGATGGATATACGTTGGGTGTGAGCCAAACTTATTCGCCATGTGAACAGGCCCGTGAATTAAAAATTACGGTTCATTGTCACTGTTTTTAAAGTTTTCCCAACTTGACCTTTTTGTTATCTGGAATAATAGTAGGTATAAGGTCTGGCCGTTCATTTCGGCTGATCGCTGCAAGAGACCAATAAGGAGATTGTCGCTATGCCAGCCATAAAAGTGATTTTTCAAAGGAATACCTGGGGATCAAAAGCAACCTTCGACGGTGTGATTGAGCCTTCAGGTGCGACCGGATACGCATTTTCTGGCACGCTCATCGCTACATCGAGCCTTGATAGGAGTAATTGTTGTTTTGATAACACGGTTCGGCTTGGTCATGGTGGTACTTCTGGAGAATATATGTATATCGAGCGGAAGGTAGAAGAGTTAGAAGATGAGACTCGGAATTCCTTTTCGGTTAGCGGAGAAGGGCTAAGGGCATCCAATGAAACAGTGGATTTTCGTTTAGGTTTCAACGAGGGTCTCAATGGTGAGTTCACGTACGCAGATAAAATCATAAGTGAAGTAGGTGGCCCTTCCCAAAAAGTATTGGCTTCTTACATAGCCAAAGACAAATATGATAATACACGTTATGACGTGCGTTTCAATGGCACCGCTCGCGCCGATGGTCCAAAAAACTATAGTGTTGTGGGCATCCTCGACGCTTACCTGATGGGCGGAGCATTAACCACTCAGTACGTTACCATCGGCCATGGCTCCTCAAGCGGGAGTTGGCACTACAGTACTTACGCTATTGATGACACTCCACAGAGCGTTAAGTTTTTCGGTACCCGCAAGGTCGGTGAAAAAATCATGGTCGTCGTAGGTGCTACCAGCGAAGTTGCTAATTTGTATGGCTACGGAGACGCGGTGACCGTTGAAATTCCCGACGCGTTCTGATGTTGATGGATAGTACGACCGGGGCAATTCGAATGCGCGCTTGTGCGCAATCTTTGTAACGACCGAGCCCACTCATAATAGTGGGCTCTGGGACAGAGCTTGACGTTGTGAGTGCTCGCAAGGTCCATTGCAGTAGCTCATATGCGGAATATCGTTAGTGTCATTTGTCTATCGAGGCCAGCAGCACGTCAACCCCAAAAGCTCGAATGCTATCCGCAGCACCGTGGGCAAGGCGGTCGTCGCTGATGATCGTGTCGAACTGCTCAAGCCCGGCGACTTTGTACATGCCGAACGTGCCGTATTTGGAGCTGGTGGTCAGCAGCACCGAGCGCGATGCCGACTGCATCGCTGCTTGTTTGACCTCGACCTTCAGCGCCGAGGGGGTGGTGGTGCCGCGTTGCAGATCCCAGGAGCTGGTGGACATGAATGCCACATCAGTCGCCAGTTGGCGCAAAGTCGCTGCTGCCAGCCCGCCCACGCATGAGCGATTGGGATGGTCCAGCAGCCCGCCGGTATGAATCACATCCACGTGCGCTGCATCGGCCAAGGCACTGACCACGCCAAAATCGTTGGTGACCACAGTCATCCCGGCCAGCGCCACAATGTGCGGCACGATCTCCAGGGTGCTGGTGCCCGCATCCAGGTACACCGTCATTTCGGGGTGCAGCAAACTGGCAGCCAGCCGCGCCATCGCCTGTTTGTGCGGCAACTCGATCACGGCTTTGGATTGGTGGCTGGGTTCGCTGTGCACCTGGCTGGCGATGCGCACACCGCCGGTTACCGAATAGGCGCGTCCGCTTTGCTCAAGCAGCGCGATGTCACGGCGAATGGTCATGTGTGAGCAATCGAACATTTCCACCAACTGGTGGACGCTCAATACCTGGTGTTTGCGCAACTGACGCAGCATCAATTCCCGACGCTGTTCGGGAATCATCGGTGTGCCGCCAACGACGGCAATCTCCTCTTTGCTGGACATGCGTGCTCCTGAGCCCCGGAAAACCGCCAGCACGGGCTGGTGGTCGTGGCATCTTAGCCAATCGAGCCACGCATGACAGCAATGGCGGGTCTACCGGCTGCACGTTTTTCTCGCGATAGGTGTTGGCCGGTCGATTCTTAATCCCGGGCCTGGTGTCGCTTCTTGAAGTCCTTTTTATAGTCCCTCGGGTCGATGTTCCACTTTTGCAGGCGTGAAGCGAGGGTGGAGGGCTTGAGCCCCAGAGGACCGGAATATCTTCCACCCGCTCGCGCAGCGGCACCGATCTGATAGGGAACACGTTCAAGCGAAAATACAGGTCCTCTCGGAAAACACCCATCTTGACCATCTCGCGCAGATCACGATTGGTCGCTGCGATAACACGTACGTTCACGACACAGGTCAGGTTATCGCCCACGCGCTCGAATTGTTGGTCCTGCAAAACCCGCAACAGCTTGCTCTGTAGTTCCAGCGGTATTTCTCCCACCTCATCGAGAAACAGGGTGCCGCCGTCGGCGAGTTCAAAGTGTCCTATGCGATGACTGACTGCGCCGGTGAACGCCCCTTTTACGTGGCCAAAAAACTCACTTTCAAATAGGTCGCGGGGAATCGCGGCGCAATTGGGGGCTGGTGTTTGTTGGCAACTTCGCAGGCGCGCTGACGGTTGCTTTCATCATGGCCTTCGTCTTTACCTACGGATTCAATGCAGACCTCGGCGCTGTGGATCACAAAATCGCCAGCATTGGTGAGTCCCGCACGCTTGGTTATGCCGCGTACGGCACAGCGGGCTGGGTGACGATCTTTCTGCGTGGAATGCTTTGCAACTGGATGGTCTCAATGGGCGTGGTAGGCGCCATGATTTCCACGTCCGTGAGCGGCAAGTTAATCGCCATGTGGATGCCGATCATGTTGTTCTTTTTCATGGGTTTCGAGCATTCGGTGGTCAACATGTTCCTGTTCCCATCGGGCATGATCATGGGCGGCGGATTCTCCATCATGGATTACCTGGTCTGGAATGAAATCCCGACGGTGCTCGGCAATCTCGCGGGCGGCCTGGCGTTTACTGGCCTTACGCTTTACTGCACCCACGCAAGAACCGCCCCCAAGCGCACGTTCTCTTGACGGCGCGCATTTCAAGCCACATAGCCATTCAGCCTGACGCCGAGTGGCTACGTGACGATGCAATCACAGCTCAGTGACCTGCGGTTTGCCCGGCCGGCTGGTCGCGGGTCACCGCCTTGACCAGCTTGCCGATGCTCAAGCCCTGCAACAGGATCGACGACAGCACCACGATGTAGGTAATGCTCAGCAGCAAATCGCGCTCCGGGCCCAATGGCAACGCCAGCGCCAGTGCGACCGAAACCCCGCCGCGCAGGCCGCCCCAGGTGAGGATGCGAACAGTGCCACGCGGCACTTCACGCCAGCGGCGCATCAGCAGGATGGCCGGGGCTACCGTCAGCAGTCGCGACAGCAGAATCGCCACCGCCAACAGACCTGCTGCCAGCAGGTGCAACCACGAGAACGGCAGCAGCAAAAGCTCCATGCCGATCAACGCGAACAGCAACGCATTGAGCATGTCGTCGAGTAGCTCCCAAAAGCCATCCAGGTAGCGGCGCGTCATGTCGTTCATTGCCAGGTTGCGTCCCAGGTTGCCGATGATCAGCCCGGCGACCACCATCGCAATCGGTGCTGAAACGTGCAGCTCGGTGGACATCGCCGAGCCGCCGATCACCAGCGCCAGGGTCAGCATGACTTCGATCTGATACTGCTCGATGCTTTTGATCATCAGGTACACCGCGTAGCCGATCAGCCCGCCGAACACTGCACCGCCAATGGCCTCGTGCACGAACAGCATGGCGGTCTCGCCCACCGTCGGGGTTTCGCCCAGTTGGGCAATTCCCAGCAACACGGTGAACACCACAACGGCGGTGCCGTCGTTGAACAGCGACTCACCGACGATGGTGGTTTTGAGCGGTTTGGAGGCGTTGGCAGTCCGCAACACGCCGAGTACCGCAATCGGGTCGGTGGGCGAAATCAACGCGCCGAACAACAGGCAATAGAGAAAGCTGATGTGCCAGCCAAACATCGCGAAAGTCCAGTACGCAAGGGCGCCGATCACGGTGGTGGCGATCAACACGCCGAAGGTCGCGAGCAGGCCGATGGGCCAGCGGTAGTTTTTGAGGTCCGCCAGATTGACGTGCAAAGCGCCAGCGAACAGCAGGAAGGACAGCATCCAGTTCATCAGCAGATCGCCGAAATCGATCTGGCCGATCAGGCTTTGCACGCGCTCTTCCATGCCCGGAAAACCCATCAGGCTCAGGGATTGGAGAATCAGCGAGAACAGCAGGGCGGTGACCATGACACCGATGGTGGGCGGCAGGCCGATGAAGCGGAAATTCACGTACGTGAGTAGCGAAGTGAGGCAGATAAAACCAGCGGCGAGTTCAAGCATTCGGAGTCCTGTCATTGCGATTCAAATCCCGTCCGGCCGCGCAGGGGTGCAAGCGTCGGACAGGGGTTTGATGTGATAACGATGGATGCAGGCACATTCATCGCAGTCCCTGTTGGGGTCAGGCATTGACACACAAATGTGTGTGCGCGTTGCAAATGGGTGCCGCCGCGAAAGGCATCGGCTATGATCCCGTCGTGTTAATGGGAAGCATATGCAACTGCAGAGTTCCCCCACGCTGCTCCCCGCTCGCACACTCACCGGCCCTTTATGACGCTCGATACTCAATCGGTCTCAACGCCCTGCGCGCCCCGCATTCTGGTGGTCGATGATCACCGCAAGATCCGCGATCCGCTGGCGGTGTATTTGCGTCGGCACGCTTTTGATGTGCGCACCGCTGAAGACGCGGCCGGTATGTGGCAGTTGCTCAAGCAGCAGGCATTTGATGTGGTGGTGCTGGACGTCATGCTCCCCGATGGCAATGGTTTTGAGTTGTGCGCGCTGCTTCATCGGCGCGCCAATGTTCCGGTCATCCTGCTGACCGCCCGCGACGCATCGGCTGACCGGGTGAGGGGCCTTGATCTGGGCGCCGACGACTACGTGACCAAGCCGTTCGAGCCGCGCGAGCTGGTGGCCCGGATCAACAGTGTGCTGCGTCGGCGCGGTACGCCGACTGCCGCCCAGACCATTGAAGCAGCCGACACGTCAACCGCTGTGCAGCGCTATGAGTTCGCCGGTTTCAGCTTCCATTCCACGACCGAAACACTGACGCGTATCGATGGCAGTGCCGTCAGGCTCAGTACCGCCGAAGCCCGGTTATTGAACGTGTTCCTCAAGCACCCTAACGTCACGTTGGACCGCCAGCGCCTGCTTGACCTGACGGCGCGCCCTGGCAGTGACGTGTTTGATCGGGCAATCGACCGGCAGATCAGCCGCCTGCGCCGCAAACTGGCGGACGATCCGCTACAACCGGAAGTGCTGCGCACGGTTTGGGGCGGCGGTTATTCGCTGGCAGCGTCTGTCAGCGTGGTGACGGAGTGAGTGCTTGGCGCCGCTTCTGGCCGACCGGCATGACCCAGCAACTGGGCGTGCTATTGCTGTTGGCCCTGCTGGCTTCAAACGCCATTGCGATGCTGTTTTTGCAACGAACGGGCGCGTTGATCCACCCGCTTTCCCGCACGCTTACCCTTGAGCGTCTGGTGACGGCCTACCACGTTGCACACGAGCTGTCGGCAGCCGACGCGTCTCGGGTACTGGCGGTGATGGCGACCGCCGATGCGGGGTTCTGGATAGCGGAGCAATCCGGTATTGCGCCGTTCGAAGTGCGCGCCGAAGAGCAACGACTGACCCAGGAGCTGCGCGCACGGCTGGCGTTGGGGCCGCAGGTCAGCGTGGACATGCAGCTGGAGCGTACCAGCGGTGGCCCCGCACGTGATCAGGTATTTGCTGCGGCTGGCTGGGCGCCGTTGCGGCTGCGCACCAGCATCGGTCTGCCCAACGGTTTGCGCCTGAACGCGCTGCAACACCCTGCCGGCGCATACGAGTGGAGTCGGTTGCTGGCCTACACATTGCCGGTGACTACGGTGCCGGTGCTGCTGATTGTCATCTTCTTCATGCGCCGCATCGTGCAGCCCGTGAAAACCCTGGCCAAGGCCACCGAGCGCGTCAGCCGTGGAGAGTGGATTGCGCCGCTGCCGCTGTCCGGACCTCAGGAAGCACGGGATCTGACCACCGCATTCAACGTCATGCAGGAGCGCATCGCCCGGCATGTGGAAGGCCGCACGCGCATGCTCGCCGCGATCAGCCATGACTTGAATACGCCGATCACCGAATTGCGCTTGCAGGTGGAATTGATTGAAGACGGCCAGGTGCGCGATGACATGCTCGAAAGTCTTGATGAGTTACGAGCGATGGTGCGCGAGACGCTGGATTTCGTCCGCGGTGATGCGTTGCAAGAGCCGACGCAAACTGTGTTGCTCAACGAGGTGCTTGACGACCTTGCTCGGCGGTACCAGACATTGGAACAACCAGTTACCTGGGACGTGCGCGGCGTGTTGCCATGCCATTGCCGGCCGCTTGCGCTCAAGCGCGCCTTGACCAACCTCATCGACAACGCGCTATGTCATGCGGGGGATGCGGTGGTGAGCGCCTGGCTTGAAGAGGGCGGCGTTATTGCACTTGAGGTTCTCGATCACGGGCAAGGGATCGAGCCGTCGTGGCTGACGCAGGTGTTCGAGCCTTTTGTGCAGGTGGGGCAGGGGGCCGGGGAGGTTAGTCAGGGTGGCGGGCTTGGCCTTGGATTGGCGATCGCCCGCGCGTGCATCCAGGCGCATGGAGGAGAACTGGCCCTGGAAAACCGTCCTCCCGCCGGACTTTGCGCCGTAATACGCCTGCCCGCAGCGCCTGTCCCTTTATGAGCGGGCGCGAAGCCCTACTTATGAAGATTCCACAAGCGCCACACGCTTCAACGGCCTTCGGCCAGAATCAAAGGCGACGGTGTACTAGAACCGGATGGTCGTGCCGGCCCACAGCGTGCGGCCGTAGTTGACGTTGCCGTACGTTTCATCGTCCAGGCGTTTGTCGGTCAGGTTGTACAGCGCGGCATTCAACGAAATGTTGCTGGTCAGTTCGAATGATCCGCCCAAATCCGCCGTGGTGTAGGCCGGTGAGGCTTCATCCGTGAGGGTGTTGCCGTATTCCTTACCGTAATAGCTCAACGCCGCCCAGGCCGATAAGCGCTCGGACAACGACCAGTCGGCCCGTAGGTTGGCTTTTTGTTCGGGGGTCAGGGCCAGTGGTGCACCGGCATTGGCGCCGCTTTTTTGCTCGGAGTCGGTGTAGGTGTAATTGGCCTTGGCTACCAGCGACGGCGTGATGTCCCAGCGTCCGTTCAGCTCAATGCCCCGAATGACTGCCTTATCGACGTTGACCCGATCCATGATGATGTAGCCATTCCAGCGCTCGGCGGTGGTGACGGTCGACAGCTTGTCCTGGAAGTCGTTGTAGAACACCGTCGCGCCTGCGGACAGGTCGTCACGGTTGGACCACATGGCTGACAGCTCGTAGTTGGTGCTGGACTCGGGCTTGAGGTCCGGGTTGCCGAACATCACATAGGTATTGCGCCGCAGATACGCGTAGTCCGCCACCACCGCACGCAGTTCAGGCGCCTTGAAGCCACGCGCGATTCCGCCTTTGAAAGTCCAGTCGTCGGTCGCTCGCCACACACCGTAGATACGCGGGTTGAAATGGGTGCCGTATTCCTCGTGATGGTCCATGCGCAGGCCGGTGGTCAGTGAAAAACTGTCTGTCATCGCCCATTCGTTCTCGGCGAACAGCGCTTTTTGTACCACCGAGAACTCGTAATCGACCCGGTCGCCCAGGCCCTGATTCCAGTCGGTGATGCTGGTCTCATTCCATTGCAGGCCCGTCGTGGTGGTGTGGTGTGCCGTCGGCATGACCAGCTTGGCGTCGAACACCGAGTTTTTTACTACCGGTTTGCGGCCCAGAACGTCAGTCTGGCTGGCGCTGGCCAAACCTTCACGGCTGGATTCTTCCTGGGAGAACGACACGTCCGAAGTCGCCCAGTCCCAGCGGCCTTGATGCGAAAGCGACCAGTGATCGCGGTTGTTTTCCTGCTCGCGGGTGGCCCAGTTGGCGCTCAGGCCATCGCCATTCTTGAGCCGCGTAGCGCCGGCTTCCAGCAGGATGTCGTGATCAATGGTGGGGGTGAACGCGAGGCGCGCCGTCAGATCCCGATGATCAGCCTTGGTGAAGCCATTGGTCTCCTGAATATCATCATCGCCCTGACGATCCAGATAGCGCCCCCAGACCTGCAGCCCCAGCAGGTCTTCCTTGATCGGTCCGCTGAGATAGAACTGCGTCTGTCGCGCATTGCCTTGATCGCTGTGCTGGCGTGCGGAGTAGTCGTAGGTGACCGAGCCGCCCCAGTCCGGCGAAACCTTGCGTGTGATGATGTTGATGACGCCGCCAATCGCGTCGGAGCCATACAACGATGACATCGGCCCCCGGACCACTTCGATGCGCTCGATGGCTTCGGCAGGCGGAATGAAGCTCTGCTCGTACCCGGCGTTGCCGTTGACGCGCGACTCCCGCGCGCTCTGACGTTTGCCATCGACCAGGATCAACGTGTAATCGGCGGGCATGCCACGAATGGAAATGTCTGTCTCATTGGCGCTGCCGTTGACCGTCACGCCTTCTACATCGCGCACCGCATCCGTCAGGTCGCGATAGGAGCGCTTGCGCAATTCGTCGCCGGTGATGATGGTCACTGAGGCAGGTGCCTCTTCAACACTCTGCGCGTAGCCAGACGCCGTGACAGTCATTTCTTCAAGAATGGTCACCGGAGCGGCTGCGCTTTCCTGGGCCTGAGCGCTGGCGCTTTGAGCGATCAGGTACGCCACGGCGAGCTTCGTCATGGTATTGGACGGCCGCAAACGAGTAACAGGTTGCATGAAGATTCCTTACGATTCGGTGGTTAAACGCGAATCGTATGCATCTCCATCCCGCAAGGTTGGACAAGGTGTGACAAGCCTTCGCATGTCGGCTATTGCATGCGCAGGTGAATCAGGCGCGGGCGACGGCCGCTCTGCGCCGCTGCAGATAGATGTAGAACAGAGAGACCAACAGGGTAAGCACCGCCACACCAGCGCCAGTCCACGGCAGCTCGGCCAGATCGACACCGCTGGCGACCACCAGTCCGCCGATCCAGGCGCCTGTGGCGTTACCCAGATTGAACGCGCTCTGGTTCAGCGTTGAGCCCAGGTTCGGTGCTTCGCTGGCCTGATCGATGATCAGCAGTTGCAGGATCGGGCACAGCGCGAAGGCCGTGATGCCCCACAAAAGCAGAGTGATCGCCGCTGGAATTACATGATGGCTGGTCTGACTGAATACGCCGACGATCAGCACTGTCGCCACCGCCATACCGATCAGCGAGGGCAGCAGTCGGCTGTCCGCCAGCTTGCCGCCGAGCATGCTGCCGATGGTCAGGCCGACGCCGAATATCAACAACATGATCGTGATGCCATGCGGGCTGACACCGGTTACGTCACGCAGAATGGGCGCGATGTAGGTGAATACGCTGAACAGGCTGGCGGACGCGAGAACACTCATCAGCAGCGACAGCAGCACGTTGGTCTTGCCGAGAACGCGCAGCTCCAGCACCAGATTGCTCTTGTCCATGGCGATGTGTTTAGGCAGCCAGACCATCTGCGCAATCATCGCGATGATGCCGATGATCGACACCGCCCAGAACGTAGAGCGCCAGCCCAGTGCCTGGCCCAGCGCGGTGCCGAGCGGTACGCCCAATACGTTGGCGAGGGTCAGGCCGGTGAACATCAGGGCAATGGCCTGGGCGCGTTTGTTCGGGGCCACAAGGCCTGCCGCTACGACTGATCCGATGCCGAAAAAGGCGCCATGGCACAGCGCTGTGATCACCCGTGCCGACATCAGCGCGGCATACGTCGGCGACATCGCGCACAACACGTTGCCCAGCACGAACGTCAGCGTCATCCCCAGCAACGTGGCCTTGCGCGGCATGTTGGCAGTGGCGATGGCAAGGATGGGCGCACCGAAAACCACGCCCAACGCGTAACCGGTGATCAGCAGCCCCGCGTCGGGAATGCTGACGCGCAGATCTGCGGCCACCTCTGGCAGCAAGCCCATGATCACGAATTCTGTGGTGCCGATACCGAAGGCGGCGACCGCCAGGGCGAACAATGCGAGTGGCATGCGTAGGTTCCTGATAGCTAGTCTGTGACGCCTTGATCAGGCCAGCGCAAGCGCACCGCCCACGTGTCTCCTGAGACAAACGTTCGGCAGTAGCTGAGATTGTTGGAGTTTGAATGGCGCGACTGAATACGGCTTACGTTGACTTAGTATATCCAGACACTGAAATATGACGAATCAATTATCCTGATCGGAGCGCGACTTTCGTTCGTGCAGCGGTGCAATTGGTGGGGCCGATCGGTTTGTGCATCGACTGCTACACGTGGATTGACGGGCAGGCGCTGGAGCTTGGCGTGGAACCGCTGAATTACCTGGTCTGGCTAACGTTGATCAGCGCGTGGCTGTTTCTTTTGCTGGCAATGGTCGGCAAGCGGCCTGCGTTTTTCTTGTTCTGGCGGGAGTAATGGGCGCTGGGCTTGAGTGTCGGTTTTTGTGTGTTGTTCAGTTATGCGCTGGTGTTATGGGCGATGCAGTTGGGTTCGGTGGCGGAGGCCGCCGCGTTGCGCGAGGTCAGCGTGGTGCTGGTGGTGTTGTTCGGCATGCGCAATCTGAAAGAACCTTTCGGTCGGCCTCGGCTCTTAGCCTGTGGACTGGTATTACTCGGGATGCTTCTGATGAAGCTCAAATTCTAAAAAGGATGTGGCTATGACCGTTGCTTTCTGGTGCGTGTTGATTGTGATTCTGTTGCCGATAGGGTGCGCTGGCATTGCCAAGTTCAGCAGTGGCAAATTCGGTGCCCGGCAAAACCATAATCCGCGAGATTTTCTCGACAGCCTCGAAGGCCTGCCGCGCCGGGCACATGCTGCGCAGCTCAACAGCTTCGAGGCGATACCCGGTTTTGCTGCGGCAGTGATCATTGCTCACATTGCAGGCGTCGCCCAGTTGGTGACGATTGATGTGCTGGCGGTGTTGTTCGTCACCACACGCCTGCTCTACATCATCTTTTATCTGGCCGATTGGGCTGCGGTGCGTTCGCTGGCATGGCTGGCAGGCATGGCACTGGTGGTGTCGTTGTTCATCGTGTCGGCCTGATCGCAGCGCATGCCCTCAATGGCAATGTCGTTAACGTCTGTGGCGTGCCTGTCGTTGGTGTGTCTGGCGCTGAGCGCGTGTGGCGGGGTCGATCCGAACTCGCCGCTGAGCCAGCGCAAGGCCATCTTCAAAGCGATGCTCAAGACCAGCGAGGACCTGGGCGGCATGTTGAGGGGGCGCGTGGCATTCGATGGTCAGCGTTTTGCGGACGGTGCCGTGAAGCTTGACGGTTTGTCCCACGAGCCATGGAAGCACTTTCCGGCCGTGCGCGAAGCCGATCACACCAGCGCTAAAGACGCCGTCTGGCAAAAACAGGCACGGTTTCAAACGCTGGCGCGCTCACTTGAGTCAGCCACGGGTGATCTGGTGGTCGTCAGCCAGATGCGACCTTTTCAAAAAAGCGTCCTCAACCCTGCGATGGAAAAGGTCGAAGACGCGTGTGATGCGTGTCACAAAGAGTTTCGGGATCATTGAGAGGAGCAGGTTCACGCTGCAAGCCAGAAGCCAGAAGCCAGAAGCCAGAAGCCAGAAGCTCAAAGCAGTCCTCGGTTGCTTCTTCTTGCAGCTTAAAGCTCGCAGCTGCTGTTACTCATCATCCTGATCCGGCTGAACCTTCTCCAGCTCAGTCTGAGCGTCCTGCAGTTCTTTGCGTGACTGGGCCAGCTTGTCTTTGCGCTTGTCGATTTTCTCGGGGTCGCCCTTGCTCATGGCTTTGCTCAGATCAGCCTGACGGCGGCTGACTTCGCGCTTCGCTTCAAAGACTTTCTGCTCCTGCTCTTTGAGCAACGCCGCGTCGGTGCAGTTGGCGGTGACTTCACTGAGGGCCTTCTCAAGCCCGGCCTGTTGACTGGTATTGCCTGCGGCTTTGGCCTGATCGATCTGAGTGCTGATGTCCTGACGTTTGGCCGCGCATCCGCTCAGGGCGGGGGCAGGATCGGCGGCGAAAGCGGGGGCGGCGAGAATGCAGAGGGCGGTGAACATCGCCAGTGATGAAAAGGGTTTCATAGAAGCTCCTTGAAAAGATGTCCGGACGCTCAAGACAATCGTCCGGCGCTACAAAATGACTAAAATCCATCGATCCCATGGTCGCGCAGTTGAGCAGCGAGCGCCTGTACCTGCGGGTCCTGAAAAAAAGCGATCAACTGTTTTGCGCGGCCTGGGCCAATGCCCGGCCTTGCTTGCCATTGCTCGATACTGCGTGCCGAGAGCTCGCTCCATTGCCCATCCAGAGGTGCGCTTCCTGTAGGCGGCAGTCCGATAGCCTTGAGCCATACGGTAAACGGCCGCTGTCGGGCGACCTGCAAACTATCGAGCAGTTTAGCGCTGCTGCGCTCCCCGAGGCCGGGAATGTTAACAAGCCCGGCACTGTCGAGGGTCATCCAGTCCAGTAGGCCCTCTATGACACCCGCCTGAAGCAACTTGTCCCACGTGCCTGGACCAACGCCAGCAAGGTTCAGCCCCTTCTTGCCGCTGAGCCAGATCAATCGCGCCCTGAACTGATCCTTGCACGGCATGCTGACTTCCCAACAACTAAGGGCGTGGTAATCGCCGGGCTTGGGAACGAGCATCTCCATTCGCTCGGCACTGCGCGACACAACCCCGTCCAGTCGAGGAATGGTCAAGCCTGCCAGGCTCACGGCCACCTGATCCCCCGGACGAATATCCATTTCCTGCCAACGCGGTAACGAGCCAACACTCAGGCGGCTGATCTTGCGGTCGTCCAGTTGCACCGGTTTGAGCTCCAGCACCGGAGTGATCCGGCCGCTGCGGCCGACCGCGAACTGCACACTGCGGACCTCGGCCAGCACTTGGGCGAAAGGGTATTTCCAGGCCGCAATCCAATGCGGCGCATTGGCTTTCCAGCGCTCAGCCGGCGGTCGCTCGCTTTGGCGCATCACCACGCCATCGGTGGCAAACGGCAGCGGTGAGCGATACCAGTGCTCGCGCCATTTTTGCGCCTGAGCGAAGCCTTCAAGCGGTTCGCTGAAATCCATGCTGTCATCAAATCCCAGCGCTCGAAGCCCTGCGAGCCGGTCCTGAAGGGTGGCGGGTCCATCCGGCCAGTCCCAGACGAAAAGCCCCACCTGCGCGCCTTCTTTTTCGCTGACCGTAGCGCGCGACATCAAGCCTGCCACTTTGCTTCGGGCGTTCAGGCTGCCTGCCTGCGCTTGAACATGCCCATCCAGCTTCCAATACAGTTCGCCCTGCAGAATCAGGCTTTTTTGCCAGGGCAAGTGTTTGGGGATTGCCTCAATCGTCTGCGCTTTCTCAAGCCAGTCCTGACCTTTGACGCCGTCGCCCCGGCTGATGACGTGCGTGAGGTTGCCGTGCTCGTAGACGAGGGTGACGGCCACGCCGTCTATTTTGGGTTGAATCCACAGATCGCTTCGACCGTTGAGCCAGGCTTGAACGGCCATTTCGCCGGGCAGCTTTTGCAGGCCGGTATGAGGAACGGGGTGCAACTGCGTTCCTTTGGCGGTGATCAGGGGATTGTGCGAGGGGGACTGTTTTATCGAGAAGCAGGTTCTCAGGTGCGCGAGGCGTTCCACCGATTGGTCGTAAAGCTCATCAGCGACCAGCGAGACGCCTTCACGGTGGTAGCTGTCGTTCCAGCGCGTGACCTGCAACTGCAATGAAGCGATTTCCGAACGCGCTTTGATTGGCGGCCAGTCGGGGCAGGGGATGGCGTACGAGGTGAGGGAGTACAGCGCAACCATGGCGCAGCTAAGCAGGCGGAGGGAGAGCAGCATCGAAGCTTCCTTGCTTGTAGGTGTACAAGCAAGGCTAAGCGGGTTCAACGCAGCATGGGTGCCGTCAATAATTGCCTGATGTGACCAAGAACCAGCAAGCCGTCGTAGCTCGCCGGTCCCCGATAACCATCGTCTTAGAGCGTGCGCTAATTTACCTGGTCGGTTGCATGAGTTGTTTGATCGTCTCAGTAAATTCGGTCCCCCCATCGACGGCGCTATAAACAACATGAACCTGAATATTCTTGACCAGGGTCGACCTTTCGTCTGTGCTCAATAGAGATTTGACAAACTCCCCATCAGGGAAACTCAACTGCCAGCGTGATATTGCCCCGGTGCCTTCGAACGGCAGATAGCGACCATCATGAAACATCAGTTCATAGGCCCAGTCAGCCTGGCCAAACCCCAGACCGTCATCGGCTCTCGATGCAGACAACGCAATTTGCTGATGCGCGCGCAGATTGTATTTGATACACGCCGGGAGCTTTTGGGTGAGTCCATACAGGAACTTCGCACCATCAGGGTCTGCCTCGACCAAGGTGCTGCTGTGGGTCTGAGACAGGATTGCGCTGACGTTTTCTAAGTTCGCCTCGGCGCCTGACCCCAGGACGAACGACACGGAGACATGCTTGAGTTGGCGCAGGAAATGGCCGGGGTAATTGCGGTCGAAATCAGCAGATTTAAATTCAAACTCCAAAGGCTTAGTCGCAAGACCCTTAATGATTTCGAGCCACTGGGGGTCTGTTTTTGTTCCTTTCAAACTCACTGTTTTTTTGATGCACAAGCGCCGTTCATTAGCCTGCAGGTATGCGTTTTCCATTTCTTGCAGGTCAACAAGCAATGCCTCACCTGCCAGCATGCCTTTGTAAGAGTCATTCCTGGCGCCGGGCTTGATGAATGCACTTCTCTTGTAGTCGCCAATCTCATAGCGCCATGCTGCTTCCGCACTCAAGCAAAGGGAAAGCACCGAATCATAGGCAGGGCTATAGAGCAGTTCTTGACGAGCAACCAGCCAGTTATAAACCGGGATAATCGTGAACCCGGTAGTCATGGCAATGTGAGCTTCCTCCAGATTTGCGCGCTCGGTCCGAGACTCCTCAAGGCTTATGTTGGACGCATTGAGTTCGATGTTGCTTTCGGCCAACTGAAGATCAATAAGTTGAAGCTCCATTTCGGCTTGTTTCATTTCGAATGTCCACTCTTGGGCCCTGCGTTCGTAACCGGACTCGATCAATAATTGATCCGAAGTGAGTTTGCTAGCCTCTGCCAGGCACTCCATCACCAACGCGGTCTTTGCCATCGGTGCCGAGGGGTTGTTACCGCCGAACGCAAAGCCGTAAATGGTCGGGACCAGACCTTCAGTTATCCCAGCACTAACTTGAAAGGGTGTCGACATGCTTTTCAGGACAGCGGAGCTCCAGATAAGCCCGGTCGCCGCTTCCTCCATTGGGGACCGGCCTGTGTCGATCAGATCCGAGAAAAAATTCTTTCTGTAGGTGATTGCTTTCTTACTCTGCTCCAATACCCGTTTTTTCGCTTGTATCGAGCTAATGCCTTCCTGTTTAAGTTTCAGGGTGAAATCGGAAATTTTGAGTTCCTGCTGCTTGAGGAGCACGGAGAAGCTGGTATTGAACTCATCTTCCATCAACTTCATGTAATGACGACCCATGTCCTTTAACTGTTGTACCGCTGCGCGTGTAATCAGTATCAACTGGCGAAAGCGGTAGGCAGGGATTTCGGTGCGGTCGCTGTTGTAGGTGCTGATAAGCTGCGCTACGCCCCGCTGGGCGAAGTCGAACGGGTTTGCACCTTCTGTGCGCGAGTCCATGGCGGGTAACGCTTTGCCATCAAGGGTAAGCCCGTGGCGCAGGTTATAGAGGCGACTCTCCAGGGTTTTCCGGGCTGTCATGACACGCTCGTTCAATGGAGCGCGAAAGCTGTCTGGTGTCAGCTGATTCAAAGGTGTTGGCTCCCAGCGAGACACTGAAAGGCGCTCTGGCAATGGCCCAATCAATTTCAGTGCTTTCTGGTAGCAAAGCCACGCGTGGTTGAGACTGCTGGGGTTCAACTGCCTGAAAAAATGATCGCCTTGTCGCTGCCAGTTATCCACGACTGCCAGAAAGATTGCTTGCCGGTAGAAAATGGACAAATTAAACGCGCGGGCGGTTGGGTCCACATGTTTTTGGAGGAGCGAACTGCCGGTCCCGACTTCAGCCAGGGGCCGAGTATTCCAAAGAGCAGGGTGCCCTTGTTCGTCATTCTCGGTTCTGTAAGGGTCGAATAAATATTGTGTATACCAATGCTCTGCGTCGTCGAACTGCTGCTGCTCGCTGAGACGAGTGGCCACCAACGTAGGCAGGTGCAAGAACAGTTCTCTAAAATACGCACCATTGGCGCCGTGAAAGTC
Source organism: Pseudomonas sp. BSw22131 (assembly GCF_026810445.1). NCBI lineage: Bacteria > Pseudomonadati > Pseudomonadota > Gammaproteobacteria > Pseudomonadales > Pseudomonadaceae > Pseudomonas > Pseudomonas huanghezhanensis. The sequence continues at coordinate 5,366,808 of NZ_CP113949.1, read as the reverse complement.
GACCGGAGGCGTCGGAATATCAGGATCAATAGTGGGTTCTTTTATCAACTGAGCTTCCCATTGCAACGCGCGCTCCGCACTGCGCATGGCTCGGGATACGAGTTGTTTGCCAAACAGGGTATTGAGGCGAATCGCGTTGGACGGAAAGACAGGCGCCTGTTCGGCGACAGCGCTCAAATCCAGGTATTGCGCCTGCTCTTGATTGCGCTTTATGGAAACGTCCATCTCTTGATCCGATCTATTTTTTTTCAGGTCGTAGGTGACCTGTACTAGGACTTTAAGTTTTTCCTCTAACCAAAATGTGTACTCGCCACTTGCTTTCCACGGAAAATCAAACCTGAAAACTGTTCTTCCGTCTATGTCAGCAAATTCACTTTTTAGTTCTGATCGCCCTTCCTCCTTAGGACTTTTTACAAATAACCTTGTTGACAGTGCAATGTATTTACGTAGCAATTCATCTTTAGCTATGGATGATTTGTCATCTTGTTGTACTATCGTGCTCGTTATTATTTTTGTTAGTGAATCGAATCTAAAAAAACTGCTAAGTTCGTACGGATAGACAGCATCTCCCATTTTAGTCTGTATAAAGGTAGCTGTTGAGAAATCACCCATGTGCACATGCTGAATCTTTCTAATGTCGCAATAAGCGGTATACGATTTTTCGCCGAATTTCCTCGTTTTGTCATCGGTTTCGAAGACCTTGTTCCCGATCAGTAACAAGTCTCGCGCCTGGATAAAATAGTCCTTGCCCAGTATTCCATAATTCTCAGAATCCAACTTGGCTTTCTCACTGGGCGTTGAGGGAGGAATGTAGGCGCAGTTATACATCATCACCGTCAGCCATGGATCTTTTATGCGGTCTCCTTCAATATCAACCAAGGCGATCAAGCCCGGTTCGTAAGTGTCGTCTTTGAGGTAGGGGTTGTTTTCATCGGGCAACCGTTTCCCTCCTTGTGTGCCATCAAGACATAGCAACTCATTGGACGGACTCCAGAAACCGTCGCTTTGTAAATAGATGTATTGAATAGTGATTTTTTTAAATTTTGTAGGGGTCTGATTTTTGGCGTCGGCGCTAGGCAGGCCGCTGGTGCCGCGCTCTACCCAAAATACGTACGGCCGCCCTTCAATGACCACGGGGCGAATGGCATCGCTTCGCATTACTTCCTGGGTTACCGGGTCAGTGTAGCGGCTCTGGACAATCTGCCCGCCCGCTGCCATGCCAATTTTTTCCCATTCCGACCATGCCATTGGGCTGAGACGCTCTTTTTCGTCCCTCAGCCCCATGTCGACTGATCGCCAGTAATACTCCGCCGGAGCGTTGTTGGTTTTGCCAATAAAGTGGTAAGTGTCGTTTTTGGGGTCTAAGCCATCCAGGTACCCGCTGACGATCTGCAAGTTGCTGGTGCTCTCGAATTTGGTCAGGTAGCTGGTAATTGCCGTTTGCAAAAGTTCGGTATCCAGTTTTCCCTGGTTAAGTTCTACTTCTAAAGTCTTAAAGGCAGCGCTTTTGTTGGGGCGGTTGGCGTAGTAAATCAGGTTTTCAGGGTGGTTGATCTGGGTGTGCCATTTTTTCCAGGTGCCATATTCGCTCAAATGCATTCGCCAGAACATCAGTGCGTCTTGCTCGACAATCGAACTCTTATATCCGGGTTCAAGACGGGCGAGCAGCCTGTGCAGGTAATGTTGTAGACCCGCTGTCGCCTGTGTGACAGCCGTTGTGGTAATAGCTGAGGTCACAAATATGTCTGTCAGAAAATAGCTCGACAGATCTTCGATGCCTGTCATGAACGTTTTAAGTGATGTGGATGTTGGCACCCAATAACCCATCAAGTAGGCCGCCAGAGCATCTCGCCATTGTTCCTGCAGCTCCGATTCAAGTTGGCTAAGGATGGCCTCATTACAGGCCGCTAACAGCAATTGTCCACTGGTTTGGTAGTCGTCATATTTCGACTCATGGTCCAGCCGCGAGAGATCAAAGATCGATTGAAAAGATAGCCCGGTAAAGGCGCACTGTGTCTGTATGCGGAGAATCAGGTCAATCGCACTGATAGCGCTCGGTACACAGGGCACTCTCTCATATTCGATAGGCGCTAGAGGCGGCGGCGAATATATTTGGAGGGTGATGGAGCGTGAGCCTATTTGAGGGTGTTTTGCAGTAACCTCTTTCCACACCTTGGGCTGTGTTGTTGGAAGATACTGCGCTGCGCTCACGTTTATCAAGCCCTTGGTTTCCTCGGCGAACACTTTAAATCTGTCAAATATCAGTTTCGCACCGGTATCGGTAGGGTGACGCTGATTTCGTAGATATCTAAAAATCAGGACCCCCAATCCTCCATTAGGATTTTCTCTCTGGCAGTAATTGTAATAACTGCGCTCCGCAACAGTTAATGTCCCTAAAAAATCATCTAACGTCTTTGGTTCATTCGCTCTAACGGGTGTTTGCTTTGCTACCCGCTGGTGGGGTGACGCCAGTAAAGTCTCGCTGGTCGACCATCCAATAAGTTGCGCCAAGCGCTGCGCAGCCTCCTTGGCTGCCTCAGGCCGGTCGCTGTTGGACGCCATTGCTAAATAGTTAAGCGCATCGACTTCTTCATAGCCGTTGCGCTGGCAGGTTTGGACCCAGTCGCGGTAGCGGCTGATCTGGTAACACAGGTCCAGTGTCAAAGCTGGAGGCGCGCGTGGTTCATCAGTCTCGTCCTCGTACTCGTACTCGTACTCGTCCTCTAAATCAAACCAGCGGGGATGATCCAGCATCGCAGTCAGCCCTTTGCCGCTTACTCGCAGGGCCTTGAGCACGCCTGCGTGCCGTGCGAGTTTGTGCCACAGGGCAATATCTAGCCCTTGGAGTGACTCATCGGTTTGGGTCTGAGGCGTGTCCTCAAACGAAAGCACATCCATCAACAGACTGAACGGCGTTTCGTCTGTCCATTGCAACAATGGCATCGCCTGTTCAGATGTGAACTTCATCCCGTCATCAGGGTGACTGAATGCCGCGCTTAAAAGGTGCTTGGCGATGTCTTCCTGCGCAATGGCGGCATTCCTGAAGACTGACTCCAGCCTGCCAGCCACTTCCCTGACATCGCTTTCTGCCAGGTTTAGCCCGCTGCTGCTGCTCCTCAGTTTGCCATTGAGATCTGCCGTCAAGTTTTGCACGAGACTTTGAGTTGAAGTAGCGAGGTCTACTTTCACCATCCCCTTGCTGTCCACATAGGTCTGGAGCGCGTGTAACCACGTCCCCGAAGTGATGGACACATTAGCCCCGGCGCCTTGGGCTATTTTCGACTCGCTTATCAACGTCGATCTGAGCTGGGGAATGGCATCTCGCACGACGCGTCGGGTTAGCGCATCCACGCCGTACGAAGCCTTCTTTGTATCGGGCATATCGGACAGCGGTGTCATCAAACCTAGCAGGTTACTCGCCGAGATCTTCTGCTCGCGCACCCACTTTTCCAGATTGGTGATGCCGATCAACACATCAAGGATGTCGGGCTTTTCATCGTCGTCAGATATGACCGGCTGACCGGCCAGCTGTAATAGAACCTGCGGATTGACCTGTGCAAGCAGCGCTATCAAACAGTTTCCTTCGGCCATCCCGAGCCGCAATAGGCGAGGAAGGCGAGTGAGGCGGTAGAGCGAAGAAATGACAGGCAGCGTCAGCGCCGGCGCCTTTAGATTCAGCGCTTTAGTGATTTCCAGTAGGTAGTTTTGAGCTGAAAGCTCGTCTATTGCGAAGGCGCGGCAAATAGAACCTGTGATCGACTTCGTTACGCTTTGGCTTTCACTGTCTGCGGGAGGGTCTAAAACGAACGCGCGTCCGTCAATCATCAACGCCGCGTCGATATCAGCCAGCTGGCCTGTGTCCGGGCCATCGAGCACCCGATCAAGAAAGGGTCTGTTTTCACCGACTGCGTAAGGTGTCACACCGCCAATTAATGCTGCGAACTGTTCAGCGGTTACGCCATATTCCGCGTGCAGGTGTTGATATACCCCAAGTGCGCGCAACGTGTTTTCGGTGATGTGGAAGTCTTTGGTTTGCCCCTCCGCCCGCAGCGCCGCCATGACGAGGGTATCGACCTGGTCGTAGGGTAGTTTCAGTGCGTGTTTCAGGTGAATGATCTTGTGGATGCGTCCAAAGTGGTCGGCGGTCGCCCCTTTGATCCGAAGGCTTATACCTTCGCCACTAAGGGCATCTTCCAGTGATAGAGCCGGCTGTTTTGCGTTATTAATGAATACGGCGCCAAAATCATGACCGGCCATGGCGGCTGCGGCTGCGCCGGATGTCACATGGACCGACTGCTTGACCGCAGTGACTCCGCTTTTTGCTTCTTCGGCAACGCTGGCCACAGCCAGCAAATCAAAAATATCTTCCGAGGCTAGTCCGGCTTGACTGCAGAAGTACTCAACGTCAATAAGTTGCTTAACGGCATCGTTACCACGGCTGGTGACGCCGTAACGCTCCCCTAGAAAGCGGGCACCTGAGGGTGCGCTTTCATCCAGCAGCAACGATTGCAAAGCCGGACTAAACCCAGTGGCGGTGCGCATTACACGTCTTAATCCACTGGTGCGCAGGTTGCCGTAGCTAAAACTCGGGAAGTTGTACTCCAGCTGCTGAAGCATATTGAACAGCGAAGATCCTTTATGCCGAACCACGGCTTTAATTGTTTCCAGAGCGTAGTGAAAGGGCAGCTGCGCTGGGTATATAGACTCGGAGATCGCTTGTGCGAGGTTTTTTTCCTTACCCAGATGGGCCTGAGCCTGGCGGGTCATCGCGTCGATGGCTAATGGGAGTGCGCAAACTTGGTTGTCCAGACTCCCCTGATCCAGTACGCGCTCGCCAATGTCGGGTCGACGGCTAGCGAGGGTGATTGCCTGGTCCTTGTCTCCGCTTGCCTCTAACGATTGCACCTGTGCGTACAGTGCCTGGAGATAGGCCAAAGGCCCTGTGTTGGACTCCAGGGCATAAGGTGAGCATTTATCCGCCACTTGGCCGGGGAAAAGTTTGGCGTAGGTAACAATCGTGTTGTCGTCCATGAGTTAAATTCCTGACATTAGTAACGTGTGATTTTGAATGGCTCGCGAGTCAGGTTAGCGCAAGTTTATTCGCACTAAAATAAACCCTGGCAGATCATTTGTTGTGAACGCTTTAATTATCAGGGGCTTGGATGTTTCTTATTGCTGGCCGCGATAACCGTTATCGAAAATGAGTCTAGCAATCGCATTTAAAGTCTAAATATTACTTGGCAGTATCGCGAAATGGACTATTGAGTGGGCGCGATGAAGATATGTTCGTTTTTGCCTCTATATGATTGGAAGAATGCAAAAAGCCCCCAGCGGCTTGCACCGTTGGGGGCTTTTAGTACGCCGTAAAGCTAAGGCGTTTTACAGACCGGCAGCTGCGCGCAGGGCATCGGCGCGGTCGGTTTTTTCCCAAGTGAACGTGGTGAACGTGTCGTCGCCCACGGTCTTGGTTTCCGGCGTGCGACCGAAGTGGCCGTAGGCAGCGGTTTCCTGGTACATCGGGTGCAGCAGGTCGAGCATGGTGGTGATCGCGTACGGACGCAGGTCGAAGTGCTCGCGGACGAGTTGAACGATCTTGTCGTCGCTGATCTTGCCGGTGCCGAAAGTGTTCAGCGAGATCGAAGTCGGTTGCGCGACGCCGATGGCGTAGGACACCTGAATCTCGCATCGCTCGGCCAGGCCGGCAGCGACGATGTTCTTGGCTACGTAACGGCCAGCGTACGCTGCCGAACGGTCGACCTTCGATGGATCCTTACCGGAGAACGCGCCGCCGCCGTGACGGGCCATGCCGCCGTAGCTGTCGACGATGATCTTGCGACCGGTAAGACCGCAGTCGCCTACCGGCCCACCAATGATGAAGTTGCCGGTCGGGTTGATGTGGAACTGAGTGTCTTTGTGCAGCAAATGAGCAGGCAATACGTGCTTGACGACCAGTTCCATCACGCCTTCGCGCAGGTCGGCGTAAGACACTTCCGGGTTGTGCTGAGTCGACAACACGACCGCATCGATGCCAACCACGATGCCGTTTTCGTAGCGGCAGGTCACTTGGGACTTCGCATCCGGGCGCAGCCAGGGCAGCGCGCCGGATTTGCGTGCTTCGGCCTGACGCTTGACCAACTGGTGCGAGAACGCAATGGGCGCGGGCATCAATTCAGCGGTTTCGTTGCTTGCGTAGCCGAACATCAGGCCTTGGTCGCCGGCGCCCTGATCTTCAGGCTTGCTGCGGTCAACGCCTTGAGCGATGTCCACCGACTGCTTGCCGATGATGTTCATCACGCTGCATGTCGCGCCGTCGAAACCGACATTGGAGCTGTTGTAGCCGATGTCGAGGATCACGTTACGGACGATATCTTCCAGATCGACCCAGGCCGACGTGGTGACTTCGCCTGCGATGATCGCAACGCCGGTCTTGACCAGGGTTTCGCACGCGACCCGGGCAAATTTGTCTTCAGCAATAATGGCGTCCAGAACTGCATCGGAGATCTGGTCGGCGATTTTGTCCGGATGCCCTTCGGACACGGACTCGGAGGTGAAAAGGGAGTATTCGCTCATCTCGACGGGTTTCCTGATTGATACCGATGTTGAGTGTCGCCAGCCGGCCGCTGAAAATGGCGGACCTGTATCTGGAAACCATTACGTAAGCCTACGTACAGACTTTCCCCGGGGACCAGCCCCGCAGCGACGGCCCAACGGGCCAGATCTTCCTGTTCGAAACCTAACCAGAGATCGCCGCAGGTCTCCTTGGCCCAGCTCTGGTCGTGGCTGCACAAATCCGTCACCAGCAGGCTACCGCCCGGTAGCAACAGATTGGCCAAGTGTTTCAGTGCATCTGCCGGTGCTGCAAAGTGATGCAACACCATGTTCAGTACAACGCAATCGGCCCGCAGTTGAACATCGCCCAACGCATCAGCCAGCCTGAGGTCGACGTTGTCGAGCACCTTGCGCTGGCACAGCTGCCGGGCGAGGTCGAGCATCTCCGGGCTGTTGTCGAGGCCGGTGACGCGGTGAAAACGTCGCGCCAGATCGGGCAGAAAACCGCCGTCGCCGGGGCCGACTTCCACTGCGCTGGCGTTGGCGTCAAAGCTGAGTTTGTCCAGCAAAGACAGCAGGCTGTCCCGATATTGCGCAAGCCCTGCGATCAAATCCTGCTGGGCGCGAAACTTTTCGGCGGTTCGGGCGAAAAAGTCCTGGCTGTTGCTCGCGCGCTGGCGATGCACCAGCCCGATGCGGGCCTGGACGTCCTCGGGCAAGGTCAGTCCGTCTGCCTCTTCGAGCAAGGCGGCGTGCAACTTGCCGCCGGTTTGTTCGACATGGGGCAGGGCACGGCGGTAGAAAATCGCGTTGCCTTCACGGCGTGTGGCCACCAGTTCAGCCTGGGCCAGCACCTTCAGGTGGTGGCTCATGCCCGACTGGCCAATGGCGAACATCTGCGCCAGCTCCAGCACCCCGAACGAATCGTTGGACAATGCCCGCAGTACGTTCAGCCGCAACGGGTCGCCCCCGGCTTTGCACAGGGCGGCCAGGTCGTCGCAGGGATCGTGATTGATAACAGGCACGCGAAGATTCATAAGGCGGCAGTCTAGTTACCGACCTCGTTGCCCGCAAGACCAATATCAAAATGTTTTGATATTGGTTGATAGGTGGCAGTCGTCAGGCGCCGTGATTCCGCCGTCTGTGTGCGGTAGGGTAGACGGCTGAAATAAAACGCTCCATCCACTCAGTAAATTGGAGCTGCGGCGTTATCTGTCATTGCCCCCAAGCTATGCCTGAGGGAAAATGGCCGCCTTTTTCAGATCCCACATTCTTTCTGCCCCAGGAGATCAGCGATGCCCAGCCGTCGTGAACGTGCCAATGCCATTCGTGCCCTCAGCATGGATGCCGTGCAAAAGGCCAATAGCGGCCACCCAGGTGCCCCGATGGGCATGGCGGATATCGCTGAAGTCCTCTGGCGTGACTACCTCAAGCACAACCCGACCAACCCGCTGTTCGCCGACCGTGACCGCTTCATCATGTCCAATGGGCATGGTTCGATGCTGGTTTACTCGCTGCTTCACCTGACCGGTTACGACCTGTCGATCGATGACCTGAAAAACTTCCGTCAGCTGCACAGCCGCACCCCGGGCCATCCGGAATACGGCTACACCCCAGGCGTGGAGACCACCACCGGTCCACTGGGTCAGGGCTTTGCAAACGCCGTTGGTTTTGCCGTAGCCGAGAAGACTCTCGGCGCTCAGTTCAACCGCCCTGGCCACAACATCGTCGACCACCACACCTACGTCTTCATGGGTGATGGCTGCATGATGGAAGGCATTTCCCACGAAGTCGCGTCCCTGGCCGGTACGCTGCAGCTGGGCAAGCTGGTCGCGTTCTACGATGACAACGGCATCTCCATCGACGGCGAAGTCGAAGGCTGGTTCACCGACGACACACCAAAGCGCTTCGAAGCCTACGGCTGGCAGGTCATCCGCAACGTTGACGGTCATGATCCGGAAGAAATCAAAACCGCCATCGACACCGCGCGCAAAAGCGATCAACCCACTCTGATCTGCTGCAAAACCACCATCGGCTTCGGCTCTCCGAACAAGCAGGGCAAGGAAGAGTGCCACGGCGCCCCGCTGGGCAACGACGAAATCGCCCTGACCCGCGCTGCGCTGAAGTGGACCCACGGCCCGTTCGAAATTCCGGATGACATCTACGCCGAGTGGAACGCCAAGGAAAAGGGCCTCGCTGCCGAAGCCGAGTGGGATCAGCGTTTCGCTGCTTACTCTGCCGCACACCCTGAACTGGCCAACGAGCTGATCCGTCGCATGAGCGGCGAGCTGCCAGCTGACTTCGCAGAGAAATCCGCAGCTTACGTTGCCGAAGTCAACGCCAAGGGCGAAACCATCGCCAGCCGTAAAGCCAGCCAGAACGCACTGAGCGCGTTCGGCCCGCTGTTGCCTGAATTTCTCGGCGGTTCGGCTGACCTTGCCGGTTCCAACCTGACCATCTGGAAAGGCTGCAAGAGCATCACCGGCGAAGACGCCAGCGGCAACTACCTGCATTACGGCGTTCGCGAGTTCGGCATGGGCGCCATCATGAACGGCATCGTGCTGCACGGTGGCTTTATACCGTACGGCGCAACGTTCCTGATCTTCATGGAATACGCCCGCAACGCGGTGCGTATGTCGTCGCTGATGAAGAAGCGCGTCATTTATGTGTTCACCCACGACTCCATCGGCCTGGGCGAAGATGGCCCGACTCACCAGCCAATCGAGCAACTGACCAGCCTGCGCACCACGCCAAATCTGGACACCTGGCGTCCGGCCGATGCCGTGGAATCGGCAGCGGCCTGGAAATACGCCATCGAGCGTAACGACGGTCCTTCGGCGATGATCTTCTCGCGTCAGAACCTGACCCATCAGGCTCGCGATGCAGAGCAACTGGAAAACATCACCCGTGGTGGCTACGTGCTGCGCGATTGCGTGGGCGAGCCTGAGCTGATCATCATCGCTACCGGTTCGGAAGTGGGTCTGGCGGTTCTGGCCTATGACCAACTGAGCGCTGCCGGTCGCAATGTCCGTGTGGTTTCCATGCCGTGCACCAGCGTTTTCGAAGCGCAGGATGCGTCTTACAAGCAGTCGGTTCTGCCGTTGCAGGTCAGCGCGCGTATCGCTATCGAAGCTGCCCATGCCGACTACTGGTACAAATACGTGGGCCTTGAAGGCCGCGTGATCGGGATGACTACGTTCGGTGAGTCGGCGCCTGCGCCAGCACTGTTCGAAGAGTTCGGCTTCACGCTGGAGAACGTCATTTCCACGGCTGAAGAGCTGCTGGAAGACTGATCCACAAACGTGCCCTTGTAGGGGCGTGGCTTGTCCCGCGATCTGCTGCGCAGCAGCAGTAAATCATGCGACCCCGTTGTGACTGACACACCGGGGTTGTGTGATTTGCTGCCGGTTCCCGGCAGATCGCGGGACAAGCCACGCTCCTACAAGTTTTCGATATACCTGCGAGAACCCCATGCCCCAACTCCGTCCCTACAGAGTCGCACTCAACGGTTACGGCCGTATCGGCCGCTGCGTCCTGCGAGCGCTGTGCGAGCGTGGCGCAAAGGCCGGGTTTGAAGTGGTAGCGATCAACGATCTGGCCGACATGGCCAGCCTCGAATACCTCACGCGCTTTGATTCCACCCATGGCCGGTTTCCCGGCGATGTTCGGGTCGAAGGCGATTTTCTGCACATCAACGACCACGTCATCAAAGTATTCCGCAGCGCGACGCCTGAAGGCATCGACTGGGGGGCGCTGGACATTGATCTGGTACTCGAATGTTCCGGCGTCTACAACACTCGCGCTGATGGCGAACGGTTTCTTGCCGCCCGTGCGCCGAGGGTGCTGTTCTCCCAGCCCATGGCCAGCGAAGCTGATGTCGATGCGACCATCGTGTTCGGCATCAATCAGCAAACGCTGACCGGGCACGAGATGCTGGTGTCTGCCGCTTCCTGCACCACCAATTGCAGTGTGCCGTTGCTGCAACTGCTGGATCAGGCGCTGGGCCTGGAATACATCATGATCACCACTATTCACTCGGCGATGAACGATCAGCCGGTGATTGATGCGTATCACCACGAAGATCTGCGCCGCACGCGTTCGGCTTTTCAGTCGATCATTCCGGTGTCCACTGGTCTGGCGCGCGGTATCGAGCGGTTGCTGCCGGAACTTGCCGGCCGAATTCAGGCCAAAGCTGTTCGAGTGCCGACGGTCAACGTCTCGTGTCTGGATATCACGTTGCAAACTGCGCGCGATACCGATGCAGTGGAGATCAACCGGATTCTTCGCGAGGCCGCTACCGGCGGCCCGTTGAAGGGGTTGTTGGCGTATACCGAGTTGCCGCACGCCAGTTGTGATTTCAATCACGACCCTCATTCAGCCATTGTCGATGCCAGTCAAACACGGGTTTCCGGCCCGCGACTGGTCAATCTGCTGGCCTGGTTCGACAACGAATGGGGTTTTGCCAATCGAATGCTGGACATCGCCGAGCACTACCTGCGCGTCTCGCAACAACATCAGTAAAAACAACAGTAAAAAACAGGAAGCGCCTCATGACCGTGTTGAAGATGACCGACCTCGATCTGCAAGGTAAACGTGTACTGATCCGTGAAGACCTCAACGTGCCGGTCAAGGACGGTGTCGTCACCAGCGATGCGCGCATTCTTGCTTCGCTGCCGACCATCAAGCTGGCGCTGGAAAAAGGCGCGGCCGTCATGGTCTGCTCGCACCTGGGTCGCCCGACCGAAGGTGAGTTCTCCGCTGAAAACAGCCTCAAACCCGTTGCCGATTACCTGAGCAAGGCCTTGGGCCGTGATGTGCCGCTGGTGGCCGATTACCTCGATGGTGTCGACGTCAAGGCTGGCGATATCGTGCTGTTCGAGAACGTGCGCTTCAACAAGGGTGAGAAAAAGAACACTGACGAGCTGGCGCAGAAATACGCCGCTTTGTGTGATGTGTTCGTGATGGACGCGTTCGGCACCGCTCACCGCGCTGAGGGTTCGACCCATGGCGTTGCCAAGTTTGCCAAGGTCGCGGCAGCCGGCCCGCTGTTGGCCAATGAGCTGGATGCATTGAGCAAGGCGCTGGGTGCGCCCGCCAAGCCAATGGCCGCTATCGTTGCCGGCTCCAAGGTTTCAACCAAGCTCGATGTACTCAACAGTCTCAGCACGATCTGCGACCAGCTGATCGTGGGCGGCGGTATCGCCAACACCTTCCTGGCGGCGGCGGGCCACAACGTTGGCAAATCGCTGTACGAGCCTGACCTGCTGGACACTGCCCGTGCCATCGCAGTGAAAGTCAGTGTGCCGCTGCCGGTTGATGTCGTAGTCGCCAAGGCCTTCTCGCAGGACGCCGAAGCCACCGTCAAACTGATCGCCGACGTATCCGATGACGACATGATCCTGGACATCGGCCCACAGACCGCCAAGCAGTTCGCAGAACTATTGAAATCTTCCAAGACTATCCTCTGGAATGGCCCGGTCGGCGTGTTCGAGTTCGATCAGTTCGGCGAAGGCACCAAGACGCTTGCCAAAGCCATTGCTGAAAGCTCTGCATTTTCCATCGCGGGCGGCGGCGACACGCTGGCAGCCATCGATAAATACGGTATCGCCGATCAAATCTCCTACATTTCTACCGGTGGTGGCGCGTTCCTCGAGTTCGTCGAGGGCAAAGTCCTGCCAGCTGTAGAGATACTGGAACAACGCGCCAAGGCCTGAGTGTTCGGCCTTGGAGAAGGGGAGTCACATGGTCAAGCCATTAGCGCTGTTGTTGATAGCAGGTGTGTTGGGCGGTTGCGCCGGCACGCCTGAAGCCGAGGAGGCGCGTTCGGCTGCGCCCGCTCAGCTTCAGGTCAGCTGTTATCAAGCGGGCTGGCAGGCTGAAACAGTGCCGGTCGTGTACAAGCGCGGCGGCCCTGAGTTTTGGGAAAAGTACGATTTCATGCCTGCCGTTGGGCCGGTCGCCTGTCACTGATTTTCGTGTCGGCGGACGATGGGCACCACATTGCGACAAGGGCGATCACTATCGGGTGAGCGTCGATTGGTTGAATCAGGAGTTGTAATGAAAGGCTTGATTGCCCTCGCGATACTTGCAGTGCTGGGCGGTTGCGCCAGCATGACGGCCTCCAGACCTGCTGATCCATGGACTCATTGGGTCTGTGACAGCAAGGCTGAGGTCTACTGGCGTTACGTCGACCCGGCGAAGAAAGAGGTCGATGTGCGTCTGAATCAAAGCGAGCAGGTGTTTCGGCTCAAGGCTGAGCCCGGCGCTTCCGCCACGTTGTACAGTAACGGCGTGCTGGCGTTCGACAATAAAGGTAGCGAAGGCCTGGTTTACTGGGACGCGACCAACGATTTGATCGGTCGAGGCTGCAAGGCGCAGTAATCGTCTTGTGCTTGGGCCGATGCGACACCGGGCTTGTGAATCACACGCCCCTATAATTTGAACAGAGGCCGCCGACACGGCAGGCACGCACGATTAACGACCCTACCGGGAGAGAGACAGACAATGGCACTTATCAGCATGCGCCAGCTGCTGGACCACGCAGCCGAATTCGGCTACGGCGTTCCTGCATTCAACGTGAACAACCTGGAACAGATGCGCGCCATTATGGAAGCGGCTGACAAGACCGATTCCCCGGTGATCGTTCAGGCTTCGGCCGGTGCGCGTAAATATGCCGGTGCGCCGTTCCTGCGCCACCTTATTCTCGCGGCCATCGAAGAGTTCCCGCACATCCCGGTGGTTATGCACCAGGACCACGGCACCAGCCCTGACATCTGTCAGCGTTCGATTCAACTGGGCTTCAGCTCGGTGATGATGGACGGCTCCCTGCGCGAAGACGGCAAGAGCCCGGCCGATTACGACTACAACGTCGACGTTACCCAACGTGTTGTGGCCATGGCTCACGCCTGTGGTGTTTCGGTTGAAGGTGAGCTGGGTGTACTCGGTTCGCTGGAAACCGGTATGGCCGGTGAAGAAGACGGCGTTGGCGCAGAAGGCATGCTCGATCACAGCCAGATGCTGACCGATCCGGAGGAAGCCGCTGACTTCGTCAAGCGCACCAACGTTGATGCCCTGGCCATCGCCATCGGTACCAGCCACGGCGCCTACAAGTTCACCAAGCCGCCTACCGGCGACATCCTGGCGATCGAGCGCATCAAAGAGATCCACAAGCGCATTCCGAACACCCACCTGGTGATGCACGGTTCGTCTTCCGTGCCTCAGGAATGGCTGAAAATCATCAACCAGTACGGCGGCGACATCAAAGAAACCTACGGCGTGCCGGTCGAAGAAATCGTTGAAGGCATCAAGCACGGCGTTCGCAAGGTCAACATCGACACTGACCTGCGTCTGGCCTCTACCGGTGCTATCCGTGAGTTCATGGCGAAGAACCCGAGCGAGTTCGACCCACGTAAATACCTGGCGAAAACCGTCACCGCGATGCGCGACGTCTGTATCGCCCGTTATGAAGCGTTTGGCACTGCCGGCCATGCATCCAAGATCAAAGTGATCTCCCTGGAAGGCATGTTCGAGCGTTACGCCAAAGGCGAGCTGAACGCGAAGGTCAATTGATCTGAGCTTTAGCTGACACAAGAAGCCCGCAGCGATGCGGGTTTTTTTGTGGCTGAGAGAAACGTTTGCAGGCGCGCGCTTGCCCGCGATATCGGCGTGTCATTGACGACAGTCGTGGCTGACTCACCGCGATTCGCGGGCCAGCGCGCTCCTACAGGTTCAGCGTTGCGGCGGCAGGCCTATCACGCGTCCGACATAGGTGGGCTTCGGCTGGTCGATCTGCATGTCCAGCACCTCTGCCAGTTTTTCGAGGGATTGCTCATTGAACGGCGCAGATTTGGCTCCACCCGCCAGGTCAACATGCAGCAGCATTTGCTCACTCGCCGCCAACGCCTCATCGACGCCCGCCCGGTGCAGACTGTGATAGAGGTGAACGCGCTTTTTATCGTGGGCGACGATCTGGGTCCGAACCTCCACTTGTTCGTTCAGCTTCACTTCGTGCAGGTAATTGATGTGCGCTTCCAGGGTGAACAATGAGTGACCGCTGGCGTCACGATCATTGCTGTCCAGCCCGATCAAATCCATGAACGCATCGGTCGCGTAGCTGAAGATGAGCAGATAGAACGCATCACGAAGATGCCCGTTGTAGTCGACCCACTCGGCAAGGACGGGCGTTCTATAGGTGGTGAGGATTGGCATCTGTTGGTCCTGTGACAATGATCTGTGGGAGCGCGCCTGCCCGCGATGGCTTCGGTTCAAGCAACGGGGGTCAATCGGCAAACGCCATCCCATGTTTCTGCTTGGTCTTCTTCACCGCTTCCATCACCGCCAGCAGGCAGTCATCCCGATAACGCTCAAGTGCTGCGATGCTGTGCGTACCGAGCTGATCCCGAGTGCCATCGACCACGTCGTCGATCAGTTTGTCCGTCAGTTCAGGAGCTGGCAGGTAAGTCCACGGAAGCTTCAGCGCCGGACCGAACTGGGCCATGAAGTGCCGCATGCCTGCATCACCGCCTGCCAGGGTGTAAGTCAGAAACGTGCCCATGAACGACCAGCGCAGCCCTGCGCCGAAGCGGATTGCGTCATCAATCTCGCCGGTGGTCGCAACGCCGTCGTTGACCAGATGCAGCGCCTCGCGCCATAGCGCCTCCAACAGCCGGTCAGCAATGAAACCGGGCACTTCCTTGCGCACATGCAGCGGGCGCATGCCAAGCGATTCGTAAACCTGCATGGCGGCCTGAATCGCCTCAGGTGCAGTGTTTTTGCCGCCGACCACTTCCACCAACGGGAGCAGATACACCGGGTTGAAAGGGTGTCCCACCACACAGCGCTCGGGATGGGTCGCGCTTTCGTAGAACTCTGAAGGCAGCAGGCCCGAGGTGCTGGAGCCGATCAGTGCATCAGGTTTGGCAGCTGCGCTGATTCTGCCGTGCAGATCGAGTTTAAGGTCCAAGCGCTCAGGGGCGCTTTCCTGAATGAAGTCGGCATCGCGAACGCACTCCTCGATGGTCGGTACGAAGCGAAGCCGGTCCTGCGATGCGCCGCGTACCAAGCCTTTTTGCTCAAGCGCAGGCCAGGCGTTGGCGACGCGTTTGCGCAGGGCCGCTTCAGCGCCGGGCGCCGGGTCCCAGGCCACGACGTCCAGGCCGTGAGCCAGCGCCCTTGCAACCCAGCCGCTGCCGATGACGCCGCTGCCCAATGCAGCGAAGGTTTTGATGTGAGTGATGAAGGTCATGGTTGATTCCTGAGGCAGTGGGATCACCTGTAGGAGCGCGCTTGCCCTCGATGACATTGTGTCAGCGATGAAGGTGTGACTGACAGAATGCAATCGCGGGCAAGCGCGCTCCTACAGCGGTAAAGGGTGGTTTAGAAACGCGTCTTCAGGCCCATCTTCACGCGGCCTTCTGCCGGGGTCATGACCCGTGCGCCCAGTCGGCTGAGGATTTCGCTGGCGCGTTCGACCAGTGCGCCGTTGCTGGCCAGCACGCCTTTATCCAGCCAGATGTTGTCTTCCAGCCCGACTCTGACGTTGCCGCCCAGCAACACCGCCTGTGCCGCCATCGGCATCTGCATGCGACCGATGCCAAACCCGGCCCACACGACGTCAGCTGGCAAGTTGTCGACCATTGCTTTCATGCTCGTGGTGTCCGCCGGCGCGCCCCACGGGATGCCCAGGCACAGTTGAAACAGCGGGTTATCCAACAGGCCTTCTTTCATCATCTGCTTGGCGAACCACAAATGACCGGTGTCGAAAATCTCCAGCTCGGCCTTCACGCCCAGTTCCTGGATACGCCTGGCGCCTTCCCGTAACTGCGCCGGTGTGGAGACGTAAATAGTGTCGCCGTCGCCGAAATTAAGCGTGCCGCAATCGAGCGTGCAGATTTCCGGTAGCAGCGCCTCGACATGCGCCAGACGCTCCAGCGGGCCGACCAGATCGGTGTTCGGGCCGAAATTGGTAGGGCGCTCGCCCGGGCCGATTTCCAGGTCGCCGCCCATGCCTGCGGTCAGGTTGACGATGATGTCGATGTCAGCCTCGCGGATGCGGTCCATCACTTCGCGGTATAGCTCGACGTCGCGGCTAAACTTGCCGGTTTCAGGGTCGCGGACGTGGCAATGCACCACAGTCGCCCCCGCTTTGGCCGCCTCGACCGCCGCCGCCGCAATCTGCTTTGGCGTGATCGGGACCAGATGGCTTCGCCCGGTCGTGTCGCCAGCACCGGTCAGTGCGCAGGTGATGATGACGTCGTGATTCATTTTCGGGTTCCTTGCAGACAGGGTTCGTTCGGTCGTGCAGGCTTTTTTGCCGCCCGCTTCTGACCTGCAAAGCTACGCAGCCCACGCCGTGCACAAACGCACAGCGGCGACCCGCTCTTGCACAGCAGCGACCTGTGCTATTGCCCGGATGAGGGGGCAGGTGTATTGGGTGGTGAGTCTGTGAACTCGATCCCGCGCAGGTCCGCGTTGCACTTCAGGAATTTCTCGCCGATGTCCCAGGATTTCTACTTTCTGCTCTTACCCGGTTTTTCCATGATGGGTTTCGTGTCTGCGGTCGAGCCTTTGCGTGTTGCCAATCGTTTTGGTGGCGAGTTGTATCGCTGGCATGTGCTGAGTGTCGATGGCGGGGCGGTGATTGCCAGCAATGGCATGTCGGTGAACGCGGATGCAGCGCTGGAGACACTGAAGAAGGGCGCAACGCTGTGGGTGATGGGCAGCGTCGATCCGCTCAAGTTCTGTACGACTGCACTCGAGCACTGGTTGCGGCGCCTTGATCACGAAGGCGTAACGCTCGGCGCCATCGACACCGGAGCTTTCGTGCTGGCCAAGGCGGGTTTACTGGACGGGTATCGTCTGACCTTGCACTGGGAAGCGCTGGACGCATTGAAAGAGTCGTACCCCAAACTGCAGGCCACGCAAGAGCTGTTCGAAATCGACCGCCGGCGCATTACGTCTGCGGGAGGGACTGCGTCTATCGACATGATGCTCGACCTGATCGGGCAGGCCCACGGGCCGGATCTGTCGATCAAGGTGTCGGAGCAGTTCGTGCTGGGCCGCATCCGCCCGCGCAAAGACCACCAGCGCATGCAGATCGCCACGCGTTACGGCATCAACAACAAGAAACTGGTGCAGGTGATCGGGCTCATGGAACAACACACCGAGCCGCCGTTGAGTACGCTGGCGTTGGCAGAAGGTATTCAAGTGGCACGCCGGCAGCTCGAACGCTTGTTCCGGTTGCACTTGAACGACACCCCCAGCAATTTCTATTTGGGCCTGCGTTTGGAGAAAGCCCGACAGCTGCTTCGCCAGAGCGACATGAGCGTGCTGGAGGTAAGCATCGCGTGCGGGTTTGAATCGCCTTCGTATTTCACTCGTAGCTACAGAGCGAGGTTTACGCGATGTCCGCGGGAAGATCGCAAACGATCCGCGCGGGAGCAGGACGCGGTTTGACTCTCTTTTATAGTGGATTATACTCACGACTATAAATTATAGCTGTGGCAATAATCAGGTATAGATCATGTCGAAGCGTACTGGGTTTGTCTTCAAGCGGGATGGATTGGCAGTGACCGTTGCGGACGGTCTGATCGGTGACGGTCTGCAGGATTATGCGTCGGGGTTGTTTCTTGCGGCGCCAAGACGTACTGGCAAAAGTACATTTCTTCGCGAGGATCTGATTCCTCAATGTGAAAACCGAGGATGGCTAACGGTCTACGTCGATTTGTGGGCAGACCGGGACAAAGATCCCGCCGACCTTATTTCCACCGCCATCGCTGCCGCGTTGACCCCGTATGAAAAGGGTATTCGCAAACTGGCGAAATCAGCGGGCATCGAAAAGCTCAACTTTCTGCGCACTCTGTCCTGGGACTTTACCCAGCCGCAACTCCCCGCAGGCGCGACCCTGACGCAGGCCATTGAGCTACTGCACCGCGCAGCGCAAAAAATGATCGTGCTGATCATCGATGAGGCGCAACACGCGCTCACCAGCGAAGCAGGTGTCAACGCTATGTTTGCCCTCAAGGCCGCTCGGGACGAGCTCAATCAGGGGGTGGACCGAGGTGACGGCGGTCTGCGACTGGTGTTCACCGGCTCCAATCGCGACAAGCTCGCGCATCTGGTGCTCAACAAGAATCAGCCGTTCTACGGGTCGAGCATCACGCCCTTTCCGTTGTTAGGCAAAGACTTCACCAAGGCTTACACGGCCCACTTGAATAGCCATCTGGCACAGACCAACCAATTTTCTGCTGCTGACATCGACGATGCTTTCGAGCTGGTCGGGAGGCGTCCTGAAATGCTCCGCACCATTATTGGAGATGTTGCCCTGGAGCTTGGTGAAGCCACCCAATTGGGCGACCTCCTGCGCAATAGCGCCGCGATGTTACGAGCCGGTGTGTGGGCCGAGTTTGAAAGCGCCTACAACGCGCTGACGCTGCCACAACGCGCCGTGCTTCAGGTGATGGCCGATCGGGCCCAGCTCAACGAACCCTTCGCGCCATTTTCCGACGCAACGGTGGTGGCGGTCGCCAAAGTGCTCCAAATGTTGGGAAGCGATGTGGTGCCGGGTACGCAAACCATCCAGGCCGGTATTGACGCCCTGCGGGAGAAGGAACTGGTCTGGAAATCCAATCGCGGGGCTTACGCACTTGAGGACAAGGCGTTCGCCGACTGGTTACGGCAACGTCAGGGGTTGTAGGCGCGCGCTCTTATCCACCGCCGAACTGGCTTCCTCCCACAGACCTCCGTTTGCTACCCGATAGCGCGACGGCAGGGAAAAGGGGAATCTCCTGCAACGCTACTTCCCGGTCCTCATCAACGCCGAGCACGCGGCTTTATAAGCCTCGTGCTGATACTTGTTCAGCGCTGCGGGCAGTTCGAAATTATGCTTTTTGAACTGTGCGTTGATGGTCTGGGGCGACAGCAGCGTCACCTCACAGTCGTCCAGCAGTTGGAAGATTGTTTCAATCTTGAACGTGGTCGGACCGCCTGCAAACTCGCCTTTCTTGCTGCGTTTCTTGATCGCGATTTGCGTGATGTCGTTGTTGCGCACGAACTTGCCGATCAATGCGCTGAAGGCTTTTACGTTGGCCGACTCATCGTCGTCTTCGAGGGCGATCTTCTTGGTGGCCAATGGCAGGTGTTCGAGTGCGTCGTTTGCGCGGGAGGCGACAGCGAAAATGGCTTCGCTGCCTTTGATTTCTACACCACAGATTTTCATGGAAACGCCCTGAGTTCGTGAAGCCCGTCAGGGTATCTCATTTGACGATCATTCCGATTGAGCGATGGACTCCAGATACTCGGATCGCTCGTCACTGGTGCGCGCCAGGCAGTCATTCTGGCTGATGTTGTAATCCTTGGTGCCGGGCTTGTCTGGGAACACTTCTACTGCGCAATCGGCGTCACGCAGTTTCTTCCACGCATCCTGCGCAGTTTTCAACTTGGCCTTGAGCTCATCGGCCTGAGCCTTGTTGGCACCGAACTGAGTATCCACGCGCTCCAGCAGGTTTTGAAAGTTCTCATCGAGCAGTTTGACGGCGGTGTCTCGGCTGTACACCGAGCACTCCAGCGTCTGTTTGTCTTCGTCGACACCATCGCACGGCGTGGAGTCAGGGTTTTGGGCTGCATGGGCGCCTGTCGCGAATAGAGCCAAAGCCAGCAAAATCGTTTTCATTGCGTCGTCCCGATTCAGTAATGCGTCGGATTCTCGCCCAAGCGCGCGGCAAAGAACAGTGATCAAATGCCGACGCTCTTGAGCGGTCGTCGAAGGGCGTCGTTTATAGACGCATTCGGTCGTTTTTCAGGCTCGGTTGAATGATTCCGTGCGTTCAGCGCCCAGCGCAGGGTTCTGGAGTTGGCTGTTTAGAAATGTGACGCGGCCTTGGGAATTCTCTGAAAATGCCGTCGAGGGTTCGCGTATCAAAGTTATTCCGATAGCATCCGTCGCACTACGGACAAAGAGTGCGACTTACTAAACGCACGCTAATCAGGGAGAAAGCAATGGCGCTTGATGCGTACATACAATTCGACGGCATCGCGGGCGAGAGCCTCGACGAAAAGCATAAAAACTGGATTGAGATCCTCGGCTACAACTTTGGCACCCACCAAAGTACATCTGCCGCGGCCAGCTCTGCCGGCGGCGCATCGTCTGGCCGAACGACGATGACGACGTTCAACTTCACCAAGTTCCTGGATGCTGCGAGTTGCAAGCTGATGTAGGCCAGTTGCTCCGGCCAGCATTTTGCGAAGGTGACCATTGCGGTGCACCGCGCCGGTGGTGACAAGCTCAAATACTACGAGGTGGTTCTGGAAGAAGTGATCATTTCGGACTATTCCCAGAGCGCAAGTGATGGCGTGCCCCGGGAAGTGATTCAGCTGGATTACGGCCGTATCAAAACTAATTACACACAGCAGCGCCGCAGCGACGGTAGTGGCGGCGGAAACGTGGCAGGCGGTTGGGATCGCATTAAAAACAAGATTTATTCCTGAGGGTTGCCCAGTGTCTGAGCCCTACACTTTTATCAATAATCGCATGCAAACCTGTTTCTCCCTCAAAGCGAGCTTGCCGCTGGGGCGTCGCTCCGCCGAGAAGTTCGACGTGCTCAATGCTCATATCCGCAACAGCGTTTCTTAGGCCTTGGTGTGATTGGTGACGTAATGCGGATAGGCGTCGTGGAAATTATTTTTTTCTCTCCAGAGCCTCTTGTGAGCCGAGGAGCCATTGATCTGTGCGGCGTTTGAAGATTTTCTCGACCTCAAGTCGCGATGCCGTCCCGCACTCGCTTGTGATTCGGTAACAAGCTGCCGCGCTGTCGGCCCCATCCACCCTTTGTCGTTTCTTGACGCTTTCGGCAAGCCCCTTGTCGTTTTTGCACCCGGCTCCCATGACCCTCAGGCATATGCTGGCCCCAAAGCGCCGGCACACGATTCGGCGCGTGATTAGCCAAAGGGGACAGCCTGATGAGCCCAGCCGAATTGCACGCCGACAGCATCGTTATTGACGGGCTGATCATTGCCAAGTGGAACCGTGAGCTGTTCGAAGATATGCGCAAAGGCGGCCTGACCATGGCCAACTGCACGGTGTCGGTGTGGGAAGGTTTTCAGCAGACCGTCAACAGCATCGCGTCGAGCCAGAAACTGATCCGCGAAAACAGCGACCTGGTGATACAGGTGCGCAATACCGCCGACATCCGCAAAGCCAAGGAGCAGGGCAAGACCGGCATCCTGTTCGGCTTCCAGAACGCGCATGCCTATGAAGACCAGATCGGCTACGTCGAGATCTTCAAGCAGCTCGGCGTTGGCATTGTGCAGATGTGCTACAACACCCAGAACCTCGTTGGCACCGGTTGCTACGAGCGTGATGGCGGGTTGTCGGGTTTCGGTCGCGAGATCGTCGCCGAAATGAACCGCGTCGGCGTGATGTGCGACCTGTCCCACGTGGGTTCCAAGACCAGCGAAGAAGTCATCCTCGAATCCAAAAAGCCAGTGACTTATTCCCACTGCCTGCCTTCGGGTCTCAAAGAGCACCCGCGCAACAAATCCGACGCCGAACTCAAGTTTATTGCTGACCACGGCGGTTTTGTCGGCGTGACCATGTTCGCGCCGTTCCTCGCCAAGGGCATCGATTCGACCATCGACGACTACGCCGAAGCCATCGAGTACGTGATGAACCTTGTCGGCGAAGACGCCATCGGCATCGGCACCGACTTCACTCAGGGCCACGGCCAGGACTTCTTCGAGTACCTGACTCACGACAAGGGCTATGCCCGTCGCCTGACCAGCTTCGGCAAGATCATCAACCCGCTGGGCATCCGCACCGTGGGTGAGTTCCCCAATCTGACCGAGACCCTGCTCAAGCGCGGCCACCCCGAGCGCGTGGTGCGCAAGATCATGGGCGAAAACTGGGTGCGCGTCCTGGCGGACGTCTGGGGCGAATAGTGGTGGGCGGCTCCATAGCCTACTGCGCAGACCAATAGCTGCGTCAGATCCTCGCGAAAGGCTCGCCGTACATGAAGCACTGCCTCGCCTTCGCTCCGGTTCTTCCTTGCTCTTGGCCTTGCTCGCTACGGCTCTGAAACCACCCGCGGACAACTTTATTGTTTAAGGCAAAGCGGTTGCTTTGTTCACCTACGAATTTCTGGAGTTAAGTTTCCATGGCCAAAATCGCCCCGCAACTGCCAATCGAAGTCGACAGCGAAACCGGTGTCTGGACTTCCGATGCGTTGCCAATGCTCTACGTCCCACGTCACTTCTTCGTTAACAACCACATGGGCATTGAAGAGGTGCTGGGCGCCGACGCCTACGCGGAAATCCTTTACAAAGCCGGCTACAAATCCGCCTGGCACTGGTGCGAAAAAGAAGCTGAATGCCACGGCCTTGAAGGCGCTGCGGTGTTCGAGCACTACATGAACCGCCTCTCGCAGCGTGGCTGGGGCCTGTTCAAGATCCAGGACATCGATCTGGAAAAGGGCACCGCCAGCGTCAAGCTTGAGCACTCCGCGTTCGTCTACGTCTACGGCAAGGTCGGACGCAAGGTCGATTACATGTTCACCGGCTGGTTTGCCGGTGCCATGGACCAGGTGCTGGAAGCCAGCGGCAGCAAAATCCGCACCGTGGCCGAGCAGGTTTACGGCGGTTCGGAAGAAGGCCACGACGACGGCCTATTTATCGTCAAGCCGTTGTAAGTCGAGGTTTCTGTCATGGCTTTCGAAGCGATGTTTCAACCGATTCAAATCGGCAAATTGACGATCCGCAACCGCGTTCTCAGTACCGCGCACGCCGAGGTTTACGCCACTGATGGCGGCATGACCACCGACCGCTACGTGAAGTACTACGAGGAAAAAGCCAAGGGTGGCATCGGCCTGGCGATTTGCGGCGGGTCATCCAGCGTCGCCATCGACAGCCCTCAAGGCTGGTGGAAATCGGTCAACCTGGCGACCGACAAAATCATCCCGCACTTCCAGAATCTTGCCGACGCCATGCACAAGCACGGCGCCAAGATCATGATTCAGATCACCCACATGGGCCGTCGCTCGCGTTGGGACGGGGACCACTGGCCGACGCTGCTGTCGCCGTCGGGCATCCGTGAGCCGGTGCACCGCGCAACCTGTAAAACCATCGAGCCAGAAGAAATCTGGCGCGTGATCGGCAACTACGCCAGCGCTGCGGCCCGCGCTAAAGCGGGCGGCCTGGACGGCGTTGAACTGTCGGCTGTTCACCAGCACATGATCGACCAGTTCTGGAGCCCGCGCGTTAACAAACGCACCGACGAATGGGGCGGCAGCTTCGAAAACCGCATGCGTTTCGGCCTGGAAGTGATCAAGGCCGTGCGCAAGGAAGTCGGTCCGGATTTCTGCGTCGGCCTGCGTATCTGTGGTGATGAATTCCACCCGGATGGCCTGAGCCATGAGGACATGAAGGAGATCGCCAAGTACTACGACCAGACCGGCATGATCGACTTCCTCGGCGTCGTGGGCTCCGGTTGCGACACCCACAACACCCTGGCCAACGTCATCCCGAACATGAGTTATCCACCGGAGCCGTTTTTGCACTTGGCCGCTGGTATCAAGGAAGTGGTCAAGGCGCCAGTGCTGCACGCGCAGAACATCAAGGATCCGAATCAGGCCACACGTATTCTGGAAGGCGGCTACGTCGACATGGTCGGCATGACCCGTGCCCACATCGCCGACCCGCACCTGATCGCCAAAATCAAGGCCGGTCAGGTTGACCAGATCAAGCAGTGCGTGGGCGCCAACTACTGCATCGATCGCCAGTATCAAGGGCTGGACGTGCTGTGCATCCAGAACGCTGCAACCTCGCGGGAATACATGGGTGTGCCGCACATCATCGAGAAGACCACCGGCGTGAAGCGCAAAGTGGTGATCGTGGGTGCGGGCCCTGCCGGGATGGAAGCGGCGCGCGTTTCGGCGGAGCGTGGCCACGACGTCACGTTGTTCGAGAAGAAAGACGCCATCGGTGGGCAGATCACAACGGCCTCGAAAGCACCGCAGCGCGATCAGATTGCGGGCATCACACGTTGGTTTCAGCTGGAACTGGTGCGCTTGAAAGTCGATCTGCGCCTGGGCACGGCGGCAGACATCGCGACCATCATGGATCTGCGCCCGGACGTGGTGGTGCTTGCGGTGGGCGGTCATCCGTTTATCGAGCAGAACGAGCATTGGGGGGCCGCTGAAGGCTTGGTCGTCAGCAGCTGGGACATCCTCGACGGCAAAGTTGCGCCGGGTAAGAACGTGCTGGTCTACGACACCATTTGCGAGTTCACCGGCATGTCCACGGCTGACTTTCTGGCCGACAAAGGCTGCCAGGTCGAGATCGTTACCGACGACATCAAGCCGGGCGTTGCCATCGGTGGTACGTCGTTCCCGACCTACTACCGCAGCATGTACCCCAAAGAAGTGATCATGACCGGCGACATGATGCTGGAGAAGGTCTATCGCGAAGGCGACAAGCTGGTGGCGGTGCTTGAAAACGAATACACCGGCGCCAAGGAAGAGCGTGTGGTCGATCAGGTGGTGGTGGAGAACGGCGTGCGTCCCGACGAAGCGCTGTATTACGGCCTGAAGGAAGATTCGCGCAACAAGGGCCAGATCGACATCGAGGCGTTGTTTGCGATCCAGCCACAGCCGTCGTTGAGCCAGCCAGGTGATGGTTATCTGCTGTTTCGGATTGGTGATTGCGTGGCGCAGCGTAATACGCATGCGGCTATTTATGACGCGCTTCGGCTGTGTAAAGACTTCTAACAGCAGCCACAAGCTGCAAGCCTCAAGCTGCAAGTGAAAGCACGGCTGTTATCGCTGCTCTTTCTTGCAGCTCGTAGCTTGAAGCTTGCAGCTTGAGGGCACCTCAATGTTAAACACCCTTCTTCCCATCTTGTTGTTCGCAGCCCTGGCGCTGGCTGTGTTGGGTGCTGCGCGGCGGGTGATGCTGTGGCGCAACGGTCGTGCATCCAAGGTCGATCTGCTCGGCGGCCTGCTGGCGATGCCCAAGCGCTATATGGTCGATCTGCACCATGTCGTGGCGCGGGATAAGTACATCGCCAACACGCACGTCGCCACAGCAGGCGGCGCCGTGGCGTCCATCGTACTGGCGATTCTGGTCCACGGCTTTGGGCTGCACAGCCGCATCCTCGGTTTCGCGCTGTTGATTGCGTCAGCGGCGATGTTCGTGGGCGCTATCTTCATGTTCTTGCGTCGTCTTGATCCACCGGCTCGCCTGTCAAAAGGCCCGTGGATGCGTCTGCCGAAAAGCCTGCTGGCGTTTTCTGCGAGCTTCTTTCTGCTGACGTTGCCAGTCGCGGGCATTCTCCCGGCTGACTTCGGTGGCTGGGTGCTGGCTGTCATCCTGGGGATTGGCGTGTTGTGGGGCGTTTCGGAATTGTTCCTCGGCATGACCTGGGGCGGTCCGATGAAGCACGCCTTCGCTGGCGCGTTACACCTGGCCTGGCACCGCCGCGCCGAACGCTTTGGTGGCGGTCGCTCAACCGGTTTGAAACCGCTGGACCTGTCTGACCCGACAGCGCCGTTGGGCGTGGAAAAACCCAAGGATTTTACCTGGAACCAACTGCTCGGCTTCGACGCCTGCGTGCAATGCGGCAAGTGCGAAGCGGCTTGCCCTGCCTACGCCGCAGGCCAGCCGCTGAACCCGAAAAAGCTGATTCAGGACATGGTTGTAGGCCTTGCTGGTGGCACCGATGCGAAGTTCGCAGGTAGCCCTTATCCCGGCAAAGCAATAGGCGAACACGGCGGCAATCCCCATCAACCCATCGTCAACGGTCTGGTAGATGCCGAAACGCTATGGTCCTGCACCACCTGCCGCGCGTGCGTGGAAGAATGCCCGATGATGATCGAACACGTGGACGCCATCGTCGACATGCGCCGTCACCTCACGCTGGAAAAGGGCGCGACGCCAAACAAGGGCGCCGAAGTTCTGGAAAACCTCATCGCCACCGACAACCCGGGCGGTTTTGCGCCGGGCGGCCGGATGAACTGGGCAGCGGATTTGAACCTCAATCTGCTGAGCGACAAGAAAGCGGTCGACGTGCTGTTCTGGGTCGGTGATGGCGCGTTCGACATGCGCAACCAACGTACTCTTCGCGCATTCGTCAAAGTACTGAAAGCGGCCAAGGTCGACTTCGCAGTACTCGGCCTGGAAGAGCGTGACAGCGGTGATGTGGCGCGTCGTCTGGGTGATGAAGCGACTTTTCAGATGCTTGCCAAACGCAACATTCAGACGCTTGCCAAGTACAGCTTCAAGCGCATCGTTACCTGCGATCCGCACAGCTTTCATGTGCTGAAAAACGAATACGGCGCGTTCGATGGCAACTACCTGGTGCAGCATCACAGCACGTACATGGCGGAGCTGATTGGTGACAAGGCCCTGAACCTCGGCCAGCACAAAGGCACCCGCGTGACGTACCACGATCCGTGCTACCTGGGCCGTTATAACGGCGAATACGAAGCGCCGCGTGAAGTGCTGCGTGCGCTGGGTATCGAGGTCAAGGAAATGGTCCGGTCGGGTTTCCGCTCTCGCTGTTGCGGAGGCGGAGGCGGTGCGCCGATTACCGACATTCCCGGCAAGCAGCGTATTCCTGACATGCGCATGGAAGACATCCGTGAAACCGGCGCCGAACTGGTGGCGGTGGGTTGTCCACAGTGCACGGCAATGCTTGAGGGTGTAGTCGAGCCCCGCCCGTTGATCAAGGACATCGCGGAACTGGTCGCCGATGCCTTGATAGAAGACGCGCAGCCCGCCAAACCAGCGCCGATCAAACGTGAACCAGCGGAGGCCCACTGATGAGCGACATTATCCGCCGTGACCCCCGCGCTGAATGGATTGCCCGCAACCGCCTGCATCCGCTGCACGCCGCCATGCAGCCCGAGCAAGCCAGCTGGATGGGGCCCAACGGCCTGATGCGCAAAAACGTTCACGGCGCAGGTTTCATCGGGCCAAACGGCATCAAGCGGATCGACCGCACTGGCGCGCAACAAGGCGGGGCGGTCAAACGCTCCGCTGCTGTCGAAGTGCAATTGCCACTGCACAAAGTTGCCGAACCAGCGTTTTACATCGCTGTGGTGCCAGACATGGTCGGTGGCCGCTTGAGCAGTCACGACCGAGATTTACTGGGCCTCGCCCACAGCATGGCTGGCCGCGACGGCGCAGTGTTGGCCATCGTGTTTGGCGAGCATAAAGAGAGCGCTTTCGAGACCGCAGGCGTTGATCGCTTGTTGGTGCTGGAAGGTGATGAGTTCAACGGCTATTCGCCTGAACAGCGCGTACAGGGTTTGCGGGCTGTGGATAACCAGCTTGTGCCACGTCACTGGCTGCTGCCGGACAGTCGCAGTGGCGGTGGTGAGTTGGGTCGTCGTTTTGCGGCAAGCATCGGTGAGCGGCCCGCTACCCGCGTCTGGCAGATCAAGGATGAGATCGCCACGGGCCGAGCTGGCGCCGGTCGCGAAGACCTGGCCCGGCCGGTTTCACGACTCATTCTCGCCGCTGCCGAGTGCGCGGAGCCCGTCAGTGAAACCCGTCATGAAGCACTGGCCGTTGAGTTATCCACAACCGTGGCGCGCAGCTTGCCCCGTATCGAGGATTTGGGCGCGGTTGCGGTCGATCCTGCACTTATCCCCATGGCTGAAGCGGAGTTCATCTTTTCCGGCGGCAATGGGGTGAAGGACTGGGATTTGTTCCATCGCACCGCCCAGGCATTGGGCGCCACTGAAGGCGCGTCTCGCGTGGCGGTCGATGATGGCTTCATGGCACGGGATCGCCAGGTGGGCGCGTCCGGAACGTGGGTCACGGCCAGGGTTTATGTGGCCGTGGGGATCTCTGGCGCGATTCAGCACCTGCAAGGCATTGGCGCGTGCGACAAGGTCGTGGCGATCAATCTCGATCCTGGTTGCGACATGATCAAACGGGCAGATCTCTCTGTGATTGGCGAAAGCGCCGACATCCTCGACGCGCTGATTGAAGCTGTAGAGGAATACCGGAATGGGGCAAAACGTGATGCAGCGTGATCAGAAGTTACCTGTGGATAACAGCGCATTGCATGTCATCAGTCTCGTATCCATTGGTGCACACCCGACTTCAGGTCGGCCACGTCGAGCCGAGCAAGACGCCAGAGCCGTAGAGCTTGGCCTCCAGTTGGCTGGGGATAACTTGCATGTGCTGCATGCCGGCGACGCAAATGAGCCAGCGTTGCGTGCTTATCTCGGGATGGGCCTGGGCGAGTTGCATGTGCTGGAGCAACCACATGGCGCTGATGCGCTGCCCGGATTGACCGACTACATTCGTGAATCCGGTGTGCAGATGGTGCTTGCGGGCAG
The DNA here is from genome assembly GCF_026810445.1 of Pseudomonas sp. BSw22131. NCBI lineage: Bacteria > Pseudomonadati > Pseudomonadota > Gammaproteobacteria > Pseudomonadales > Pseudomonadaceae > Pseudomonas > Pseudomonas huanghezhanensis. The sequence goes on along the minus strand of NZ_CP113949.1, from coordinate 5,337,922 downwards.
TCAGGCGGAAACCGGTGAAGGGTCCGGCATGTTGCCGTACCTGCTTGCCGAAAAGCTGGGCTGGCCGTTAGTGGTCGGATTGGCTGAGGTCGAATCGGTCAGCAACGGCAGTGCGCAAGTGCTACAGGCGTTGCCACGTGGTCAGCGTCGTCGCCTCAAAGTTCGTCTGCCGTTCCTGGCGACTGTGGATAACGCAGCCCCCACACCCCGTCAAAGCGCCTACGGCCCCGCGCAACGCGGCACACTGAATGTTGAAGACGTGGAGGTTGTCACTGACGAGTTATTCACAGACAACCCGTTGCAACCGGCAAAGCCTCGCCCTAAACGCCTTAAAGTGATTAAAGCCAAAAGCGGCGCTGATCGAATGAAGGCCGCTACGGCGAAAGCCAGCGGGGGAGGCGGGCAGGTGCTGAAGGGTGTGAGTGCTCAGGAAGGGGCAGCGGCGATTCTTAAGTTGCTAGTTGAAGAAGGGGTTGTTAAGTAGCTTGTTTTAAAATGTCGAAAATTTTAAGAAGCGCGGTGATCACCCCGCGCCGTTTGCAGTTACGACAACATCAGAAGCCCTCACCGACAGAGAGGAAGGTTATGTCTGATCACACTGTTCGCTGTAATTATGGAAAATATAAACAGCAATAAAAAAAATAGTCTCTGGTTCTCAGTGTTCATAGATTTATTTCTTCTCAGTTTTAAAATTATGGGTGATGTGAGAAGTAGGCCCATGACAGCGATGACTACAAATAGAATTCCATCATTACATAATAGCTTCATGTCTTACCGCTTACCTATTTTTGACAGACAGCCTCCGTATATATGAAGGCTGCCCGGTACTCATGGTGGCTGAGTTAAGTTAGTACCCTTTACCGCAGTAATTCAAACCCGCAGGATCCGAGGGACTATTTTGGCTATTAAATATCCTCTCGATTCCCCCGCCAATTAATCCGGCATGAAAGCCAATCTCAGCCCCGGCTGCAATCGCAGGGAAGGTAGCAGGGCCTCCGAAGAAAACAGCTGCACCGCCAGCGGCTGTAGCTCCAGCAAGACCTGCGTCACTTCCCTGGCCGGAACTTATTGCATATTCTGAGTAGCCCACTGCGGCTACAGATCCACCAGAGATTATCTTAAGTTCGCAAACTGTAATTTCTCGCGTGTTAATGTTCTCCGATTATTTTGACTCTTTGGTTAGTAAGATTCTTTTTATTAGTCTCATATCTGGATTTTCTAAAAATTCTGATAGGGTTTTTTGATTTGTATAAAAAAATATTCGATTGCCAATATTCCCAACATGCATGCAATCAGTCCAATTACCCAACTTTCCCAGCTATGATTTTCTGTCCTCATGAAATTTGAAGTTACAGCTGCTATGTAGATTGCATGAAAAACTACCCGGTGGGCTACGTTCATTTTTAACCCTCTGCTATGGATATTACATTTGGCGTAAACGCCGTTCCGAAAGCGAATAATGATTACTCCTCACGCTGTGCACAATCCGGCATATGTAGGGCATTCAAAAGAATAGATGTCGCGCGTAAGCCGCATACTAGAGCGATCTCTGACTAACTCAGAAGAAGTGGCAATAATTGGATACATAGTTTGACGTTTGTTTTTTTGTTTGTTAATGCAGGTGTAGCGACGGGGTGGCCTAACTACGACGTTCTATTGATACTCCAAACAACCGCCGTCGAATCCATTCACAGCGCCGCGGCACCGGTACTACGAGCACTGCCTCCCCTGTCTTCCCTACCAATGTCGCCGGTTGAAAGTTCGTCTGCCGTTCCTGGCGACTGTGGATAACGCAGCCCCCACACCCCGTCAAAGCGCCTACGGCCCCGCGCAACGCGGCACACTGAATGTTGAAGACGTAGAGGTTGTCACTGACGAGTTATTCACAGATAACCCGCTGCAACCGGCAAAGCCCCGCCCTAAACGCCTTAAAGTGATCAAAGCCAAAAGCGGCGCTGATCGGATGAAGGCCGCTACGGCGAGAGCCAGCGGGGGAGGCGGGCAGCTGTTGAAGGGTGTGAGCGCTCAGGAAGGGGCGGCCGCGATTCTCAAACTGTTGGTTGAGGAGGGAGTGGTTCGGTAGATCTGACTCTTCAAAGCAAGGGCGCCTAAACGGCGCCTTTTTTATCATCTTGCATTGAGCACCAATTCTGTAGGAGCTGACGAGCAACGCGAGGCTGCGATGCGGTGTGCCAGGCAAGTTGTATCGCAGCCTTCAGCAGCGCCTACAGGGCCGCGATGTTCTCCTCGAATCGGGATTACCCACAATCGCTGTTGACCCACCTGTGGATAACCTGTTCGGTGATCGCTTGAGGGCCCGGGTTATGGGGCTTGTAGCCGGCTGTATGTTTTTTAACCAAGCTATCTAGCGGTTTTTAAAGGCTTTTTCTCCACAGCTGTGCGTTCAGGCGTACGGTAATTGCCCACAATCTCTGTTAGCGCTTATGTGGATAAGTTGTTCGTGATCAGCTGTAGGCCACGGATTATCAGGCTCTCATGTGTTTGATTAAAAAATGATCAATTTATGATTTGGTAAGGTTTGATGTTCGGCTAGACCCATATGCGCGGCGTCTGTACGAGTTCTCCACAGCGAAATTCAATTTATCCCGACTTGCACACAATCTCTGTTGGCGCTTCTGTGGATAAGGTGTTCGCTCTCGTCTGTAAGCCTCAATCCACGTGGCTTTCAGGGGTCTGGTTAATAAACGTACAGCTCGCTCTGAGAATTGGGTTTCTCAATAAGTCACGGTTTTTTATGATGTTTCGCACATTGGCGCGCTGGCTTCCCCACAATTGCTGTGGGCTGCGCTGTGGATAAGTTGTTTGTGGATGGTCAGAAGGTGCAGTGGGGTTGGATTAGCGGGGTTTGATCAGATTCTGATCACAAATGCAGATTTAAGGCATAAAAGCATCGCGGGCAAGCGTGCTCCTACACTGTAAGAGCGCGCATGCCCGCGAAGAGGTTGCCCAGACGATAGAAAACTTACTCGTGATTAACCGCAACGCCCTTCAAGTAAGGCGCCGGCTCGGCGCCCATGTTTTCCAGCAGGCGCGCGCTGTACCAGTCGATGAAGTTGACCACGCCGAACTCATACGTCTTCGAGTAGGGACCGGGCTGGTAGGCGATGGAATTGATCCCGCGCTGGTTCTCCTCCGCCAGGCGACGGTCCTGGTCGTTGGTGGCGTCCCAGACTTCCCGCAGTCGCGCGACGTCGTAGTCCACGCCTTCGACGGCATCCTTGTGTACCAGCCATTTGGTGCTGACCATGGTCTCTTGGGCGCTGATCGGCCAGACGGTGAACACAATCACGTGATCGCCCATGCAGTGGTTCCAGGCATGGGGCAGGTGCAGGATGCGCATTGAGCCCAGGTCCGGGTTCTTGATGCGTCCCATGAGCTTCTTGCTGCCTTGCTTGCCGTCCATCGTCATCGACACCGTGCCCTTGAGCAGCGGCATGCGCACGATACGGTTGCGCAAGCCGAAACTGGCGTGGGCGAACGGGATCTTTTCGGCTTCCCAGGCAGCGGCAGAGGCGGCCACGTGGTCCTTGAACGCCTGATCGGCGCGTGGGTCAGTGACGTCGTCCCACTCAAGCAAGGTGTTCAGCAGCTCTGGGTGCGAACCGTTGCAGTGGTAGCACTCGCGGTTGTTCTCAAGCACCAGCTTCCAGTTGGCTTTCTCCATCAAGGTGGTTTGCACCGCCACCTTGGTGTTCTCCATATCGTACGGTTCCATGTAGTGATTGAGCGTTTGCAGGAACGCATCAATCGCAGGCGGGTTTTCCGAGAGGCTGATGAAGATATAACCGCCCGAGGTTTTGCAGTTCACCGGTTTGAGACCGAACTGCTTCATATCGAAGTCCGCGCCCATCTCGCTGCCTGCGTACAACAAGCGGCCGTCCAGCTCGTACGTCCATTGGTGGTAAGGGCACACCAGTTTGGCGACCTTGCCTTTCTCTTTGGTGCACAGACGCGAGCCACGGTGGCGGCAGACGTTGTGGAAAGCATTGACCGAGCCATCCGTGCCACGCACCACCAGAATCGGGTTCTTGCCAATCTGCAGCGTCAGGAAATTACCTTTGGCCGGGATCTCGCAGGTCATGCCGGCTATCAGCCACTCTTTTTGAAAGATTTCCTGCATGTCGATTTCAAACAGCCGCTCATCGCTGTAGAAAGGCTGCGGCAGCGAGTACGTGCGCTCGCGGTTCTGCAGCATCTCGGCAGTGGCCTTACGTGCAGGTTCCAGCGGATCGCCCAAGCTTAACGTTGCGGTGACGTCCATCTTTCAAGTCCTCATGACCGCATTGAATCGGTCGGCGAATATGGCTGATACGGTTGTGTTTCGTGTTTGGCATGCTTGGCGACGGTGGTTTGTGTCGCTCGGGGTTCGCCGTAAAAAATGCGTAACCATTTAACGGCGAGTGTGGAGCCCGGCGAGGAGCGAACCTTATCTATGGGCGACATGGCCGAATCCGTTTCCGACTACGTAACCCAGGTATTACGGGGCTGGTCGCCATAAGTATGTGAATGTCGCTGGTAGGTAAATAGACGATTGATCCGTTACGCAGAATTCGCACCATAAGAGGCCGACTGTCGGCCGTGGAGATTGAGCATGTCCCAGAGTTTCCTCAGCCCGGTCAACACCCAGACCTGGGCCAATGGCCGCCACCTCGTGCGGGTCGTCAAGGTGATCCAGGAAACCTGGGACGTACGCACGTTTTGCTTCATGGCCGATCAGCCGATTCTGTTCTTTTTCAAGCCCGGGCAGTTCGTGACCCTGGAGCTGGAAATCGAGGGCGTGCCGATCATGCGCTCCTACACCATCTCCAGCGCACCGTCGGTGCCTTACAGCTTCTCGGTCACGATCAAGCGGGTACCGGGCGGCAAGGTCTCCAACTGGCTGCACGACACATTGCATGAAGGGCAGGAGCTGGCCGTGCACGGCCCGGTGGGGCTGTTCAACGCTATCGACTTTCCCAATCCCAAGATTCTCTACCTCAGCGGCGGGGTCGGCATCACGCCGGTCATGTCCATGGCGCGCTGGTTCTACGACACCAACGCCAATGTCGACATGGTTTTCGTGCACAGCGCCCGCTCGCCCAAAGACATCATTTATCACCGCGAACTGGAGCAGATGGCGTCGCGGATCAACAACTTCAGCCTGCACATCGTCTGTGAGAAGCACGGCCTGGGCGAACCGTGGGCTGGTTATCGCGGCTACCTGAATCAAAAAATGCTTGAACTGATGGCCCCGGATTTCATGGACCGTGAAGTCTTCTGCTGCGGCCCGACGCCGTACATGAATGCGGTCAAGCGTCTGCTGGAAGTCAACGGCTTCAACATGGAGCAGTACCACGAGGAATCCTTCGGTGCGACGCCGCCCGAAGCGCGCGCCGATGCGGTCGAGCACGCCGAGCAGGCCGCCGACGCGCCAGAAATCGATGTCGCTGATTTGCACCAGGTGGAATTCACCGACACTGGCAAGAGCATTCGCGTGGCGCCAGGCGAAACCGTGCACGCCGCAGCCGCCAAGCTCGGCCTGATGATCCCCAAGGCCTGTGGCATGGGGATCTGTGGCACATGCAAGGTGATGAAGCTGAGTGGGGAGGTGGAGATGGAGCACAACGGCGGCATCACCGATGACGATGTAGAAGAGGGTTACATCCTGTCTTGCTGCAGCGTGCCAAAGGGCGACGTGCGCATCGAGTATTGAGCACCCGGTCCTGTAGAGCCAACTTGTTGGCGAGGCGTCTTCCCGGTTGAGTCAGGGTCGACGCCACGCGAATGAATTCGCGCCTACAGAGTGAGCGCGTGTCGCGGGTAAAAATACGGTTATCGGTTTCAGCCAGAACTGGCTTACAACCGGAACCGCGAAACCATCCCGTTCAAATCCACCGCCAGACGCGACAGCTCATTGCTGGCAGCTGTGGTCTGGTGGGCGCCAGTGGCCGACTGGGTCGAAAGATCGCGGATGTTCACCAGATTGCGATCCACCTCCCGTGCCACTTGAGCCTGCTCCTCAGCGGCGCTTGCGATCACCAGATTGCGCTCGTTGATCTCAACCACCGCGGTGTTAATGGTGTCCAGCGCCAGGCCTGCGCCCTTGGCGATGCTCAGCGTCGACTCAGCGCGCTCGGTGCTGCTGCGCATTGAGTTCACGGCCTGTTCGGTGCCGCCCTGAATGCTGCCGATCATGCGCTCGATCTCGCTGGTCGATTGCTGAGTGCGGTGCGCCAGCGCCCTTACTTCATCGGCCACCACCGCAAACCCACGACCGGCTTCGCCCGCACGGGCTGCTTCAATGGCCGCGTTCAGCGCCAGCAGGTTGGTCTGATCCGCCAAGCCACGAATCACGTCCAGCACCTTGCCGATATCACGGGACTCGTTCGCCAGATTGCCGATCAACTGCGCAGTGCTTTGCACGTCGCCGCTCATGCGTTCGATGGCGCTGACGGTTTCCTGTACCAGGTCACGGCCGTCGCTGGCCGATGAGGTCGCGCTTTTCGACGCTTGCGAGGTGCTCACGGCGTTACGCGCAACTTCTTCCACGGCGCTGGTCATCTGGTTGACGGCGGTTGCGGCCTGTTCGATCTCGTTGCTCTGTTGCGACATGCCACGGGCGTTTTCGTCAGTGACTGCGTTCAGCTCTTCGGCAGCCGATGCCAGCTGGGTGGCCGAACCTGAAATACGCTGCAGGGTGTCACGCAGCTTGGACTGCATTTTGTGCATGGCGCCCAGTAGACGGCCTGCCTCGTCGGTGCCATCGACCTTGATCGTGCGGGTAAGGTCGCCTTCGGAAATTTCCTCGGCGGCGTGCAGCGCAGCAGCGATAGGACGGGTAATGCTGTTGGTTAGCAGCCAGGCAAACAGCACAGTCAGGATGCTGGCAATGATCAGCAACCCGACGACCATCGTGAAGGCGCTGGAATACTGATCCTTGGCGTCCTTGTTGGCGTCGTACAGTTGCTTGGTGTTTATGTCGATCAGCTTGGCCAGCACGACGTTCATCGCGTCCGAGTTGCTCAACAGGTCGTTGTTCAGCATGTTGCGCAGGTCATCGAGATTGCCCGCACGCGTAAGCGAAATCATCCGCGACTCAAGCTGGCGGTATTGCTCAAGCAACTGCTTGTACTGGCTGTAATAGGTTTGCTGCTCAGGGCTTGAGATCAGTTTTTCGTAGTCCGCCTGGGCTTCGTTGAGCTGTTTATTGCGCGACGCGAACAGCTCGATGGTTTTCTGCTGAATATCCGGCTCGCGGTTGACCAGCAAACGGTAGGACAGCACACGCATACGGATGCTAGTCTCCGTCAGTTTGTCGAGGCTCTTGATGCCGGGCACGGCGTCATTGGTGATGACTTCGCTGGCGTCATTGATCTTGCCCATTTGCAGCAGCGCGAAAATGCCCAGAATCAGCATCAGCCCCCCAATCACGGAAAAGCCAAGGAACGCCCGGGGGGCGATATTCATATTACGTAGGGACATGTCGATTCCTGAAAGGAGAAGCGCGCGTTGCGTGCGACGGGACAACTGAGAAGCGAGGATTACCCTCGTTATCGGTCGCGGTGCCTAACACTTGAGCCAATGACTGCCCTGATCAGTGGGCTGCGCGCCTTTGCCGCAGGACTGAAATGGCGATTATCCTGACGCACGAACGACATCGTTCTGACGAACAGCAGGAACAAGAGGGCGAAATCGCAGTCAACAGGGCCCTTACGCGTATTCGTCAGTGAAGGATCGAACAACGCTGGCCGGGCAAGATAATCGTGATTCAGGTCCTGATGCTTGTGGTGTGTGCAGCGTGTTTTCTTTATCGTACGCGCCCGTTGAAATTAGCTTGAGAAATCAAAATGTTGGAAGCATCCCTTAGCCAGTTGGAACAGCTTGTCAGTGACTTGGTACAGCAGAACCAGGACCTGCAAAACACGAACGCACAGCTCGCCACCGAGTTGGCACAAGCCAAGGATGACAACGACAGCCTGCAGTTGAGTTTGATGGAGCAGGAAGACAAGCACGGCGCCACCGCCGCGCGTATTCAGGCGCTGGTTGATCGCGCGACCCGCAGCAGCGCCGTGAGCGCATGATCATCAGCAAGGAAGGGGTGAACGTCGTGTCCATTCTGGGCAACGACTACTCGATCAAGGCCCCGGAAGGTCAAGAGCAGGCGCTGGCTGATGCAGTGATTATGCTCAAGTCGGCACTGGCCGAAACCAAGCGCAACTACCCGACATTGATTGGCGACCGTTTACTGGTGCTGGCGGCGCTGAATCTTTGCTCAAAACAGGTCGAGCTCAAGCAGCGGCACGCTGAAGAACTCGAGCGCTGCCAGCAACAGGTAAGCGCGACGGTTGAAGTGATTTCCAAGGCCATCGGGCAGGTTTGAATCGGTGACTTGGCTCTGACCCGGAATCCACTGGATAACTGGAATTCCTCACATTGCTCGTGGGTGGGAGCTTGCTCGCGATTAGTTTGTTCAGACAATAATGTGCTGACTGATGCACCCATATCGCTAGCAAGCCCCTCCCACCCAGATGCGATCCGTCAGCAGATGTCCGGGATATCCGGTTAGGCGCTCATCACTGAGCGTATATCGGCGGCTAGCTCTCGCACGCGCGCTTCTTCGGTGTCCCACGAGCACATGAAGCGTGCGCCACCGTTGCCGATGAAGGTGTAAAACCTCCAGCCCCTGGCGGTCAACGCAGCAATCGACGCTTCCGACAACTGCAGGAAGACGCCGTTGGCCTGCACCGGGAACATCAGTTCCACGCCGGGAATGTCTTTCACCAGATCAGCCAGCAGTTGCGCGCAGCTGTTGGCGTGGCGGGCATGTTTGAGCCAGGCGTTGTTTTCCAGCAAGCCAACCCACGGTGCAGACAGGAAGCGCATCTTCGACGCCAGTTGCCCTGCCTGTTTGCAGCGGTAGTCAAAGTCTTCCGCCAGCTTGTGGTTGAAGAACAGGATGGCTTCACCCACCGCCATGCCGTTTTTAGTCCCGCCAAAACACAGCACATCGACACCGGATTTCCAGGTCAACTCAGCAGGTGAGCACTCCAGATACGCGCAGGCGTTGGCAAAGCGCGCGCCGTCCATGTGCAGGTTCAGACCCAGTTCTTTGCACGTCGCGCTGATGGCTTTCAACTCGTCGGGCTGGTACACGCTGCCGAGTTCAGTGGCTTGGGTCAGCGTCACGACGCGCGGTTTGGGGTAGTGGATATCGGCGCGTTTGAGCGCCACTTCGCGAATCGATTCCGGCGTCAGCTTGCCGTTATCGCTGCGGGCAGTCAGCAGTTTGGAGCCGTTGGAGAAGAATTCTGGCGCGCCGCATTCGTCGGTTTCAACGTGGGCGGTTTCCGAGCAGATGACGCTGTGAAAACTCTGGCACAGTGATGAGAGGGCCAAGGAATTGGCCGCTGTGCCGTTGAAGGCAAAAAACACTTCGCAGTCGGTTTCGAACAATTGACGGAATTGATCTGCAGCGCGGGCGGTCCATTGATCGTCGCCGTAGGCACGCTGATGGCCTTGGTTGGCTTGCTCCATCGCCGTCCAGGCTTCGGGGCAGATGCCCGAATAGTTGTCGCTGGCAAACTGCTGGCTTTGGTCTGTCATGGCCGGTTCCCTGTAATCGAATAGGCTGCGACTTTACCCAACAACAGGGCTGTCGGTCATGCGCTGTTATCAGGCCTTGCGGTTACATCATCAAAGAGTGGTTGACGGAGCGGCATGACGGATTCGAATTTACCGATGGCCGGGGCTCGGGACAAAGCACTGGACCTGCTCAAGTGGCTGGCGATGCTGAGCATGGTCATGGACCACTTGCGCTACGTCGGCTGGTACGCAGACTGGCTGTATGTGCCGGGTCGCGTTGCGTTTCCCTGGTTTTGCCTGGCGATAGCGGTGAACCTGGCGCGCAGCCGCACGAATGCCATTCAGCCTCGCGTGCAGTGGAAGTATCTGACGTGGCTTGTGGTGTTCGCCGTTGTAGCGGAAGTGCCTTATCGACTGTTCATGACGGACGAGGCCTACACCTTAAACGTGCTGCCGACACTTGCGCTCGGCCTGTTAGTGGCCCAGGGCTGGGTGGGACGCTCGTTCCCCGTGAGGATGACCGGCGGCTTCGCGTTGCTGGCAGGCGTGCTGTTCAGCGAGCATTTGATGTTCGGGTTTTTTGGCGTGTTGCTACCGCTGGCGTTTTTGCTGGTCTTGCAGCGTTCAATCTGGCTGGCCATTGTCCCAGGCGCTGTTTGTCTGTTCAGCAATGCCTGGCGGCAGATTCTGGACGGAGCACAATGGGGAGATCCGGTTTCGGTTGGCGCGCTGATCGCCTGTCTGCTGGCGCCCGTGTTGGGCATGCTGCTGTTGCGTGCGCAACCCCCGTTCGCGGTCCTGCCCATGCGGCGTTGGGCGTACGCGATCTATCCCGCGCACTTTTTGCTGTTGCTCGGATTGCGCGAGATTCTGGTTGCTCTACCTTTCGACGCTTGATACGCCGGACCCTGTAGCAGCGCGCTTGCCCGCTATTGCGGTGTGACAGCAAGCGTTGCGGCGTCTGGATAAATGCATCGCGGGCAAGCCACGCTCCTACATGTGCTCAGCGCCTCCAAAATTCCCGTAGACAAACCGCCATCACGCCCCTTATCTTCCGCCCAGGCCACCGCAGTGGCCTGCGTCGCTCGGACGGTTCCGGGCGCTTACGTTTCAGAGGCATTCATGGCTGACCAGGCTTCGCCGCGCCGTTTCGCGCGCATCGATCGACTCCCCCCTTACGTCTTCAACATCACCGCCGAGCTAAAGATGGCCGCGCGTCGTCGTGGTGAAGACATCATCGACCTGAGCATGGGCAACCCGGACGGGCCAACCCCGCCGCATATCGTCGAAAAAATGGTCACTGTCGCCCAACGTGAAGACACTCACGGCTACTCGACTTCGCGTGGCATCCCGCGTCTGCGTCGGGCGATCTCCAATTGGTACAAAAAACGCTACGAAGTCGACATCGATCCTGAAACCGAAGCCATCGTCACCATCGGCTCCAAAGAGGGTCTGGCGCACTTGATGCTGGCCACCCTGGATCAGGGCGACACCGTTCTCGTACCGAACCCCAGCTACCCGATTCACATCTACGGCGCAGTGATCGCGGGCGCGCAGGTGCGTTCGGTGCCACTGGTCCCGGGTGTGGACTTTTTCCTGGAGCTTGAAAAGGCCATTCGCGGCTCGATCCCCAAGCCGAAGATGATGATTCTGGGCTTCCCGTCCAACCCGACCGCCCAATGCGTCGAACTGGATTTCTTCGAACGTGTGGTGGCGCTGGCCAAGCAATACGACGTACTGGTGGTTCACGATCTGGCCTACGCCGACATCGTCTACGACGGCTGGAAAGCACCGTCGATCATGCAAGTGCCGGGCGCCAAGGACATTGCGGTCGAATTCTTCACCCTGTCGAAAAGCTACAACATGGCGGGCTGGCGGATTGGCTTCATGGTCGGCAACCCGGAACTGGTCAATGCGCTGGCGCGGATCAAGAGCTATCACGATTACGGCACGTTCACGCCGTTGCAGGTGGCCGCGATTGCTGCGCTGGAAGGCGATCAGCAATGTGTGCTCGACATCGCCGAGCAATATCGCCAGCGCCGTAACGTATTGGTCAAAGGCCTGCACGAACTGGGCTGGATGGTGGAAAACCCGAAAGCGTCGATGTACGTCTGGGCCAAGATTCCCGAGGCTTACGCGGCCATGGGTTCGCTCGAATTCGCCAAGAAGCTGCTGCTGGAAGCCAAAGTCTGCGTGTCACCAGGCGTCGGTTTTGGCGAGTATGGCGACGATCATGTGCGTTTCGCGCTGATCGAGAACCAGGACCGCATTCGTCAGGCCGTGCGAGGCATTCGCGGCATGTTCAGGGCCGATGGGCAGTTGCCTGCAAAATCTGTCTGATTGCGACATCGCCCCACCCAGAATCCCCGGCCTCGACCGGGGATTTTTGTGTCCGTCGCGTGTCTCAATCCCGCTTCTGCCCGGAGTGCGCAGGAGTGCGCCGGGGTGGCGCTCCACCTTGCCGACGATTGGCTGCGAAGCGGTCATAAAATCTGACGACACGGCTCCTCCTGATACACCGTGTTCTATGGGTTTGCTGCCGGTTCCCGGCAGATCGTCGGCAAGCCATATTCCCACGGCCTCCTGCCAGAATCAAAAGCAGACCCCCAAGCGCGATGTGAGAAATCATGGGCGGCAACAGATCATTTATCTCTCCCCGCCAACCCATGTCGTAAACGAACCTTTGCGTGGCGCCCGTAGGCATCTAGTCAGTCAGCGTCGGCCCTACCATCGCTTCCAAGGGGCACGTCACATGTCCTACCGATAAGTCAGGCGCTGCGCCGCCGCTGGGAGAACCGCGATGTTCAGCAAGCAAGACCAAATCCAGGGTTATGACGATGCACTGTTGGCGGCGATGAATGCCGAAGAGCAGCGTCAGGAAGACCACATTGAGCTGATCGCCTCGGAGAACTACACCAGCCAGCGCGTGATGCAAGCCCAAGGCAGCGGCCTGACCAACAAATACGCCGAAGGCTATCCGGGCAAGCGCTATTACGGTGGCTGCGAGCACGTCGATAAAGTCGAGCAACTGGCCATCGACCGCGCCAAGCAACTGTTCGGCGCCGATTACGCCAACGTTCAGCCGCACTCGGGCAGCCAGGCCAACGCTGCCGTTTACCTGGCCCTGCTCAACGCAGGCGACACCGTGCTGGGCATGAGCCTGGCCCACGGCGGTCACTTGACCCACGGCGCCAAAGTCAGCTTCTCGGGCAAGCTCTACAACGCTGTCCAATACGGCATCGACACCGTCACGGGCCTGATCGATTACGACGAGGTCGAGCGGCTGGCCGTTGAGCACAAGCCAAAAATGATCATCGCCGGGTTCTCGGCTTACTCCAAAACCCTGGATTTCCCGCGCTTCCGCGAAATCGCTGACAAGGTTGGCGCCTACTTCTTCGTCGACATGGCCCACGTGGCCGGTCTGGTCGCTGCGGGTCTTTATCCCAACCCGTTGCCGTACGCCGACGTTGTGACCACCACCACGCACAAAACCCTGCGCGGTCCCCGTGGCGGATTGATTCTGGCCAAGGCCAACGAAGCGCTGGAAAAGAAATTCAACTCCGCCGTGTTCCCGGGTGGTCAGGGCGGCCCCTTGATGCACGTCATCGCGGGCAAGGCGGTGTGCTTCAAAGAAGCCATGGAGCCGACGTTCAAGGCTTACCAGCAGCAAGTGATCGATAACGCCCAGGCCATGGCGCAAGTGTTCATCGATCGCGGTTTTGATGTGGTGTCCGGGGGCACCGACAACCACCTGTTCCTCGTCAGCCTGATCCGTCAGGGCCTGACCGGTAAGGACGCCGACGCTGCGTTGGGTCGCGCTCATATCACCGTCAACAAGAACTCGGTGCCGAACGATCCACAATCGCCGTTCGTGACCTCGGGTCTGCGCATCGGCACCCCGGCCGTCACCACACGCGGTTTCAAGGTTACCCAGTGCGTCACGCTGGCCGGCTGGATCTGCGACATTCTCGACAACCTTGGCGATGCCGATGTCGAGGCCAACGTCGCCAGTCAGGTTGCCGCCCTGTGCGCCGATTTCCCGGTTTACCGCTGAGTCAGGAGTAGCACCATGCAGCATTACTCAGGCTTCGGCCTTCTGAAACACTCCCTCAGCCACCACGAAAACTGGCAGCGCATGTGGCGCACACCGACCCCGAAAAAAGTCTACGACGTAGTCATCGTCGGCGGCGGCGGTCACGGTCTGGCGACGGCGTACTACCTGGCCAAAGAACACGGCATCACCAATGTGGCTGTGGTCGAGAAAGGCTGGTTGGGCGGCGGTAACACCGCGCGCAACACCACCATCGTGCGCTCCAACTATTTGTGGGATGAGTCCGCTCACCTGTACGAACACGCGATGAAACTGTGGGAAGGCCTGTCGCAGGATCTGAACTACAACGTCATGTTCTCCCAGCGCGGCGTGTACAACCTGTGCCACACCCTGCAAGACTTGCGTGATTCCGAGCGCCGCGTCAGCGCCAACCGCCTCAACGGCGTGGACGGCGAGCTGCTTAACGGCAAGCAAGTGGCGGACGAAATTCCGTACCTGGACTGCTCGAAAAACACCCGTTACCCGATCATCGGCGCGACCGTACAACGTCGCGGCGGTGTAGCGCGTCACGACGCCGTGGCCTGGGGCTATGCCCGCGCTGCCGATGCGTTGGGCGTGGATTTGATTCAGCAAACCGAAGTCACCGGTTTCCGTAAGGAAAACGGCGTGTGCATCGGCGTTGAAACCAACAAGGGCTTCATCGGCGCCAAGCGTGTCGGCGTGGTCACGGCAGGTAACTCCGGGCACATGGCCAAGCTCGCTGGTTTCCGCCTGCCGATCGAATCCCACCCGCTGCAAGCGCTGGTGTCCGAGCCGATCAAGCCGATTATCGACAGCGTGATCATGTCCAACGCGGTGCACGGCTACATCAGCCAGTCCGACAAGGGCGACCTTGTGATCGGCGCCGGCATCGACAGCTGGTTGGGCTACGGTCAACGCGGCTCGTACCCGGTGATCGAGCACACTATTCAGGCCATCGTCGAGATGTTCCCGGTGCTGTCCCGCGTGCGCATGAACCGTCAGTGGGGCGGCATCGTCGACACCACACCGGACGCTTGCCCGATTATTTCCAAGACGCCTGTGCCGAACATGTTCTTCAACTGCGGTTGGGGCACCGGTGGTTTCAAGGCCACGCCGGGCTCTGGCAACGTGTTTGCGGCGAGTCTGGCGAAGGGCGAAATGCACCCGCTGGCCAAACCGTTCTCCATTGATCGTTTCCACAACGGCGCGTTGATCGACGAACACGGCGCCGCCGCGGTCGCTCACTAAACCACTCACAGGAGAAATCCCATGCTGCACATCTTCTGTCCTCACTGTGGCGAGCTGCGCTCCGAAGAGGAATTCCACCCGTCAGGTCAGGCTCACATTCCGCGTCCGCTGGACCCGGCAGCCTGCACCGACGCCGAGTGGGGCGACTACATGTTCTTCCGCGACAACCCGCGCGGCCTGCACCACGAACTGTGGATTCACGCGGCCGGTTGCCGTCAGTACTTCAATGCCACGCGTGACACCGTGACCTACGAAATGCTCGAAACCTATCCGATTGGCACCAAGCCTCAGTTCGTGAATCAGGTTCCTGCTGTCGGCCGGGGAGACAAGGTATGAGCCAGAATAATCGACTGCCTCATGGCGGCCGTATCGACCGCAGCAAGGTGCTGAACTTCACGTTCAACGGCCAGGTTTACCAAGGCTTTGAAGGCGATACCCTGGCCGCAGCTTTGCTGGCCAACGGCGTCGACATCATCGGTCGCAGCTTCAAATATTCGCGCCCTCGCGGCATCTTCGCGGCAGGCTCCGAAGAGCCGAACGCGGTGCTGCAGATCGGCGCCACTGAAGCGACGCAGATCCCCAACGTGCGGGCGACCCAGCAAGCGCTGTATTCGGGGCTGGTTGCGTCGAGCACCAACGGCTGGCCGAGCGTCAACACCGACATGATGGGGATTCTCGGCAAAGTCGGCGGCAAGCTGATGCCGCCCGGTTTCTACTACAAAACGTTCATGTATCCGCAATCCTTCTGGATGACCTACGAGAAGTACATTCGTAAGGCCGCGGGTCTTGGTCGTTCGCCGACCGAGAATGATCCGGATTTCTACGACAACATGAACCAGCACTGCGACGTGCTGATCGTGGGCGCTGGGCCTGCCGGTCTGGCCGCTGCGCTGGCGGCTGCACGCAGCGGTGCCCGTGTGCTTTTGGCGGACGAGCAGGAAGAATTCGGCGGCAGTCTGTTGGACTCCCGCGAAAGCCTGGACGGCAAACCTGCCGCTGAATGGGTCGCCACCGCCGTTGCCGAGCTGGAAAGCCTGCCCAACGTGGTGCTGCTGCCCCGCGCCACCGTCAATGGCTATCACGACCATAACTTTCTGACCATTCACGAGCGTCTGACTGATCACCTGGGCGACCGCGCTCCGATTGGCCAGCTGCGTCAGCGCATGCACCGCGTTCGCGCCAAGCGCGTGGTGTTGGCGTCAGGTACTCACGAACGCCCGCTGGTCTACGGCAACAATGACGTGCCGGGCAACATGCTGGCAGGCGCGGTTTCGACCTACGTGCGTCGTTACGGCGTCGCACCGGGCAAAAAGCTGGTGCTGACCACCAACAACGACCATGCGTACCGCGTTGCGCTGGATTGGCTGGATGCCAGCCTGCAAGTGGTGGCGATTGCCGATGCACGTCATAACCCGCGTGGTGCGCTGGTTGAAGAAGCCCGCGCCAAAGGCATTCGTATCCTGACCGGCAGCGCTGTCACCGAAGCCCGCGGCAGCAAGCGCGTTACCGCGGCCCGCGTTTGCGCCATCGACGTCAAAGCACACAAAGTCACCAGCCCTGGCGAGTGGCTCGAGTGCGACCTGGTCGCCAGCTCCGGCGGCTACAGCCCCATCGTTCACTTGGCATCGCACTTGGGTGGCAAGCCGGTGTGGCGTGAAGACATCCTCGGTTTCGTCCCGGGTGAGGCACCGCAGAAACGCGTATGCGTCGGCGGTGTAAACGGTGTGTACGCGTTGGGCGATGCGCTGGCTGATGGTTTTGAAGGCGGTGTGCGCGCGGCCAGCGAAGCCGGTTTCAAAGTGGTCGAAGGCGTGCTGCCAAAAGCCCTGAGCCGTGTCGAAGAACCGACGCTGGCGTTGTTCCAAGTCCCCCACGACAAAGCCACTGCCCGTGCGCCGAAGCAATTCGTTGACCTGCAAAACGATGTCACCGCCGCCGCCATCGAACTGGCCACCCGCGAAGGCTTCGAGTCGGTCGAGCACGTCAAACGCTACACCGCACTGGGTTTCGGTACCGATCAGGGCAAGCTGGGCAACGTCAACGGTCTGGCCATTGCGGCCCGCTCGCTGAACGTGACCATCCCTGAGATGGGCACCACCATGTTCCGCCCCAACTACACGCCGGTGACCTTCGGCGCTATAGCGGGTCGTCACTGCGGCCACATTTTCGAGCCTGTGCGCTTCACTGCGCTGCACGCCTGGCATGTGCGCAACGGCGCTGAATTCGAAGACGTCGGTCAGTGGAAACGTCCGTGGTACTTCCCGAAAGCCGGTGAAGACATCCACGCCGCTGTCGCCCGTGAATGCAAAGCCGTCCGTGCAAGCGTCGGCCTGCTGGACGCATCGACCCTCGGCAAAATCGACATCCAGGGCCCGGATGCGCGGGAGTTCCTCAACCGCATCTACACCAACGCCTGGACCAAGCTCGATGTGGGCAAGGCGCGTTATGGCCTGATGTGCAAAGAAGACGGCATGGTGTTCGACGACGGCGTGACCGCCTGCGTCGCCGACAACCATTTCATCATGACCACCACCACGGGCGGCGCCGCTCGCGTGCTGCAGTGGCTGGAAATCTATCAACAGACCGAATGGCCGGACTTGAAGGTGTATTTCACCTCCGTGACCGACCATTACGCGACCATGACGTTGTCCGGTCCTAACAGCCGCAAGCTGCTGGCTGAAGTGACCGACATGGACCTGGGCCGTGAAGAGTTCCCGTTCATGACCTGGAAAGAAGGTCTGGTCGGTGGCGTACCAGCGCGGGTGTTCCGGATTTCGTTTACCGGTGAGCTTTCCTACGAAGTGAACGTCCAGGCCGACTACGCCATGGGCGTACTGGAAAAAATCATCGAAGCGGGCAAGAAGTACGACCTGACGCCCTACGGCACCGAAACCATGCACGTACTGCGGGCAGAGAAGGGTTTCATCATCGTCGGTCAGGACACCGATGGCTCGATGACCCCGGACGACCTGAACATGGGCTGGTGTGTCGGTCGCACCAAGCCGTTCTCGTGGATCGGTCAGCGCGGCATGAATCGCGAAGATTGCGTGCGTGACCAGCGCAAACAGTTGGTCGGCCTCAAGCCGATTGATCCGAACAAGTGGCTGCCGGAAGGCGCGCAGCTGGTGTTTGACCCTAAGCAGTCGATCCCGATGACCATGGTCGGCCACGTGACGTCGAGCTACGCGGCGAACTCGCTGGGTTATTCGTTCGCGATGGGTGTTGTGAAAGGCGGCCTGAAGCGTATGGGCGAGCGAGTGTTTTCACCGCAAGCGGATGGCAGCGTGATCGAAGCCGAAATCGTGTCTTCGGTGTTCTTCGATCCGAAGGGTGAGCAGCAGAACGTGGAGTGAGCTAGTCGGGCTGGTGATTTCTCTGTAGGAGCGAAATTGTTCGCGAAGCGTGCGTCCTGACACACCACGCCGTCTGTCTCGCCAACAAGTTGGCTCCTACAGAATCTGCGTTCACAACAGAATTCAACACAGGTGCTCTATGACCACAGCCAACGTTTACCCACAACGGCCAACGACCGGCGCCAAAGCCGAGTCACCGTTGTTTCACGCTGACCTCAACAGCCTGGTCGGCAAGGGCCGCGCCAATGCTGGCGTGACCATTCGCGAGAAAAAACTGCTGGGCCACCTGACCCTTCGTGGCGATGCCCACGACGCAGCCTTTGCCGCAGGTGTCCACAAAGCCTTGGGCATGGAATTGCCTGGCGCGCTGGCACTGGTTGTCAGCGGCGAAAGCTCGATTCAATGGCTTGGTCCGGATGAATGGCTGCTGATCGTGCCAAGCGGCGAAGAGGTCGCCGCCGAGCAGCAACTGCGTGAAGCGCTCATCGGCCTGCACATTGCCATCGTCAATGTCAGCGGGGGGCAATCGCTGCTGGAACTGACCGGCCCCAAGGTGCGTGAAGTGCTGATGAAGTCCACCAGCTACGACGTGCACCCAGATAACTTTCCGGTGGGCAAAGCGATTGGCACCGTGTTCGCCAAATCGCAGCTGGTGATCCGCCGCACGGGCGAAGAGACCTGGGAACTGGTCATCCGCCGCAGCTTCGCCGATTACTGGTGGCTGTGGTTGCAGGATGCGAGCGCTGAGTACGGCCTGGCGGTTGCTGCTTAAACAGATCTCGAATACACCTCTGACCGCTTCTGGCCGGAGGCCGTGGGAGCTTGGCTTGCCAGCGATCTGGCGCGAAGCGGCAGTAAACAGATGCATGCGTTCATCCTGCATGAATGAGTCGTCTGTATTTGTGACTGCTGCGCAGCCGATCGCGGGACAAACCACGCGCCTACGCCTTCGGCAGAGGCGATCTGCGCTAGCCAAGAAGACAGGAGCAACACCCAATGAGCCGCGCCCCCGACACATGGATTTTGACCGCTGATTGCCCGAGCATGCTGGGCACGGTGGATGCGGTGACGCGTTACCTGTTCGAACAAGGCTGCTACGTCACCGAGCACCATTCCTTCGATGATCGGCTCTCCAGCCGGTTTTTCATCCGCGTGGAATTTCGTCAGCCCGACGGCTTCGACGAGCAGGTTTTTCGCGCAGGTCTGACCGAGCGCGGTCAGGCCTTCGGTATGATTTTCGAGCTGACAGCGCCCAACTACCGCCCAAAAGTGGTGATCATGGTCTCCAAAGCCGATCACTGTCTCAACGACCTGCTCTACCGCCAGCGCATCAACCAGTTGTCCATGGACGTGGTCGCGGTGGTGTCCAATCACCCGGATCTGGAACCTTTGGCGCGCTGGCACGAAATTCCCTACTACCATTTCCCTCTCAACCCTAACGACAAGCCAGCGCAGGAAGCCAAGGTCTGGCAAGTGATCGAGGAATCGGGTGCTGAGTTGGTGGTGCTTGCGCGCTACATGCAGGTGCTGTCGCCGGACCTGTGTCGCAAGCTCGATGGCAAGGCGATCAACATTCATCACTCGCTGCTACCGGGCTTCAAGGGTGCCAAACCGTATCACCAGGCCTACAACAAAGGCGTAAAGCTGGTCGGCGCTACGGCGCATTACATCAACAATGATCTGGACGAAGGCCCGATCATCGCCCAAGGCGTGGAGGCTGTGGACCACAGCCACTACCCAGAAGACCTGATCGCCAAAGGGCGCGACATCGAAGGCCTGACACTGGCACGGGCGGTGGGGTATCACATTGAGCGGCGGGTTTTCTTGAACGCGAATCGAACAGTGGTTCTGTAGCTGCAAGCCATAAGCTGCAAGCTGCAAGAGGAAAAGCAAAACTCCGGCGACTTCGTAATGGCCGGACGACTCAGATCAGCGTTTTTAGCTTACGGCTCGAAGCTTGAAGCTAGCTCCACCTTCTACAACAACAAATCAAGAGGTGACAGGCATGTCTGGTAATCGTGGTGTGGTGTATCTCGGCGCTGGCAAGGTCGAAGTACAGAAAATCGACTATCCCAAAATGCAGGACCCGCGCGGCAAGAAGATCGAGCACGGCGTCATCCTGCGAGTAGTTTCCACCAACATCTGCGGCTCGGACCAGCACATGGTGCGCGGTCGCACGACCGCCCAGGTCGGCCTGGTGCTAGGTCACGAGATCACCGGCGAAGTGATCGAAATGGGCACCGGCGTCGAAAATCTCAAGATCGGCGATCTGGTTTCGGTGCCCTTCAACGTTGCGTGCGGCCTGTGCCGCTCGTGCAAAGAGCAGCACACCGGCGTTTGCCTGAGCGTCAATCCGGGGCGCCCGGGCGGCGCATACGGTTACGTCGACATGGGTGACTGGGTCGGCGGGCAGGCCGAATACGTGCTGGTGCCGTACGCCGACTTCAACCTGCTGAAACTGCCTGATCGCGACAAGGCCATGGAAAAGATCCGCGATTTAACCTGCCTTTCCGACATCCTGCCGACCGGTTACCACGGTGCGGTCACTGCGGGCGTTGGCCCCGGTAGCAGCGTTTACATTGCTGGCGCGGGCCCGGTCGGTCTGGCGGCCGCAGCATCGGCTCGCTTGCTGGGCGCTGCAGTCGTCATCGTCGGTGATGTTAATCCGGTGCGTCTGGCTCACGCCAAGGCTCAGGGTTTTGAAATCGCTGACCTGTCCACAGACACCCCGCTGCACGAACAGATTGCTGCGCTGCTCGGCGAGCCTGAAGTGGATTGCGCCGTCGACGCCGTGGGCTTTGAGGCACGCGGTCACGGGCATGACGGCGTCAAGGCCGAAGCGCCGGCAACAGTGCTCAACTCGCTGATGGGGGTGGTGCGTGTCGCGGGCAAGATCGGGATTCCGGGCCTCTACGTCACCGAAGATCCAGGTGCCGTCGATGCTGCAGCGAAAATGGGCAGCCTGAGCATTCGCTTCGGGCTGGGTTGGGCCAAGTCCCACAGCTTCCACACCGGTCAGACCCCAGTCATGAAATACAACCGCCAGCTCATGCAGGCGATCATGTGGGATCGCATCAACATCGCCGATGTCGTGGGTGTCGAAGTTATTACGCTCGATGACGCCCCGCGCGGGTACGGCGAGTTCGATGCCGGTGTGCCGAAGAAGTTTGTGATCGATCCGCACAAGCTGTTCAGCGCGGCGTAAGTGGAGTGCATCTTAAAAAGGGCGACCTTCCGGTCGCTCGTTATCATTTTTTCAGCGTCAGCTTTAGATAGGGTTCGGAGTTACCGATCTTTTTACCTCCGTACTCGCAAACTGTCTTGTCATCCATCTCCTTGACCGCGTCTGCTTTGAGCTCGTATTCGCGGTCCAGAAAGCTGTCTTTAGTCGCCAGAGTTTCCCCCTCCCATTGTTTGCCCGACGCCGAAGGAGCGGTGTATTGAAAACCCTCGTTGTAGGGGGCAGGAATATTCGGATCTGAACTCGTAAATTCCGATGCCTTGATATCCGCAACAGCCGGGCAAACGGTTAGGTCGGCGTACGCGTTGCCCACCATCAGAATTGCTGCGAGTGCCGTCCAGGCGATTTTGTTTCGCATGTTATGTATTCCCTTAGCTAAGTGGTGTGTTTTGGAGTTCTCATGTTGGGTGAGTGATGGAGTACTGCCAACTGACAGAAATGACAGTTTTAAAAAGATTTCGGAATGGCTTTTATCTCGATTGGCTATTGCGTTGATAGGCTCGGCAGGGGCAGGCCTGGGCCGGAAGAACTCTCATAGGCTCCACGCAGGCCATACTGCGCAGATGAAGTACAACCGCCAGTTGATGCAGGCCATCATGTGGGACCGTATCAAGATTGCCGACATTGTCGGCGTAGAAGTCATCAGCCTCGACGATGCACCGCGTGGTTACGCTGAGTTCGATGCCGGCGTACCGAACAAATTCGTGATTGATCCACACAAGTTGTTCAGCGCGGCTTGACGCGTCAGGCAGGACAGGAGCGCGATGGATGTCGCCCTTTTTTGTTGCTGTGTAAGTATCTAGAGCGGTAGCTGTAGGGTTTTTCCGTAAGTTTAAGTGGAATTTTTGACTTCTGTTTCACACCGTTTCGAGCTGTTTTTTGCTGTGTTATCTGTCCGGCCCGTTTTTTTCAGGCTGTGGGTAATACATGTTTGTTTGGACTGTAAAAACCTCGTTCCGATTGCTGACCGGCTTAGCGCTGGTTGCAGGCTTCACCCGCACGCTGGCGAGTGCTCAGTTGGAGCAAACACCACTGCGCTGGTTCTCCTCTACGGTTTTTTATGAAAGCGCGAATGCATGCGTATGGGCGGGTGTTTCTGCGGACATTTGCCAAACAGGGTATCGCTCAGCGTTTCGCCAGCACCTGCGGACAGCACCGATGTACCGCGACGAGCAGGAGTGCGAGGGCGATTTTTATCCCGACGAATGCTTTGCCGCCGGCGCTCGCGGGCTTTGGACCCCTTGGTTGTCAGGCTTTTCACTGACCCGTCGTGCCTCGCTGGACCCCGACTCACGGCCATCGACGACGCTGTATTTCAGCGAACCGCTGTACAGGGAGCGTGATGATCAAGGGGGTTCGCATCTGACGACATTGCTGGAGAAGTTGCGCGCCGGTCAGCACTTCGAGCACACCGTCAGCCGGCACTCAGAGATCAAGCCTGGTTCTGCGCTGAGTGATCTGCGCCTAAAGCGGGCATTCGAGCCGCAGCGGGTGTTTGAGTCCGCTGTGGCCTGGTAACGAGCCGGCACGGTTTTCGCGCATCGGCCCGCGACAACCCATGCCTCACAAACTCGCCAGTTTGCCTTGGTACAACACCGGCCCTGTCGGTTTGCCATCTGGCGAGCCGCCTTGCGGCTCCAGCGTGATCGCTAGCGTCGTCGGCGTGCCTATCAGCTTGCGCTGGTTCTCACTCAACTCCACGCGGCCCTTGCCGTTATCAGGAATTACCCCCAGTGAAACCGGCACGCCACCGGCCGGGATCGCCCACAGCTCAAGGCTGCGCCCGGACTCAACCGAGGCGACCGCGAGCGGTTCGACATTCAGGTAGCGGTCGTAGGCCTGAACGCTCAACGCCGGCTGCTGATTATTTGCCAACAGGGTCGCGTTGTAGCTAGCGGTGTCGCGGTTGTAGATCACACCCAGCAGCCCTGCCGCCGCCAGTGAGCAGGCGAGGGCGGTGATACGCAGCCAATTCCAGAAAGGCCGTTTCACGGGGACATGCAACTCTTGCGGATCGATACGCGCGACGATTCTTTGCCAGACGCGATCAGGCACGTCCTGGGCTTGCAGCGATGAGGTCAGCCCGACCAGCGATTCCTGCCACTGCGCGACTTCGCGCCGCAGCGACGGATCATCCAGTAACAGGCTTTCAAAACGTCGGCGTGCGGTGGAAGGCATCATGCCGATGGCGTAATCGGCGGCGAGCGCCCGGCGCAACTGTGGCTGTTGATAATTCATGATTCAAGGCACCTGCGCAGACGTTCCATGCCCCGGCGTATCCAGGATTTGACCGTGCCCAGCGGCGCGGCGAGTAGCGCGGTCAGCTCCCCATGGGAAGCGCCGTGGAAGTAGGCGGTAATGATCGACTGGCGTTGCATGTCTTCGAGTGTGTCGAGGCAGCGCTGCAACGCGTTGGCGTCACGGCTGCGCTCAAGCTGGGAAAGGGCGGACGGCGTCTCGTCCAGCAGCGCGTTGGCCTGCTCATCGGTCAGCGGTGCTTCCCGATGTTTGCGTAATTGATCGATGGCCTTGTTGCGGGTGATGCTGATCATCCAGGTCATGGGCGCCGAAAGGTTGGCGTCGTATTGCGAGGCGCTGTTCCAGATCCGCACGAAGGCTTCCTGCAGCACGTCTTCGGCCAGATCGCGTTGGCCCATGCAGCGCAACGCGACGGCGAACAATTGTCCTGAGACGTTGCGGTACAGGGTTTCGAAGGCGCGGCGGTTACCCAGTGAGCACTGAGCGAGCAGTTGCCTGAGTTCATCAGTGTCGACGGGCGAAATAGCAGTTCTCCAGCCAGAATACGAAGTGCGACAGCGCTGTTCGCGCAAGTAGTGGCAGATTAGTCCAGCTGGGGCCGTAGTTCCATTCACTCTTTTGTCGCTCTGTAAAAGAACCGAGGAGCCGACGCTCATCCTGCAGCGTCGGCAGCGTCGGCAGCGCCGGGCCTTAGCTTTTCGGCATCAAGACTTTGTCGATGACGTGGATGACGCCGTTGGACTGGGTCACGTCGTAGGTACTGATGTCCGCGATGCCGCCTTTTTCGTCCTTGATCACGATGTTGTGGGGGCCGTTCATCATCAGCGTCAGCTTGCCGCCGCTCACTGTCGTCAATTCGGTCTTGCCACCACCGGCTTTGATACGCTTGCTCAGTTCCATCATGTCCAGATTCCCGGCGACCACGTGGTAGGTCAGGACTTTGGTCAGCGTGGCTTTGTTCTCAGGCTTTAGCAGGGTGTCAACGGTGCCAGCCGGCAGAGCGGCGAATGCGGCGTTTACCGGAGCGAACACAGTGAATGGGCCTTTGCCTTTGAGCGTATCGACCAGACCTGCGGCTTTGACGGCGGCTACCAGCGTGGTGTGATCAGCTGAGTTGACCGCGTTGTCGACAATGGTTTTGGTCGGCGACATGCTTTGCCCGCCCACCATGACATCCTGATGCATCATGTCGGCGGCCTGCACACTGCTGATCGCCAAAGAAGTGGATAACGCCAGCGTCAGCAAACTTGCGATCAGTGGAGCTTTAATCGAATTGCGCTTCATGGTGATGATCCTGTTTTTGTCGGAGAGAAAATCTGTCCGTGCAAGGGATACGCACCCGGGCCTGAAGTAGATGCAGCAATGACGAATATATTTGCGTTAAGCAGCCAGACGGTCGCCCCGTGGCGTTGGAACTTCCTTCCGGGCGATGGTCCAACGCGTGTTTAGCCGGCTTCGCCGGATATCTAGCCAACGAGGTTGCTTCAATGAACGTTTCGATGAAGGTTTTGCGCAAGAACACACGCGGTGCTGCAGTGGCGACGCTCTTGGCGCTGGCCGCCAGCCCCGCGTTTGCCTTTAACCTCAACGACGCAGCGAACGCTGTCTCGAATGCCACTGGTGGCAATCAGAAAGCCACCGCAGCGCCAGAAGCGGCTGGTTTGCTGAATACGCTGGGCACGCAACTCAATGTCACGCCGCAACAGGCCGTGGGGGGAACCGGGGCCCTGTTGGGTCTGGCGAAGAACAAGCTGGCCGGTAACGACTACTCGCAGCTGAGCAAGTCGGTACCGGGCCTTGACCAACTGGCGGGTAACTCAGCGCTGGGCAGTCTCGGTGGTCTGGGCGCTTTGTTGGGCGACTCGAGTGGCAGCAAATCCGCAGTCGATAGCGCCTTGGGTAACGTGCAGAACATGGGCGACGTGAACTCGGCGTTCAAAGCGCTGGGCATGGACAGCGGCATGGTCAGCCAGTTTGTGCCGGTGATCCTGCAATATCTCGGTCAGCAAGGCGCAGGCGGTTCAGCGCTGCAAAGCCTGGCGGGCGTCTGGGGCGCTGGTAGCTGAATCAACAACCGAGCCTCAGTCGACGCAATTCCAACGAGCCACGCACATCCATGCAGGAGTTGACGAGCTTTAGCGAGGCCGCGATGCGATAGGTCAGATGTACCGCGTCTACCGCATCGCAGCCTTCATCAGCTCGTCAGCGCCTACAGGGGATCGCGCTGTATTCCCTGAATTTCGCTGCGTAACTCAACGATTTTGGCGTTCTTTTCCAGCCACAGCTGATTGACCCAGGCCTGCACCTTCTCGCGAAACACCGGATCGTTTTCGTAGTCCCCCTGCCACAAGGCGGGGTCGAGGTCGCGGGTCTGGATGTCGATGATCACGCGCGGTACGCGCCCGCAAATCAAGTCCCAAAATCCTGGAATCCTTGAACCCGGATACACCACGGTCACGTCCAGAATCGCGTCGAGCTGCTCGCCCATTGCCGCCAGTACAAACGCCACGCCGCCGGCCTTGGGCTTGAGCAAATGTGTGTAGGGCGGAACCTGCGCGGCGCTTTTTGCCTCGGTAAACCGTGTGCCTTCCAGGTAATTGACCACCGTCACCGGCTGGCGCTTGAACAGCTCGCACGCCGATTTGGTGATCTCCAGGTCCTGGCCTTTAAGCTCGGGATGGCGGGCGAGAAACGCCTTGGTGTAGCGCTTCATGAACGGATAATCCAGCGCCCACCAGGCAAGGCCCAGAAACGGCACCCAGATCAGTTCTTTCTTGAGGAAGAATTTGAAAAACGGCGTGCGCCGGTTGAGCGTCTGCACCAGCGCTGGAATATCGACCCACGATTGATGATTGCTGATCACCAGATAAGAGGTGTCGTCGCGCAGGCCGTCGTTACCACGAATGTCCCATTGCGTCGGGATGCACAGCCGAAAAATCAGCTTGTCGATCTCGGCCCAGGTTTCAGCGATCCACATGACGGCCCACGAACAGCGATCACGCATCTCGCCCTGGAACACCAGTTTAAGCAGCGCAAAGACCATCAACGGCCCGAACAGCACCAAGGTGTTGAGCAGCAACAACAGCGTGACGAGAAGACCGGTTAGCAGGTGACGCATAGAACGACTCGTGGTGGATAAAGTGCAGGCAATGATAAGCAGCAATGGGCGCGCCGCCAAATCCGGCGGTCGATCACGAATGTTTCACCCCCGCACACCTACACTGCGGATCTATCTGGTGATCGAACGATGAACGACATCGCGGTCTAAAACCGGGCGCACTCCCGGTCCACCCCTTCGAGGAACCTGTTACGTGAAATCACTTCTGGCGCTTTTGTCACTGTTGGCGTTGCCGGTCATGGCAGCTAAACCCACGTTGTATGGCCGTTATGAATACATTCAGGTCTCCGAGTTTGGCGAGACCTTCAAAGCCAAGATGGACACCGGCGCCCTGACCGCATCCCTGTCGGCCAAGGACATCGAACTGTTCAAGCGCGATGGCGAAGACTGGGTACGTTTTCGCCTGGCGACCAAGGACGCCGATAACAAGGTTTACGAGCATAAGGTTTCGCGTATCAGCCGCATCAAGGGTCGCTCCGAAGGCGACGAGGACGATGAGCCGGCCGACGCGACGAAACGTCCGGTGGTGGACCTGGAACTCTGCCTGGGCGACGTCAAGCGCACGGTCGAGGTCAACCTCGTCGACCGCAGCCACTTCAACTATCCACTCCTGATCGGCGCCAAGGCGTTGCGCGAGTTCGGCGCGGCGGTCAATCCGGCGCGGCGCTACACCGCGGATAAACCCGACTGCTGATTGACGCCGGGCCTGCATCCCGGATATCCGGGATCGCTCAAGCCGGCGGTTGGGTCTCGATCATCGACGGACGCTGGCTGACTTCGTAATACCAGGCGGCCAGTCGCGGGTAGCTGCTGCGCCAGTTGAGGTCTGGCTGACGAAAGTCCAGATAACCCAGCGCGGCGGCCACGCTGATGGACGCGATGTCAAAGTTTGAGCTCAGTTCCGTGACCGCTTCCTGTTCAAAATAGAGCAGGGAGCGCGTGATTTTTTCCTGTTGATTGTCGAGCCACTCCCGCCATTGCTTTTCCGCGGGGCGCAGAAAGGTCTCATAACGGATTAACAACGCCGCATCCAGTAGCGCATCGGCCAGCGACGCCAGCGTCAGACGCCTCCAGCGGGCAGAGCCCTCGCGGGGAATGAGGGCGTTACCGACATGCTGGTGATCGAGGTAGTCGAGGATCACACGGCTGTCGTGCAACACGTTGCCATCGGCCAGGCGAAGTGCCGGGAGCTTGCCCGCTGGGTTTTCCTGAATCAGCTCGTTGTCGGGGCTGACGGGCGTGGGGCTGACAGCCTTGAGGCTCACGCGGCTGGTCTGTTCGGTCTCGTGAAGCAGCACCAGCACTTTGCGCGCGAAAGGTGAAGCCGAGTTGTAGTACAGCGTCATGCTCGTGGCGGACATGGACATTCCTCTAGGCAGGCAGCTCAGTAGACTATTCAGCGCAGGAACAGACCGCAATAGGACGTTCAGCGTGTTCGGGCCGACATCGCCGGCCCGAACCTGCGGATCAAGTGGTTGGCAAACCCTCGGCGGTTGCAGGGGCCGAGCCGCTTGCGGAGGCCACATCCAACGGTGTCACCAGCGGCCTGGGAACGAACCAGATGATCAGGGCCGCGACGATATCGAACGCCGCAAGCGCCACGAACAGAGGGCTGTAGCCGACTTTTGTGACCATGATCCCGAGCACGAGGGTGAAGATGGCCGCGCCAAGGAAACCGCACATGCCGCCGAGCCCGGTTGCGGTGCCGACTTCGTTCTTGCCGAAAGAGTCCGAGGTGATCGAGTACAGCGCGCCCGACAGTGTCTGGTGCGCGAAACCGCCCACGCACAGCAGCGCAATAGCCATATAAGGGCTGTCCACCAGGCCAATGCAGC
The DNA here is from genome assembly GCF_026810445.1 of Pseudomonas sp. BSw22131. NCBI lineage: Bacteria > Pseudomonadati > Pseudomonadota > Gammaproteobacteria > Pseudomonadales > Pseudomonadaceae > Pseudomonas > Pseudomonas huanghezhanensis. The sequence goes on along the minus strand of NZ_CP113949.1, from coordinate 5,309,214 downwards.
CCGGCCCGATCATGCACAAGGAACCCAGCACCATGACCATTTTGCGTGAGGTCAGCAGGGAGACTTTGAAGTGCTTGTGAAACAGCGGGCTGAGATAGCCGCCCAGCACGCAGCCGATGTCTGCCGCCAGAAACGGCAGCCAGGCGAACATCGCGATTTCCTTGATGTTCATGTGCCGTTCGGTCATCAGGTACAGCGGAATCCAGGCATTGAAGGTCTGCCAGGCAGGCTCCGACAACATGCGCGCCGAAGCGATGGCGTAAAAGTTGCGGGTGCCGACGATTTTCTTCCAGCTGGCGCGCTCGGTGGGTGCGTCCTTGAGGTGGTTTTCCTGGCCGGCAAGGATGTAATCACGTTCGTCATCGCCCAGCAGGCGTTGATTGAGAGGGTGTTTGTACAACAGCAGCCACGAGGCGCTCCACAGCAAGCCCAACACGCCGACGATGATGAACGCTACTTGCCAGCCGTTGTGCAGGATCGCCCATACCACCAGCGGTGGCGCGAGCAGCGCACCAATGGACGATCCGATGTTGAACCAGCCAATGGCAACCGAGCGCTCTTTAGCCGGGAACCACTCGGTGGTGGCCTTGATGGCAGCGGGAAAGCCAGCGGCCTCGGTGATACCCAGCAAACTGCGCAGAAACGCCAGGCTCTGCCAGCCGGTTGCCATCGCCGCAGAGGCACAGGCCACAGACCAGGCCACGGCAAAAATCGCGAAGCCGATCTTGGTGCCAATGGCGTCAATCACATAGCCAGCCACCGGCTGCATGAAGGCGTAGCCCATCTGCCAGGCGATGACGACGTGCGAGTACTGCTCTGTGGATATGTTGAGCTCGGCCATCATGGTCGGGGCTGCAACGGAGAGAGTATTGCGAGCGAGGTAGTTGACGATCAGGCCGCCCGTAATCAGCGCGACCATCCACCAACGGATGCCTTTGATTTTCATCGAATCCACTCATTTGTATTGTTGTTATAGGCGGCGATCGTTATACGTCGTCGTACGACTAGATTTAGGCAAACTCACGTTTTATTGTCAATTGAAATAGGTGTGTTGGTTGATTGTATTTCTGTATGTAACTGGCGTGTGACCCGATTGGTTCGGTCACGAACGGAATTTGTTAATCGAAGTGAATGCGTAGGAGTCGTCCTGTCGCCAAGGCGCCGGGTTGTCGCGCAGCAAACTGGGGCTGCGCAGCAGTCCTCAAATCAGAGCCCCAGGTTTACCTGACACACCGCAGTCCCAGGAATCGCTGCCGGGCAGCAGCCGTGATATTTACTGACGGACTTAAGAGTCAACCCGCTCAAAACGAATGCGATTTCTGGCGTCTGCGCCACTGGCTCAGGCTTTGCTCCAAGTGGGCGGGGCTGTCGATACCCTGGCGGCGGGCATGGCTGAACAGGATCAGTCCCAGCTCGGCAGTGACCAGTGCATCGGCGCTGGCGTGATGACGTTCCTCGGCGTGCAGCCCGAAAAATCCTGTCCAGTCATCCAGCCCGGCCTGGCGAAAACTTGCCTGTGGACACAGCATCGGCGCCATTTCAGCCGCGTCGAAAAAATGATGCTGCAAGCGATACCCCAGGCTCTCTTTGAGCGCGCGGCCAATCATGTGCTGATCGAACGGCGCATGAAACGCTAGCACCGGGCTGTCCCCCAAAAACTCCATGAAGTCGAGCAGCGCCTCCACCGGCTCGGCACCGGCCGCAATCGCGCTGGGCCCCAACCCATGAATCAGTACGCTGGGACTGAGCTTGTGATCGGTACGCAACAACGTTCGCTCGAACTGCTGACCCAGATCAATCGCGCCGTCTTCAATTATCACCGCGCCGATGGACAGCACTTCATCGCGGTTCATGTTCAGGCCACTGGTCTCAAGGTCCAGCACCACCCAGCGCTGAGCACGCAGCGGATGTTCGTCAAGCGACGTACTGTGCGGCAATTGGCCCAGGCGTTCTGCCTGTATCGATGTCAGCGCCGTGGGTTGCGTACGTTTGGGTGGCTTTAGCCATTCGAACAAATTCATCGGGTCTGGAATTCACAGTTGATAACGCAAGGTCAGGCTGGTTTGCAGGCGCTGTGCCTGGCGAAATGATTCGCGCAGAATTCGCCGATCCAGATGGTTGAGCACATCCGGATCGATGCGGTTGGAGTACGGCAAATGTTGTCGGCTCTGCTGCTGGTGTTGCTGCATGCGCGTCTGCTGAATGAAATGGTAGGCCTCTTCATACGCTGCCCCGTCCAGAGGCTCGATAACTTCTCGGGCGACCAGTTGGCGCAGGCGCTCCAGCGTATTGTTGGCGCTGATCCCGTTGGCTAGCGCGAGCAGTCGCGCACCATCGACAAACGGCGTCAGGCCCTGTGTCTTCAAGTCCAGCGTGTCCTTTTCGCTGCCCTTGCGGGCGACCACGAAATCCTTGAAGCGGCCCACCGGCGGGCGCTGGCGCAATGCGTTGTCGGCCATCATCCGCTGGAAGAGTTTGTTGTCGGCCACCTGATCCAGAATGCTGGAGCGCAGTTGCTCGCCGCCGCTTTCATCGCCCCAGACCACGCGCAAGTCGAAATAGATGCTGGAGGACAGCAGGTTCTCGGGCGTGGCCTCCCGGATGAATGAGCTGAACCGCCGCGCCCATTCAATGCGCGATAAACACAACTCGGGATTGCTCGCCATGATCCCGCCCTTGCACAGCGCAAAACCGCACAGTGCCAGCCCTTGATTGATGCGTTCGGCAATGGGCAAGAGACGGCCGCGTATCTGCGCGGCCTCGGCCCCATCCTTGGCTTCGAACAGAATCCCGTTGTCCTGATCGGTATACAGCGTTTGCTCCCGCCGCCCCTCGCTGCCAAAGCACAGCCACGTAAACGGGATGCCAGGATCGCCTTTTTCCTCCAGCGTCAGCTCGATGACCCGGCAGACCATATGGTCGTTGAGCAGGGTGATGATCTGTGTGATCTGGGTCGACGACGCCCCGTGGGCAAGCATGCGATCCACCAGTTGCACGATGTCGCCACGCATATTGCCCAGCGCATCGATGCGTGGCGCAGTGCGAATGGTCCGCGCCAGATGCACCAGATCCACGCGCTGTAGCGAAAACAGATCTCGCTCCGAGACCACGCCGCACAGGCGCTGATCCTTGACCAGGCAAACGTGGGCGATATGCCGCTCGGTCATGGCGATGGCTGCGTCAAAGGCGCTGGCGTCGGGGCTCAGGTAGAACGGCGCCTGAATCATGCTGCGCTCGATGGGTTGACCGAAATCGGCATCGACGTCCGCCACCACCTGACGCAGGTCGCGCAGGGTAAATATCCCCAGCGGCGCCTTGTCCTGGTCGACGATGACGATGCTGCCCACTTGCTGCTCATCCATCAGCCTGACCGCTTCTCGCAACGGCATTTCAGGGCCGCAGGTGACCGGATGACGCATCGCCAATTCGCCCAGACGCGTGTTCAATGAATACTGTGTGCCGAGAGTTTCGACAGCCTTCTGCTTTACTTCTCTATTGACCTGATCGAGCAGGCTGCTTACCCCGCGCAGGGAGAAATCCCTGAACGGGCTGGAGAGTGCAAACAGCTTGATGAACGCCTGCTTGTTGAGTTGCAGGCAGAAGGTGTCTTCCGCAGCCAGGTGCTCGGTGCGCGTTGCCCGCTCACCCAGCAAAGCGGCCAGCGGAAAGCATTCGCCAGTGGTGATTTCGAACGTGGTCTCGGTTCCACCTTTGGCAGAATGTGGTCGCTCGCCGACCACCCGGCCTTGCTTGACGATATAAAAATGTTCTACTGGCCCATCGCCAGTCTTGATGATGCTCTCGTCGGTAGCGTAGAAACGCAGCTGGCACTGTTCTACCAGATACGCCAGATGGGCATTTTCCATTTGATTAAAGGGGGGGAATTTCTGCAGGAACTGCATCGTGCCGTGGATGTTTTGCAACACGGCCGTCTTTCCTGCCTGGGTGAACGCGTCCGCTTTGCTCATGACTCACACCGCTTGTTTTTATGAGGTCCATGGTCGGCCGCTTAGCGGGCAGTGCCCATTGGACGTAAGTATTAGGTGCTGAAAGAGCGGTTTTAGGGTGTAGTTTGGTAAGAAAGTGGGAGGCGGGTGGCATGAGGCAATATCATGCAAGGCATGAAGCCATGAAGTGTGCAGCAGGTTCATTCCTATCCGCTGTCAGAATTAAGTCGACGGGAAGAGACGGGTATGTTCGATCACGACATTTTGAGTGATGAAGAGCGCGAAGCCCTCAACGAGGTGATGCTGGCGCCATCCTCACAATCGCCGCAACGGGTGTTGATTGTTGACGACGACAAAGATGCAAGGGAGCTGCTCGCGGAGATCCTCAGTCTCAATGACATCTTTTGCATCACCGCTGCTGGCGGCAACAGTGCGATGCATTTACTGGAAACCCTTCCATCCATTGCATTGGTGATTACCGATCTGCGGATGGCGCCGTGCGACGGCCTGGACCTGATCCGGCAGGTGCGCGATTCAGACCGTGCAGCGCTGCCGATCATCATCGTTTCGGGCGATGCAAACGTGCGTGATGCGATTGATGCGATGCATTTGAGCGTCGTGGATTTCCTCCTCAAGCCGATCAACACCAAGCAGTTGTTGCGGCTGGTGAAGCGTGAGTTGGGCGTGGAGTGAACGACCTGGGTTGAATCTTGTTGAGTCTTGTAGGAGCGCGCTTGCCCGCGATATGGGTGTGCCAGACGTCATCGATATCAAATGACACACCGCAATCGCGGGCAAGCGCGCTCCAGCAGTTGAACCCCAAATAAAAAGGCGGCGTGTCCTGAGACACGCCGCCTTTTTCATTTCGCGCAGATTTGCCGTTCGGCGCGGCTTACAGCCCGTTTTTCGCCTTGTACTCACGGCGGCGACGATGCAGCACTGGCTCGGTGTAGCCGTTTGGCTGTCGGGTGCCTTCGATCACCAGCTCCACCGCCGCCTGAAAGGCGATGTTGCTGTCGAAGTCCGGTGCCAGAGGGCGGTACAGCGCGTCGCCTTCGTTTTGACGATCCACCACTGGCGCCATGCGCTTGAGGCTTTCCATCACTTGCTGCTCGCTGACCACTCCATGACGCAGCCAGTTGGCGATGTGCTGACTGGAAATGCGCAGCGTTGCGCGGTCTTCCATCAGGCCGATATCGTTGATGTCAGGCACCTTCGAGCAACCGACGCCCTGATCGATCCAGCGCACTACATAACCCAGAATGCCCTGGGCGTTGTTGTCGAGTTCGTTCTGGATTTCTTCCGGCGTCCAGTCAGTGTTCGGCGCCAACGGAATGGTGAGGATGTCATCGACCGACGCTGCCGTGCGCTGAGCCAGTTCGGCCTGGCGGGCAAACACATCGACCTTGTGATAGTGCAACGCGTGCAAGGCAGCCGCTGTCGGCGAAGGAACCCATGCGGTGTTCGCCCCGGCCAGCGGGTGCGCGATTTTCTGTTCCAGCATTGCTGCCATCAGATCGGGCATGGCCCACATGCCCTTGCCGATCTGCGCACGACCTTGCAGACCGCATTTGAGGCCGATGTCGACGTTGGAGTTCTCGTACGCGCCGATCCATTTCTCGGCCTTCATCTGCGCTTTGCGCACCACCGGGCCGGCTTCCATGGACGTATGGATTTCGTCGCCCGTGCGATCCAGGAAACCCGTGTTGATGAACACCACGCGCTCGCTCGCTGCCTGGATGCATGCCTTGAGGTTGACCGTGGTGCGACGCTCCTCGTCCATGATTCCGACTTTCAGCGTGTTGCGCGGCAAACGCAGGACGTCTTCGATGCGCCCGAACAACTCGTTGGTGAACGCTGCTTCTTCGGGGCCGTGCATTTTGGGTTTGACGATGTATACCGAACCGGTCCGGCTGTTGGTGCGCGTGCTGCTGCCGTTGAGGTTGTGGATAGCGCCCAGGCTGGTCATCAGGCCGTCGAGAATGCCTTCGGGTATTTCGTTGCCTTGGTTGTCGAGGATCGCGTCGATGGTCATCAGGTGGCCGACGTTGCGTACGAACAATAACGAGCGACCGTGCAGCGTCACTGCTTCACCGGTGGGCGAGGTGTATACGCGGTCGGCGTTCATGATGCGGGTGAACGTGGTGCCGCCCTTGGCGACTTCTTCCGACAGATCGCCCTTCATCAGGCCCAGCCAGTTGCGGTACACCAAGACTTTGTCGTCAGCATCGACGGCAGCGATGGAGTCCTCGCAGTCCATGATGGTGGTCAGGGCCGCTTCCATCAGCACGTCTTTCACGCCTGCTGCATCGGTCTGGCCGACCGGGCTTGTGGCGTCTATCTGGATTTCGAAATGCAGGCCGTTGTGCTTGAGCAGAATCGACGTCGGTGCTGCGGCGTCGCCCTGGAAGCCGATCAGTTGAGCGTCGTCTTTCAAGCCCGAGTTGCTGCCGCCCTTGAGCGTGACGACCAGTTTGCCGTCCACCAGTTTGTAGGCCGTGGAGTCAACGTGGGAGCCGACGAACAGGGGCGCGGCTTCGTTGAGGAAGGCGCGGGCGAAGGCGATCACTTTGTCGCCGCGAACCTTGTTATAGCCTTTGCCTTTCTCGGCGCCGTCGGCTTCGCTGATCGCATCGGTGCCGTACAGCGCGTCATACAGCGAACCCCAGCGCGCGTTCGAGGCGTTGAGTGCGAATCTGGCGTTCATCACCGGCACAACGAGTTGCGGGCCTGCCATGCGGGCGATTTCTTCATCGACGTTTTGCGTCGTGATGTGGAAGTCTGCCGCTTCTGGCAGCAGATAGCCGATGTCTTGCAGGAAGGATTTGTAGGCGCTGGCGTCATGGGCTTTGCCTGCGTTGGACTGATGCCAGGCGTCGATTTTTGCCTGGAAGTCATCACGTTTGGCGAGCAGGGCTTTGTTCTTGGGCGCCAGTTCGTGAATGAGTGCATCGGCACCCGCCCAGAACGCAGTGGCATCAAGGCCGGTTCCCGGGAGGGCTTCATTATTCACGAAATCCAGCAGGGCTCTGGCGACCTGAAGGCCACCGACTTGAACGTGTTCAGTCATTGCTTGCCTCACTCTACTCAGCTATCTGCGCTTCAATGGTTGAGCGCTCTTTTATTAAAGCCATCGACGCATCGCTGATCACCTCGCCAGGACATGCCACTGCTGGCGACTGGGCTTCGGGGTTCGCAGCGAGGCCCGGTCAGGCATCGTTTTTAACGTCAGGTTCGAGCTATGTAGTGAACGCGGCGCAATACTACATGATCACTTGTATCGTGAAAATCGAACTGAATATGCCACCGAACGAGCGGAAATTCTCCGGTCGGCCACACTGAAGGTCCGGATGTTCTCAAAGAAAATGCAGATTGTTCCAGAGAATTATTAAAACGGTACACGATCTACGATTTCAGGGCGCGAGAGTGCAGTCGGCTTACTTGCCTATACTTGCCCGACTGCCCCCTACCCCGTGTCAGCCAGACTGCTGAAAAGCAAAGAAGAGGAATGAACTGTGGATCATCTCGTCGTTACCGTTTTTGCCCCGGACAAGCCGGGCCAGGTTGAACAGATCGCTGAGTGCATTGCCCGTCATGGCGGCAACTGGCTTGAGAGCCGCATGACTCACATGGCCGGTCAGTTCGCGGGGATCCTTCGTTTGAGCGTGCCTGCCGAGGCGCACGATGAACTGGTCAACGCGCTGCAGGCATTGTCCAGGGACGGCATCCACACGCAGTTTGCTGAAAGCGGCGTCGAGAGCGCCGCGACATCAACGCCTATCAACATGAAACTGGTGGGCAATGACCGGCCCGGCATCGTGCGTGACATCACCCGTCTGCTGACCCAGCAAGGGGTGAACGTAGAGCGATTGGTCACCGACGTTTCGCCCGCGCCAATGAGCAGCGAAACACTGTTCCATGCCAACGCTTTATTGGGCGTGCCGCTGACGTTGACGCTGGATGTGCTGCAAAAGCACCTTGAGACACTGGCGGATGAACTGATGGTTGAGCTGGTGCTCAAGTCGGAGGAATGAATTCTTGCCCCAACATCTGTAGGCGCGAATTCATTCGCGAGGCGTCATTCCTTTTCAGCGCAAGACGCCTCGCCAACACGTTGGCTCCTACAGGGTGAGTCGGCGCTTTCTGCTCATGGGCGGCGGCGCAGGCTGCGCCAGGCATCGGCGCTGTAGATCACCAGGCCGGCCCAGATAAAACCAAAAGTCACCATCGTGCTTGAGGCCATGTGCTCGCCATACACCAGCACCGCAAGGGTCAGCACCAGGGTGGGTGCGATGTACTGCAAAAAGCCCAATGTGGCGTAGGGCAAATGCCTTGCCGCTGAGTTGAAACACACCAGGGGCACCAGCGTTACAGGCCCGGCCGCTGCCAGCCAGATCGCCTCTTTGGTGGTCCAGAACTCAGTTTGTGCGCTGTGCGCCATCGGGTTGAACAGCAACCATCCCACCGCCAGCGGCACCAGAATCCAAGTCTCAACCACCAGCCCGGGAAGCGCCGCAACCGGTGCCTGCTTGCGGATCAGCCCGTAGAAACCAAAGGTCAACGCCAGCGCCAGCGAAATCCACGGCAGGCTGCCCACTTGCCAGATCTGCTGCCCTACACCGATCAGCGCCAGAATCACCGCCACCCATTGCAGCGGGCGCAAGCGTTCACGCAGCAGCACCATGCCCAGCATCACGTTGATCAGCGGGTTTATGAAATAACCCAGGCTGGCCTCAACCATGTGGTTGCTGTTCACCGCCCACACGTAAATCAGCCAGTTGGCCGCGATCAGCGAGCCACTCAGTGCAAGAATCGCAAAGCGCCGAGGGTGATCGTACAGCTCCTGCCACCAGCCAGGGTGTTTCCACACCAGCAGCAACAGCGCCAGGCCGAAAATTGCCGACCAGATGGCCCGGTTGACGATGATTTCAAGCGCCGGAACGCTGGCAAGGACTTTGAAATAGAGGGGAAACAGGCCCCAGATGATGTAGGCACTGAGGCCAAGAATGTACCCGCGACGCGGGTTGGCAGCTTGCATGCAAAGTCCTGTGGCAAGTTTTTGTTATAGCGACTCAACGAAAATCAGAACAACTTCAACGGCTCTTCATTGAGCGCTGAAAGCTGCTCGCGCAACGCCAGCACTTGATCGCCCCAGTAACGTTCAGTGCCAAACCAGGAAAAGCTGTGAGGGAACGCAGGGTCGTCCCAGCGTCGCGCAAGCCAGGCGCTGTAATGCATCAAACGCAACGCGCGCAACGGCTCGATCAGCGCCAGCTCCCGCGGATTGAAATCGTGGAACTCGTTGTAACCGTCCATCAGTTCCGACAGTTGGCTCAGGCACTCGTGACGATCGCCCGCCAGCATCATCCAGATGTCCTGCACCGCCGGACCCATCCGGCAGTCGTCCAGATCGACAATATGGAAGATGTCGTCGCGGGTCATCATGTTGCCGGGGTGGCAGTCCCCATGGACACGGATGTTCTGGTGGGACGTGGCGGCATAGACATCTTCCACCCGTTTGAGCAGATCGCGGGCGACGGACTCGTAGGCGGGCAGCAGGCTGCGGGGGATACAGTTGTTTTCCAGCAGATACGCCAGTGAGTCGTGACCGAAGTTCTTCACGCCCAGTGCTTCGCGGTGCTCGAACGGTTTAGTGGCGCCAACGGCGTGAATGCGCCCCAGCAACTGGCCCAGGCGATAGAGCTGATCAAGGTTGCCCGGCTCCGGCGCCCGTCCGCCACGACGAGGGAAGAGCGTAAAGCGAAAACCGGCGTGCTCGAAGAGTGTCGAGCCGTTATGCGTCATGGGCGCGACCACAGGAATGTCGACGCCTGCGAGTTCGGCGGTGAAGCTGTGTTCTTCAAGAATGGCTTCGGTGGTCCAGCGCTGCGGCCGGTAAAACTTGGCGATCAGCGGCTGATCGTCTTCGATCCCCACCTGATAGACGCGATTCTCATAGCTGTTGAGCGCAAGGATGCGGGCGTCACTGACAAAGCCGATGCTCTCGACAGCATCCAGCACGAGGTCAGGGGTGAGTGTTGCAAACGGGTGGGCCATGCTTACTCCTGCGCGCAGCAGGCTGCCGCGTCGGGCCTGTCATGTTAACTCAGGCGTGTAAACCTGACACAGCGCGTTACACCCATCGCGAGCAAGCTCCCTCCCACCGAGACGGCGTTATCCCGAAAGGATGCACGACCGCATCCAAAGTGGGAGGGAGCTTGCTCGCGATGAGGACCGGTCAGGCGCCGACGATTCCGCCGTCGTTGCGGGTTATCACCATCACCGATGAACGCGGCTTGCCATCAGGCAGGTGCTCAGGGAACGTCGAGCCGCCGTTTTCACCGGGATGCTGAATCCCGACGAACAGCGCTTTCTGGTCCGGCGCGAAGCTGATGCCCGTCACCTCGCACCCCACAGGGCCCACCATAAAACGACGTATTTCTCCGCTAGCGGGATCGGCACAGAGCATCTGATTGTTGCCCATGCCGGCGAAGTCTCCGCTGTTGGTCGAGTCGCCGTCGGTCAGGATCCACAGTCGACCGCTCTTGTCGAAGCCCAGTCCGTCCGGGCTGTTGAACATGTTCTGCGGGTTGATATTGCTCGAACCACCCTGAGGCTTGCCGCTGTGAACGGCGGGATTACCGGCCACCACAAACAGATCCCAGGTGAAGGTCATGGCCGAGGCATTATCCTCATGCTCGCGCCAGCGCAGAATCTGTCCGTACTGATTCTTCGCCCTCGGATTGGGGCCGCCCACCGGTTGCCCGTCTTCGCCGCGCTTGGCGTTGTTGGTCAAAGTGCAATACACCTGGCCATCCTTGGGGCTGACAACAATCCACTCTGGCCGGTCCATGCGCGTGGCCTTGACCACGCTGGCCGCCATGCGCGCGTGAATCAATACTTCAGCCTGGCTGGCGAAGCCGCTGCTGGCGTCAATCCCGTTTTTGCCGTGGGTCAGTTCGACCCATGTGCCCTGACCTTTAGGGTGATCGGGGTTGCTGTCGCCATTGTCGAACTGCGCGACGTACAGCGTGCCGTGGTCGAGGATATTGCGGTTGGCCTTCGGATTCTGATGATCGATTTTGTCGCGGCTGATGAATTTGTAAATGAATTCCCCGCGCTCGTCGTCGCCCATGTAAACCACCACGCGTCCGCCCTTGGTCTCGGCCAATGCTGCGTTTTCATGCTTGAAACGGCCCAGGGCCGTGCGCTTGACCGGCGTTGACTTAGGATCGAACGGGTCGATCTCCACCACCCAGCCGTGTCGGTTGAACTCGTTGGGGTTTTTGGCGATGTCGAAGCGCGGGTCATGCAGGTGCCAGTTGATTTCTTTACTGGCGGGGACGACGCCATAGCGTTTGGTCGCGGCGTCTATTTTTTGTGCAGGATCGGTGCTGCCGAAGCAGTCAGTGAAGTTCTCTTCGCACGTCAGATAAGTGCCCCAGGGCGTCTTGCCATTGGCGCAGTTCTGGAAGGTGCCGAGCACGTTCTTGCCTGTGGCATCGGCAGCGGTCTTCAGCAAGTCGTCGCCGGCAGCCGGGCCGCTCAGGTGGATCGGTGTGTTGCCATGTACGCGGCGGTTGTATTTGGAGCCCTGCACGAACTTCCACTGGCTACCTTCGCGCTTGACCTCAATCACCGACACGCCTTCGCTGGCCAGCGCCTTGCGCACTTCCTCTGCCGATTGCGGGTCTTTGCCGTGATCGAACAGGTAGCGATAGTTTGTGTATTCGTTGTTGATTGCCATCAGCGCGCGGCTGGCACGGTTAGCGTCGTCACCGGGAAAGGTGAACAGGCTCATGCCATCGTTGTTATCGCCAAACTGCACCTCTTGAGCATCGGCGCTGCCTTTGCCGCTGGGGTCGAACGCCGGACCATCGCTTTGCAGCGGTTGGCCCCAGCTGATCAGCACCGAGGCGCTGTAACCCGGCGGCAGGCTGATGCTGTCTGCGGTGGCGGCGGGGATGCTCGCAAAGCCCAGCAGCTTGCTGTTGGCCGCCTGAACGCTGGCTGCCAGAACGCTGCGGCTGAGCAGGTCGCCCCCCAGAAACATCGCCGCGCCACACAAAGCGCCTGCGCTGATGAAGCTTCGGCGTGTCAGGCCGACCATGTTTTCAAGGTCTGTGGGTTGGTCGTCTTTTAGGAGTTTCATCACGGGCTTCCTGCGGTTTTGGCAGGCACCTTATTCAACGCTGATGACGATTGTGTGTCGGCACGATGACGGCAGTGGTTATCAGCGCGTGTGCTGCGCAGCCATCAAAGTGGCGTACCGATCAGCACATTCGCTGGCGAGAACTGAACCTTCACTGCGCCATGAGCGCTTAAATCCAATGCTTTCAACTGCTCCGGCTCTGCCAGCGCGCACAAGGTCTGACCGCTGGGCAGGACGATTCTGACCTCGCTAGGCCCATCCGGCGCATCAAGCACCTCCTCGATTTGACCCATCAGGCAATTGTTTCCATTTGTTACTTCGTCATCAGGGGCCAGTAATTCCAGCCATCCGGCCTTGATCAGCGCGAACACGTCGGTGCCTACGTCCAGCTCCAGGCGCTCGCTGCTGTCGTGGGTGATTTGCGCCTGGACCGACAGGTCGCCTGCCAGCCGCAAATCGATGAGGTCGTTGCGGCCATGACGGGTCATGCGCTCGACCCGCCCGTGCAGTTGGTTGCGCGCACTGGTGCGCAACATCAGACGGCCGAGCAGCGCCAGATCACTGGACTCCTCGGCGCTGTCGAGCAGTTGAGCCTGCAACGCTTGCAAACGCTGGTAGAGACGCAGCACCCGCTCGCCCTCTGCCGATAGTTTCGCGCCGCCTCCGCCCCGCCCGCCGACGCTGCGCTCCACCAGCGGTTTTTCCGCCAGATTGTTCAGCTCATCTATGGCGTCCCATGCGGCCTTGTAACTCAGGCCTGCACTCTTGGCTGCACGGGTGATCGAGCCCTGTTCGGCGATGTGAGCCAGCAGCGCGATACGTTGCGGACGGCGCACCATGTGCTGGGTGAGGGAGGGCGGTAAAGACATGGAAAGCACCAGTTGAGGATGGGAGCGCACTTGCCTGCGAGCGAGTGCATCAATTTACATCACTCTCGCTGAGTGGGTGCCATCGCGGCTGATTCATGCACACGGGCGGGATCAGTCGCCAGGCTTGGGTGTACGCGCCAGGCAGTACACATCCACGTGTCTTGCGCCGGCCTTGCGCAGCATCCCGGCGAGGACATCGGCGGTGGAGCCCGTGGTCAGCACGTCGTCGACCAGTGCGATGTGTTTGCCCGCCACATTTTGAGGGGTGGGCAACTCGAATGCTCCGAGCAGATTTCGCCTGCGCGCACGCGCATCCAGCCCCTGTTGCGGGGGTGTTTCCTTCACCCGCTTTAGCAGTCGTTCGTCCACGGGCAGTTGCAACCTGGCGCCGAGCCACGCTGCCAGCATGGCCGCCTGGTTATAGCCGCGCTGGCGAAGGCGCTTGCTGGCCATGGGAACTGGCAGCAGGACGTCGGGCCGGGCCAGTCCTTCGTTAAAACGGTATTGCAGAAACTGGGCGAACAGTTCAGCCAGTAATCGGCCCAGCGGCCACTTGCCTTGATGCTTGAAGCGTGTGACCAGCGCGTCGATGGGGAAGTCGTAAAGCCAGACTGCGACAACTTCATCGAAGGCCGCCGGGTTGATCGAGCATTGTGTGCAGGTCTGGTCGGAGGAGGGCATGGGCAGCGCGCATCGCAGGCACTGCGCTCCCAGCCAAGGCAGATCAGCTTCACAGTCTTCGCAGATGGAGCGGCTTGAACCTGTGGACTCGTCACATAACAAACAGGTTTGGTTGTTATTTAACCAGATGTAAACCTGATGCGTGTTGCGTGGTTGACAGCGCATGCCTCTTCCTTAAATATGCCGAACATCCGTGTGGCGCCTGTGGACTTTCAGTTTCAGCCAATCTGCTGAGCCGTCCCGGCACTCGCCAAAAAACACTAAGGAGCCGCCCATGAGCGCCAGCATCAATGCCAATTTGCGTCACGACTGGACTTTATCCGAGGTCAAGGCGCTGTTCACACAGCCCTTCAATGACCTGCTGTTTCAGGCGCAAACCGTGCACCGCGCTCATTTCGACGCCAACCGCGTACAAGTCTCGACCCTGCTGTCTATCAAAACCGGCGCATGCCCGGAAGACTGCAAGTACTGCCCGCAATCGGGTCACTACAACACCGGTCTTGAAAAAGAAAAGCTGATGCAGGTCCAGCAAGTGCTGGAAGAAGCTGCGCGCGCTAAATCCATCGGCTCGACCCGCTTCTGCATGGGCGCGGCCTGGAAACACCCTTCGGCCAAAGACATGCCCTATGTGCTGGAAATGGTCAAAGGCGTGAAAGCCATGGGCCTGGAAACCTGCATGACTCTCGGTCGTCTGGACATGGACCAGACTCAAGCGCTGGCCGATGCCGGGCTCGATTACTACAACCACAACCTCGACACCTCGCCGGATTTCTACACCAGCATCATCACCACGCGCACCTACAGCGAGCGCCTGCAGACACTGGCCTATGTGCGTGATTCGGGCATGAAGATCTGCTCCGGCGGCATTCTGGGCATGGGCGAGTCGCTGGATGACCGCGCCAATCTGTTGATCCAACTGGCCAACCTGCCAGAGCATCCAGAATCGGTGCCAATCAACATGCTGGTGAAAGTGGCCGGAACGCCACTGGAAAACGCTGAAGACATCGACCCGTTCGACTTCATTCGCATGCTGGCCGTTGCGCGCATTTTGATGCCGCAATCCCACGTACGTTTGTCAGCTGGCCGCGAAGCCATGAATGATCAAATGCAGGCGTTGGCGTTCTTCGCTGGCGCTAACTCGATCTTCTATGGCGACAAGCTGCTGACCACCGCCAATCCGCAGTCCGACAAGGACATGCAGCTGTTCTCGCGCTTGGGTATTCAGCCGGAAGCGCGTGAAGAGCATTCGGATGAGGTGCATCAGGCGGCCATCGAGCAGGCGCTGGTCGAGCAGAAAAGCAGCGCGCTGTTTTACGACGCAACGGTCTGAATCTGCGCATTAACTCCGGACCCGGTACACCGCGTTCAGGTGCGCAGAGCAGGGTCGGTGTAGGAGCGCGCTTGCCCGCGATCGCGGTGGGTCATTCGGTGAAGATGTCGTTTGATACGCCCCGTCGTGGGCAAGCGCGCTCCTACAGGGGTTGGATGACTCTCAACAAATATCGAGGCTTGCATGTCCTTTGATCTGAGCGCACGTCTCGCTGCCCGTCACGCCGAACATCTCTACCGCCATCGTCCACTACTGCAAAGCCCTCAAGGGCCTGAGGTGGTGGTGGACGGTCAGCCGTTGTTGGCGTTCTGCAACAACGACTATATGGGTCTGGCCAACCACCCCGACGTAGTTGCCGCCTGGAAAGCCGGCGCCGAGCGCTGGGGCGTGGGCGGCGGCGCGTCGCACCTGGTCATCGGCCACAGCACGCCGCATCACGCACTCGAAGAAGCCTTGGCCGACCTCACGGGCCGCCCGCGCGCACTGCTCTTCTCTAACGGCTACATGGCCAATCTTGGCGCGGTGACAGCGCTGGTAGGGCAGGGCCACACTGTGCTCGAAGACCGGCTGAACCACGCCTCATTGCTTGATGCCGGCTTGCTCAGCGGCGCACGCTTTTCGCGTTATCTGCACAACGATCCCGTCAGCCTCGGTGCCCGGCTGGAGAAAGCGGTCGGCGACACGTTGGTCGTCACCGATGGCGTGTTCAGCATGGACGGCGACATCGCCGACTTGCCCGCGCTGGCTCAGGTTGCGAAAGCAAAAGGTGCCTGGCTGATGGTCGATGACGCCCACGGCTTTGGCCCGCTGGGTGCCAATGGCGCGGGCATCGTCGAGCATTTTGGTTTGAGCCTGGAGGATGTGCCGGTGCTGGTCGGTACGCTGGGCAAATCTTTCGGCACGGCTGGCGCGTTCGTAGCGGGCAGCGAAGAGTTGATCGAAACGCTGATCCAGTTCGCCCGTCCCTACATCTACACCACCAGCCAGCCACCGGCCCTGGCCTGCGCCACGCTCAAGAGCCTTGAGTTGTTGCGTACCGAACATTGGCGCCGCGAGCATCTGACTGCGCTGATCAAGCAGTTCCGAAAAGGCGCGCAGGACCTTGGCCTGCAGTTGATGGACAGCTTCACGCCCATCCAGCCAATCCTCATCGGTGACAGCGGCCGCGCGTTGCGCCTGTCGCAGCTGCTTCGCGAGCGCGGTTTGATGGTCACGGCTATCCGTCCGCCGACGGTGCCTGCTGGCGGCGCCCGATTGCGTGTGACGTTGTCTGCTGCGCACACCCCCGCGCAGGTCCAGCTATTGTTGGATGCATTGGAGCAGTGTTATCCGCTGCTCGGGGCGAGTGAGATGACGGGGCCTGGCCATGCGTGATCGTTTGATTCTGTTGCCGGGCTGGGGCTTGGGGGTTTCGCCGCTTGAGCCTTTGGCCGCAGCGTTGCGCGGGCTGGACGAGCATCTTCATGTCGAAATCGAGCCGCTGCCAGAGCTTGAAACAGACGACCTCAACGAGTGGCTGGACGAACTGGATGCGACGCTCCCCGACAATGTCTGGCTGGGCGGTTGGTCGTTGGGCGGCATGCTCGCGGCAGAACTTGCCGCACGTCGCGGTGATCGCTGCTGTGGCCTTGCGACGTTCGCCAGTAACGTGTGTTTCGTCGCGCGCAGCGAGTGGCCCTCGGCGATGGAGCAAACTGATTTCGATGCCTTCATCGCCGGATGCGCCGCCGATCCAGACGGCACGCTCAAACGCTTCACTCTGTTGTGCGCGCAGGGCTCGGATGATGCGCGTGCACTCGCCCGACAGCTAAAAGCAGGCGCGCCGCACGGGCCTTCAGCCGGCTTGATCGAAAGCCTGAAGCTGCTTGAAACCATGGACACGCGTGCGGCGTTGCAGGCTTATCGCGGGCCGCAACTGCACCTGTTCGGCGGACGCGACGCGCTGGTGCCCGCCGAGGCATCGACCGAGCTGCTGAAACTTTTACCCGATATCGAGGTGGGGCTGATCGAACAGGCTAGCCACGCGTTCATTCTGGAAAACCCCCATGGTGTGGCGGCGGCGATCCAGGCTTTTTTGCATGAGTCCGGTGATGACTGATCTTTCTTACTGCGCAGCCTTGAAGGCCGTGCAGCAGCAAACAGCGCAGCAGGACAATCTTCCTGACAAGCGCCGGGTGGCCGCTTCTTTTTCCAAAGCCGCCACCACTTACGACAGTGTTGCCGCTTTGCAGCGCGCGGTGGGTCATGAACTGCTGGCGCGTGTGCCGATGGCAGCTTCTCGCCCGCTGTGTTGGCTCGATCTGGGCAGTGGAACCGGGTACTTCAGCCGTGAGCTGGCCCAGCTTTTACCTGACAGCGAGGGCGTTGCACTGGACATCGCCGAAGGCATGCTGCGCCACGCCCGACCTTCTGGAGGTGCCGCGCATTTTGTGGCCGCAGATGCCGAGCGCTTGCCGTTACGGGCTGACTGCGTCGACCTGGTGTTTTCCAGCCTGGCGGTGCAATGGTGTTCGGATTTTGGCGCGGTGTTGAGCGAGGCCCGACGTGTGTTGCAGCCGGGTGGCGTGTTCGCTTTCGCCAGCCTTTGTATGGGCACGCTGGTCGAGCTGCGCGACAGTTGGCAGGCGGTCGACGGTCGCGTTCACGTCAATCGTTTTCGTGAGCTGGCTGACTACCAGCGGCTGTGCGATGCGAGTGGTCTGATGGTTCGTGGTTTCGACGTGTTGCCTCATGTGTTGCACTACCCCGATGTGCGCAGCCTGACCCATGAGTTGAAAGCGCTGGGCGCACACAACATTAATCCGGGGCGCCCCGACGGCTTGACCGGACGTGCGCGAATTCAGGCGCTGATTGCAGCGTACGAACAATTTCGCCAGCCCGCCGGCCTGCCAGCGACGTATCAGGTGGTGTATGCGGTGCTGGAAAAGCCTTTGGCAGACTGATAAACGGCGGGTGTTTTGAACGCTATAGTTAACGAGCAACACCCTGCGCCACTTGAACGGACGCGCGTACAGATGAGCCATGCGTATTTCATCGCCGGAACCGATACTGACGTGGGTAAAACCACGATTGCCACGGGCTTGCTCTATGCGGCTCGGCAGTCAGGGCTTAGCACGGCGGCAGGCAAACCTGTGGCGTCGGGCTGTGATGTGAAACCCAAAGGGCTGCGTAATGCCGATGCGGTTGCACTGCGCGCGGAGTGCTCCATTGCGCTGACGTACAGCGAGGTCAATCCTGTTGCCTTCGAACCGGCTATTGCCCCGCACCTGGCTGCGCGCGAGGCGGGCGTGGCGCTGACCGTGCAATCGTTGTTGGCGCCAATGCGTCATATCCTCGACAAAGGCGCTGACTTCACCCTTATCGAAGGGGCGGGTGGCTGGCGCGTGCCTCTGGCCGATCAAGCCAATCTTTCTGATCTGGCGATGGCTTTGGGGCTGGGAGTGATTCTGGTAGTGGGGGTGCGGCTGGGTTGTATCAGTCATGCGCTGTTGAGTGCCGAGGCCATCGCTGCCGACGGTCTGCAATTGGCGGGCTGGGTCGCGAATATCATTGATCCCAAGACGTCGCGGCTGGAGGAAAACCTCGCCACGCTGGCTGAACGTTTGCCAGCGCCTTGCCTGGGTCGAGTGCCCTTCATGAAGAAACCCTCACCTGAGCAGGTGGCCGAGCATCTGCACCTGGAATTGCTCGACTGACGCACTTTTCATCCTTAGGGTCTTTTGCTTGTGTGGCTATCGGCGACAAACGGGGCGGCTTGTAGTGAGGCGTGTGAGCTGACTCACATTCCGGTGTTTTGCAGCTGGAATGTGTCGCGACAGCGCGTATGGTGACTAAGTGCACATTGCGCACCGCTAATGGTTCACTCTATTAGCAGGCCATGTGCCATTATTGTTTTTGACGGGTGTTTGGTGCTGCGGTCTGTTCCAATGGCCGCTGTTCGTTTTATGAACAGAGGATGCTTTCCATGCAGATTTCCATGAATAACACGCTTTATCCGGGTCTGAGCGCCATTCAGGTCGGGCTGGACCGCGTCGATCAGGCAGCCACACAGTTGGCGAGCCCTGCTACGGAAGTGGCGGGTCGTAGCCAGTCTTCGGATTTTCAGCTCGAAAATCTGCGCTCTGTGGACCGCGCCCAGCGGTCGGACATGGCGACCAATGTGGTCGAACTGACGCAAGGCCGTATTCAAGTGCAAGCGGGCGTCAAAGTCGAAAAA
Source organism: Pseudomonas sp. BSw22131 (assembly GCF_026810445.1). Taxonomy (NCBI): domain Bacteria; kingdom Pseudomonadati; phylum Pseudomonadota; class Gammaproteobacteria; order Pseudomonadales; family Pseudomonadaceae; genus Pseudomonas; species Pseudomonas huanghezhanensis. The sequence continues at coordinate 5,290,019 of NZ_CP113949.1, read as the reverse complement.
GCCAGCGACGAAATGCTCGGCACATTGATTGACACTTACGCCTGACCGCCTCCTTTCGTGCGCTATTGCGCACGGTCACCTCTCGTGCCGTCTTCTGAATTACGCCCCATAAGCTGCCCGAATCGCCGCCTTCATCATGCCGCGGCTGCGGCCACTCCCAACTAAACTAACGTGCGCTGGCTAATGGCATTCTGCGCCGTTGGCCTTTGCTGCGTGCCATTTGCTTGGCCGACGATGAACGGTGCGTTGGGCACGCTTGACAAGGTATAGGCGTAAACGTATGTTTCAAACACCTGTTTGACCCCCGGCGCATCCGGGATTGTCCAATGGCTGACACAGTTCCATCGAGACCGGTCGGTCATCCATCTCCAGGATTCATCAGCAGAGGTTTATCGCTATGCCTGACTACAAGGCCCCCTTGCGTGATATTCGCTTCGTACGTGACGAACTGCTTGGCTACGAAGCGCATTATCAAAGCTTGCCAGCGTGCCACGACGCTACGCCTGACATGGTCGACGCCATTCTTGAGGAAGGCGCCAAGTTTTGTGAGCAGGTATTGGCTCCGCTGAACCGCGTAGGCGATACCGAAGGCTGTACCTGGAGCGAATCCGGCGTCAAAACACCTACCGGCTTCAAAGAAGCCTACAAGCAGTTCGTCGAAGGCGGCTGGCCGAGCCTGGCCCATGACGTCGCCCATGGCGGTCAGGGTCTGCCCGAGTCGCTGGGCCTGGCGGTCAGCGAGATGGTTGGCGAGGCAAACTGGTCGTGGGGCATGTACCCGGGCCTGTCGCATGGCGCTATGAACACCATTTCCGAACACGGTACTCCCGAGCAACAGGATGCCTACCTGACCAAACTGGTTTCCGGCGAATGGACCGGCACCATGTGCCTGACCGAACCTCACTGCGGGACCGACCTGGGCATGTTGCGCACCAAGGCTGAACCTCAGGCTGATGGCTCGTACAAAGTCTCGGGCACCAAGATCTTCATTTCCGCTGGCGAACACGACATGGCCGATAACATCGTCCACATCGTGCTGGCCCGCCTGCCGGATGCACCGGCTGGCACCAAAGGTATTTCGCTGTTCATCGTGCCAAAGTTCGTACCGGACGCATCGGGCAACGTGGGTGACCGCAACGCAGTCAACTGCGGTTCGCTCGAACACAAAATGGGCATCCACGGCAACGCAACGTGCGTGATGAACTTCGACGGTGCCACTGGCTACCTGATCGGCCCGGCGAACAAAGGCCTGAACTGCATGTTCACCTTCATGAACACCGCACGTCTGGGCACTGCGCTGCAAGGTCTGGCCCATGCCGAGATCGGCTTCCAGGGCGGGCTGAAATACGCCCGTGAGCGTCTCCAAATGCGTTCATTGACCGGGCCGAAAGCCCCGGAGAAAGCCGCTGATCCGATCATTGTCCATCCGGACGTACGTCGGATGCTGTTGACCATGAAAGCCTTCGCTGAAGGCACCCGCGCGATGGTTTACTTCACCGCCAAGCAGGTCGACATCGCCAAATACAGCGACGACGCTGAAGCCAAAAAGCAAGCTGACGCTCTGTTGGCGTTCATGACGCCTATCGCTAAAGCGTTTATGACCGAAGTGGGTTTTGAGGCTGCCAACCACGGTGTTCAAATCTACGGTGGCCACGGTTTCATTGCCGAGTGGGGCATGGAGCAGAACGTACGCGACGCCCGTATTGCCATGCTGTACGAAGGCACCACTGGCATTCAGGCACTCGACCTGCTGGGCCGTAAAGTGCTGATGACACAAGGCGAAGCGCTAAAGGGCTTCACCAAGATCGTGCACAAGTTCTGCCAGTCGCAGGAAGGCATCGAAGCGGTCAGCGAATTCGTGACGCCGCTGGCTGCGCTGAACAAAGAGTGGGGCGAGCTGACGATGAAGATCGGCATGGCCGCCATGAAGGATCGCGAGGAAGTCGGCGCCGCTTCGGTGGATTACCTGATGTATTCCGGCTACGTTTGCCTGGCGTATTTCTGGGCTGACATGGCCCGTGTGGCAGCTGAGAAGCTGGCGGCAGGTACCCTCGAAGATGCCTTCTACACGGCCAAATTGCAGACTGCGCGCTTCTACTTCCAGCGCATCCTGCCGCGTACCCGCACCCACGTGGCAACCATGCTGTCAGGGGCTAACAACCTGATGGACATGAACGAGGAGCATTTCGGCCTGGCTTACTAAGCGATCCGACCGGCTCTACAAAAAGCCGCTTCTCCTTGGGGGAAGCGGTTTTTTTGTGCTCCGAAGAAGCATCCAGCTTGGACTGCAGACGCTTGTGTGTTTCTGTCTCTCATCAAATGCGTAATGGCGCCGATACAGGCACAATGCTATGCGCCTCGCCCGGTTTACGTCGGTTAGGAGAAAAACCGTTTTGCGCCGTCCATCCGCCGCACGTGTCAGCCATTTCATGCCGTCTCTGGCGCTGTTGACTGCCGGGCTTGCTGTCGCGTATATGAAAGACCTGAACGTGTTCTTCACCTCCCTGTTCAATGTACTGCCTACGCTGGTTCTACTGCTGGGCGGCGCCTATTGCGGCGTCTACAAACGTCAGCGTGAACTGTTCTTGATGATCACGGTGTACATCGCCTATTTTCTGCTGGACACGCAGACTGATTACTTCCGCGATAATGGAACGGTCCGAGAAGACGCGGCGGTGGTGTTTCATCTCTGCTGCCTGCTATTGCCGATGCTTTTCGGGCTGTTCGCTGTGTGGGAAGAACGCACGCACTTGTTTCAGGACCTGATTGCGCGACTCGCGGTGCTTGCCGCGGTGGGGAGTGTTGCGCTGGGCCTTGAACAGAGCTTCCCTCAAGCGCTGCTGGCCTGGCTGGCCGACATCCGCTGGCCGGCGCTGCACGGCGAGTGGATGAGTCTGATCCAGCTGTCCTATGTTGCTTTCATCATCGTTTTTGCCATCCTCATTACCCAGTACGTGCGTAAGCCACGACCGTTGCATGCGGCGCAGTTGGTCGGTTTGATGGGTGTTTTCTGGGCGCTGCCGAAAACGTTCATCCTGCCTTTCACGCTGAATATCATGTGCAGCCAGGTCATGCTGATGATCGCTGCCGCTGTTGCGCATGAGGCTTATCAAATGGCCTTTCGTGATGAATTGACCGGGCTGCCAGGACGCCGGGCGCTGAACGAGAGGATGCAACGCCTGGGGCGCAATTACGTATTAGCGATGGGCGATGTCGACCATTTCAAGAAATTCAACGACACCTATGGTCATGACGTTGGTGATCAGGTCCTCCGGTTGGTGGCCAGCAAACTCTCGAAAATCACCAGCGGCGGCGGTCGGGCTTATCGGTACGGTGGGGAAGAATTTGCCATCGTCTTTGCAGGGAAAACCCTCGAAGAGTGCATGCCGCATCTGGACGCCGTCCGCGAAGTCATCGCCAACTATCAGATTCACCTGCGTGATCAACAGGCACGCCCGCAAGACGACCTTCAAGGGCGGCAACGGCGCGCTGCTAGCCAGGCATGCGCAGTATCGGTGACAGTGAGCATTGGCGTAGCCGAGCGTCTGCCTGAACACCGTAATCCAGAAGAAGTACTTAAATCTGCGGACCAGGCGCTGTACGCCGCAAAAGGTGCGGGACGTAACTGCGTCATATCTTCGAGCCAGACCAGCAAACGCGGCGCTGTTAGAACGTCCGCCGCCAGCTGAAATCCTCCCGAGTCTGTTTGTCGGCTCACCGCATATCACTGCGTGGGAAGGCGGGTTTATACCCGTCAGTTATATGTGACCATAAACAGATAAACGGTCACTAGCTGACCCTATGTGTCGCAAATGGTGTTCGGGTACACTCGGGTTCATCGACTCATGGACGCTGCGAAGTACAAGCCGCGTCTCTTTTTCCGGGTTACTGCTGCTGTCTGCGAGGTTTGCCATGGCTGACTACAAAGCGCCGTTGCGCGATATGCGCTTCGTTCTGAATGAAGTGTTCGATGTCTCCAAGCTGTGGGCGCAATTGCCCGAGTTGGCTGAGGCTGTCGATGCCGAGACCGTCGAGGCCATTCTCGAAGAGGCGGGCAAGGTCATTGGCAGGGCGGTTGCGCCATTGAGTCGCGCCGCAGACGAAGAAGGGTGTCATTGGCATGACACCGTCGTAACCACCCCCGCAGGGTTTGTTCAGGCCTACAAGACTTACGCAGAAGGTGGCTGGGTTGGCGTCGGTGGCAACCCTGAGTTCGGTGGCATGGGTATGCCCAAGGCCGTGTCGGCTCAGGTTGAGGAGATGGTCAATTCTGCCAGCCTGGCATTTGGGCTCTATCCGATGCTGACATCCGGCGCATGCGTCTCTATTGACGCCCACGCCAGCGAAACCCTCAAGTCGACCTATCTGCCCAATATGTACGCTGGCATCTGGAGCGGCTCGATGTGCCTGACGGAGGCCCATGCAGGTACCGATCTGGGCATGATTCGGACCAAGGCCGAGCCGCAAACAGATGGTTCCTACGCCATCAGCGGCACCAAGATCTTCATTACCGGCGGCGAGCATGACCTGACCGAAAACATCATTCACCTGGTGCTTGCCAAGTTGCCGGACGCGCCCGCAGGGCCTAGAGGCATTTCGCTGTTCCTCGTGCCCAAGTTCATGGTGAAGGACGATGGCAGCCTGGGTGAGCGCAACACGGTGTTCTGTGGCTCTATCGAACACAAGATGGGTATTCAGGCGTCTGCCACCTGTGTGATCAATTTCGACGCGGCAAAAGCGTTTCTGGTGGGCGAGCCCAACAAAGGCTTGGCGGCGATGTTTACGATGATGAACTACGAGCGTCTTGGCGTAGGCATCCAGGGCCTTGCATCGGGTGAGCGTTCTTATCAGAACGCAATCGAATATGCCCGTGACCGCCTGCAAAGTCGTGCCCCGACTGGCGCTCAGTCCAAAGACACCGCTGCTGACCCGATCATCGTCCATCCTGACGTGCGTCGCATGTTGCTGACCATGAAAGCGCTCAATGAAGGCGGCCGTGCGTTTTCCAGCTACGTCGCTATCCAGCTCGATACCGCCAAGTACAGCGAAGATGCAGATGTCAGGCAGCGCGCCGATGCAATGGTCGCGCTGCTGACGCCCATCGCTAAAGCGTTTCTCACCGACATGGGCCTGGACACTACGGTGCATGGGCAGCAGGTTTTCGGTGGCCACGGCTATATCCGTGAATGGGGTCAGGAACAACTGGTGCGCGATGTGCGCATTACGCAAATATACGAGGGCACCAACGGCATTCAGGCGCTGGACCTGATGGGCCGCAAAGTCGTTGCCAACGGCGGCGCGTACTACAAGATTTTCTCCGATGAAGTTCGCCAGTTCATCGCAACCTCCGACAGCGCTCTCGCCGAATTCACCAAGCCATTGAGCGCTGCGCTGACCGAACTCGACGAATTGACTGAGTGGGTGCTGGATCGTTCGCTCGGTAACCCGAATGAAATCGGCGCTGCCTCCGTCGAGTATCTGCAGGTATTCGGATACACAGCCTACGCATACATGTGGGCTATGATGGCGAAAACAGCGTGGGGCAAGGCCGATCAGGACGATTTCTATGCCAGCAAAATTGGCACCGCACGCTTCTATTTCGCGCGTCTACTCCCGCGTATTCAGTCCTTGGGCGCCTCGGTCAAGGCGGGCAGCGAGTCGTTGTACTTATTGCAGGCGTCGCAATTCTGACAGCGCTGACAGGGTGTAAGCATTTGCTTACACGGCGTGCTGCTGTTTGGCCATATCGCTGAAATGGATCCAACGCTAATCTACTTACATGGACGTAGCGCAGGACGCGCAATAGATAACAGGGACACGTAGGGATGCCTGCCAGGATGGTGGGGCGAAAGGGAAGTCAAAGGGAAACAGTCTGTAAAACCCCGCTCCGGCGGGGTTTTCTTTGTGCACGTTTTTTAGCATTTTCGCCAGCAACGCGTGGCGAATGCCGCCCCTTACCTTACTGGGCAGGGACCGGTCCTCCTCGCACCCCAATCTCCTTATCTGTTCAGCTGACTCTGCTCACAGAGCGTAGTGGCGCGTTGCTGCAGGCGTTGAACCCCTGTAAACAGCGACGGTCGATTAGCTGTGTGGCCCAGAAGGGCCGTCTTATGATCAGGAGCGTTACGCATGGACATCATTCGCATCATTTTCGCCATTCTGCTGCCACCGGTGGGTGTCTTCATGCAGGTCGGTTTCGCGGGCGCATTCTGGCTCAACATCCTCCTGACCTTGCTGGGTTACTTCCCCGGGATCATCCACGCGGTCTACATCATCGCGAGCCGCAAGTAATAGTTCCTGCCGCCCATACGCCGCCGAACCGGTGGCGTATGTTGCATCGCGGCCGCGCATTCAGCGTGCGGCCGGCTAACCTCAGCTATCAATCACCTTCCTGTAAAACGCACATTCCGTTTCCAGCGCGTGGATCTGGTTGGCGGCTTTTCGGAAGCCATGACGTTCGTCAGCGTAGAAATATCCTTCAGCCGGTATGCCCTTGTCCTGCAATGCTTTAAGCATGGCGCGCGTCTGTTCGGGCACGACAACGGCGTCGAGTTCGCCCTGAAAGAAAATCACCGGCACGCTGACCTGGTCCGCATGCAGCAATGGCGTGCGAGCCAGATAGCGCTCCATGTCGATGTCCGGATCTCCGATCAGCCAGTCCAGATAATCGGCCTCGAATTTGTGCGTCGCCTTGCCCAGGGCAATGGGGTCGCTCACGCCATAGAGACTCGCGCCCGCACGAAAAACCTTTTGGAAAGCCAGCGCGCAGAGCGTTGTGTAGCCCCCTGCGCTGCCGCCCCGGATGAACGTCTGATCCGGATTGATCAGCCCGCGCTTGCTCAGGTGATCAACTACGGCGCAGGCGTCCTCGACATCCACCACGCCCCAGTTCAGGAACAGTGCTTCCCGATACGCGCGACCGTAGCCGGTACTGCCGCGATAGTTGAGATCAGCGACCGCAAACCCGCGTTGCGTCCAGTACTGAATGCGCGGGTCCAGCACCGGATAGCAGGCCGAGGTCGGACCGCCATGGATGAACACCACCAGCGGCGGCACATCGCTGCCGTCCATCGCCGGGTAAAAGTAGCCGTGCGCTTCGCCGGAGCCGCTTGGATAGCGCAAGGTTTGCGGACGGCTGATGCGTTCGGGCGGCAGCGGCGCAACACCTCCCGCGAGCACTTGAACACGTTTGTCTGCACGACGAATGGCGACTACGGCAGAAGGGCTGATGGCTGACGCTGCGATGCAGTAGATGAATTGATCGTCGATGGCCAGGTTGCGAAAACGGCTGTAATCGCCGCTGAAGTCTTCCACAGCGCCGTCCGCCGAGCGCAGCCCCAACACCCCAAATCCGTCTTCGGACCAACTGGCGAGATACCCCCCTTCGTTCAGCGGCAACCAGCTGCAACCGCCCAATTGCCAAGGCGCCGGAGCATGGTCGGCTTGCGCCGCTGGCAGTGGTTGGAGTCCGTCGGCGGTTTCGATCCACGGCTGCCAGTAACCGCCGCGATCAGTCAGGCAATGCAGTCGGCCCTGTTGGTCAAAGCGCGGCTGCTGGAGCGATTCCGGTTGATCGCCGGCAAGGCAGGTCGCCGCAGACCAGGCACCATCGGTCTGGCGCGTCGCGTGCATCAAGCGCGTCATCGTCCATGGCTGATGTGGGCGCCACCACTCGATCCACGCCAGACGCTGACCGTCAGGGCTAAAAGTGGGCGCAGCATAAAAGTCAGCGCCTTGCGCAAGCAGATGCCGTTTGCCGTCGACGATATCGAGGGCGACCAGCCGATGCGTGTCGTGGTCCTCCTCGACAGCCAGAATCTGCCCACGCGCATAACGGACGTCGCCATAGCGTTTGTCGCCCTTGGTCAGCGCGACAGGTTCACCGTCGAAAGGCTGGAGATAGATGTTTTGGTCGCTGGCATTGACGAACGCCACCGCCTCATCGGTCAGACAAAAAGAGCCACCGCCGTATTCGTACACGCGGCTTTGAACGCTGAAACCAGGCGGCGTCAGGCATTGCACGGCACCGTTTTGCCAGCGCCAGATACGTGATGCTGCGTCCGCGGGGCGGTATTCGTTCCAGAAAAGCCCGGCAGGGCTGAGGTTCAGTTCGGCGAAATCGATCCCTGCCGCCACAGCCTGGGCGGCAGAGAACAGATCAGGATTTGGCGATGAGGCGAGAGTTTCGTTCATTGCGGAAGGCCAGCTGCTCAATAGTCTGGCTAGCATACTCGGCTTCATCGCGGGCTTGGGTGATCAGGCCATGGTGCGGGGATTTGCTGCACACGGGGTCGGCATTGCTCGCATCGCCCGTCAGCATGAACGCCTGGCAACGACACCCGCCGAAGTCCTTTTCCTTTTCATCGCATGAGCGACACGGTTCTGGCATCCAGTCGTAGCCGCGGAAGCGGTTGAAACCGAATGAGTCATACCAGATGTGTTGCATGGTGTGATCGCGCACGTTGGGGAACTGGATAGGCATCTGCCGTGCGCCATGGCAAGGCAGCGCGGTGCCGTCCGGTGTTACGGTCAGGAAGATATTGCCCCAGCCGTTCATGCAGGCTTTCGGGCGCTCTTCGTAATAATCCGGAGTGACGAAAATCAGCTTCACCGGATTGTCATCGATGGCCAGTCGGGCGCGGTATTCGTTGGTAATGCGCTCAGCCCGTACCAGTTGGTCCTTGGTTGGCAACAAGCCTACGCGGTTCAGGTGCGCCCAGCCGTAAAACTGGCACGTGGCAAGCTCCACGAAGTCGGCCTCCAGCGCGAGGCAAAGGTCGATGATGCGGTCTATCTTGTCGATGTTGTGCCTGTGCGTCACGAAATTCAGCACCATGGGATAGCCGTGCTTTTTCACCGCTCGGGCCATTTCCAGCTTCTGTGCAAACGCTTTTTTAGAGCCGGCAAGCATGTTGTTCACTTGCTCGTCGCTGGCCTGAAAACTGATCTGGATGTGGTCCAGGCCGGCCTTCTTGAAATCGATGATTTTCTGTTCAGTCAGGCCGATGCCCGAGGTGATCAGGTTGGTGTAATAGCCCAGTCGGCGTGCCTCGGCGATCAGTTCTGCCAAGTCCTGACGGACCAGCGGCTCGCCGCCGGAAAAACCAATTTGCGCAGCGCCCATTTGCCGCGCTTCGGCCATGACCTTGAACCACTGCTCGGTGGTCAGCTCTTCACCTTGCTTGGCAAAATCCAGCGGGTTGGAGCAATACGGGCACTGCAGCGGGCAGCGGTAGGTCAGCTCGGCGAGTAACCACAGCGGCAGGCCAACTTCTGGCGTGGGCGGAATGCGCAGGCCGGGATCTGTCGCGACATCGCTTTTGACTGACGTATCAGCCGAGTTCGATCCAGTGCTCTGCACGAGCGACCTCCATAAATTGCTCGATATCGGTGCCGAGCTCCGGAACCCCGGGGAATGTCTCATCCAGCGCTGTAATAATTGCTTGAACCGTGCGCTGGCCGTCGATCAGACCTCCGATAGCACTGGCACTCTCGTTGAGCTTGATCATCCCTTCCGGGTACAGCAGGACGTGGCCATTCTGCGCGGGCTCGAACTGAAAGCGATAGCCCTGGCGCCAGCGCGGAACGAGTTGTCGATCAAAGCTCATAGGTCGATACCTTTATGCCAGACGCGCTGGTCAGTAACGCTGTGATAGGGCGGACGATTCAGCTCGTAGGCCATGCTCATGGCGTCGAGCATGCTCCACAGGATGTCCAGCTTGAATTGCAGGATTTCCAGCATGCGCTGCTGGCCATCGTGAGTCGTGTAGTGCTGCAAGGTGATCGCAAGCCCATGCTCGACGTCGCGACGGGCCTGGCCCAGGCGGGTGCGGAAGTATTCGTATCCGGTCGGGTCGATCCACGGATAGTGCGCCGGCCAGCTGTCCAGTCGGGACTGATGGATTTGCGGCGCGAACAACTCGGTCAGCGAACTGCTGGCTGCTTCCTGCCAATTGGCGCGACGGGCGAAGTTCACGTAGGCATCCACCGCAAATCGTACGCCAGGCAGTACCAATTCCTGCGAACGCAGTTGCTCTGGGTCCAGGCCAACGGCTTCCCCCAAACGCAGCCAGGCCTCGATACCACCGTCTTCGCCGGGTGCTCCGTCGTGATCCAGCAGGCGCTGAATCCACTCACGACGGATGTCCCGGTCAGGGCAATTGGCAAGGATCGCCGCGTCTTTCAGCGGGATGTTCACCTGATAATAAAAGCGGTTGGCCACCCAGCCCTGAATCTGTTCGCGGGTCGCCCGGCCCTCGTACATCGCCACATGAAAGGGGTGATAAATGTGGTAATACGCGCCTTTAGCGCGCAAAGCAGCCTCGAATTCAGCCGGGGACAACGCAGCGTGTTCGCTCATTGGACAATCTTCCTTCTGCATGACGCGACAGTGTTGAAGCGAGGCTTGCCGGCGAAGTCCGACACGCGGAGTGTCAGGCAAATCGCAGCGTTGGCTTCGCGGGCAAGCCCCGCTCCAGCAAAGACGTTTTCGGCAACCATTTAAAGCTCAATACTCATGCCGTCATACGCCACTTCGACGTTGCGACGTACCAACTCGGCGCGCTCGACAGAATCTTCGTCAAGGATCGGGTTGGTGTTGTTGATGTGGATGAGCACCTTGCGCTGGGTTGGCAAGCGCTCAAGCACTTCGAGCATGCCGCCGGGACCGCTCTGCGCCAGATGGCCCATTTCAGTGCCAGTGCGAGTGCCGACGCCGCGACGCTTCATTTCATCGTCGTCCCACATCGTCCCGTCCACCAGCAGGCAGTCGGCCGCGCTCATTTTTTCCATCAGCGCGTCATCGACTTTGCCCAGCCCCGGCGCATAAAAGAGCTTCCCGCCGGTTTTCAGGTCTTCGACCATCAAGCCGATGTTGTCGCCGGGGTGTGGGTCGAATCTGTGAGGCGAGTAGGGCGGTGCAGCGCTGCGCAGTGGAAACGGCGTAAAGCGCAGGTTCGGGCAGGCCGGAATCACGAAGCTGCCTTGCAGCTCGATACGGTTCCAGACCAGGCCGCCGTTCCAGTGTTTGAGCATTTCGAACAGCGGAAAGCCCGTGCTGAGGTCCTCATGGACCATGTCGGTGCACCACACTTGATGCGGGCACCCTTCGCGCAGGCTCAGCAGGCCGGTGGTGTGATCGATTTGACTGTCCATCAACACGATGGCGCTGATGCCGGTATCACGCAGCGCACGGTTGGGCTGCATCGGCGCAAAGCTCTGCAATTGGGCACGAATGTCGGGGGATGCGTTGCACAAAACCCAGTTCACACCGTCGTCGGACAAGGCTATGGACGATTGGGTGCGCGCTTTGGCATTCAGGCTGCCGTCGCGAAAACCTGCGCAGTTGACGCAGTTGCAGTTCCACTGCGGGAACCCGCCGCCAGCGGCGGATCCGAGGATCTGGATGTGCATTGTCACTCCGTACCGATTGGCCCGATGGGGCGGGCCTGAAAACATTTTTTCTCACAAAAAAAGCCCCGGCGAACCGAGGCTTTTCCATGCGCAACAATCAACGGCTTGCGAAGTACATGGTGACTTCAAAGCCGATACGCAGATCAGTGTAAGCAGGTTTAGTCCACATAATTGACTCCTTCTTGGTTAATGCAGCGGTGGGTGATACATCCTTAGTACACCCCGAATGGGAGACGTTCAAATGCTTAGGGAGCTATGTTACTAAATTCGACGGGGCATTAATGCCAGATTCCCGGAGAAAGCCCGTTACAGCTTCAGCAATGATCATCCCTCCAAGAGCCCGAATTACTCGGAGTTACAGCGATTTGAGAGGTATAGCCAGCGACTGCCGACACCCGAAAGCTGCTCGAAGGCGGCGGCTAAATCGGTTTCGGAAAAATTTGCAAAATAGTGTTTCATTGTCTCGAAGGCCGTCGCGTCACCACCTGCCAGGTGCGCCTGCCACAGCAGCTCGGCAGCTTGCGGCGTCTCCATGGCACTGAAGTCCAGCTGGTCGATCAACAGTCGTCGCTCGGCAGTGATGTCGGTTGATGCAAGCAGATGGGGCAAGCCTTCGATGAATTGCTTGATGTGGCCGACCAGCATTTGTGCGCTCACTGAAGGGGATTGAACGCCAAACACGATGCCTGACTGGCCCGCAATCTGTCGGAAACCGCTGAATACCGCGTAGCCCAGTTGCAGCTCGACGCGTAGGCGTTGGTAGAACGGGGTTTGTAACCAGTGTGCGATGAATCGCCACGCGGCCTGGTCTGCCGGGGAGTCGCTCGGGGCTGCGCAGAACAAGAGCACAGCATCTTCGGATGACTCTGACGGCTCGATTTGCCAGCGGGTCTCTGCCAGTGGACGCGGCGGTTGCAGCGGTGACTGGTCAGGTAAACCGGGTGCGGCGCGCAGGACGTTGAGCAGATCATTCCGGCTCTCGCTGGATAAACCCATCGCCAGGCCATTCCATGAGGCGTTCTCCCAGACAGCCTGGAGATGGCTTCTGACATCCGGTCCGTCGGCCTTGAAAACCGGCCCGCTGGCACTTGATTGCCGGGGCCCTGATAGATGATCCGGCAGGGTTTTGAGCAATTGGCGAATCGGGATGAGTCGGGGGGCATTTGGCAGCTCTCCGTACCGGGCCAATGCCCCGTCGCCTGGGTGTGAAAGCCGCTCCAACGCCTGATCGACGACTGCAGGCATTACATCGGTGAGCCCGCTAACTCTCAGTTGCCAATGAGGGCCGTACGCCGTGAATGCCAGATTGACGCCTGCTTGTTGCGCATCGTCAGTCAGGCTTTCGAGGCTGTCGTTGAGCATTTGCCAAAGCGCCGGCTGCGCTTCAACCAGCGTCCAGCGCAGATAAACCGCGCCTTCACCTGTCGTGTCAGGCAGGGCACTGCTGAACGTCAGCGATGGCAGCGCTTCACCGATGTCCGTTGAGTGCTGCGCAGGTTGCAGGAAGGGATTGGGTTGCGGCAGGCGCCACTCTGCGTTGCAAGTGCTGGCGGGCGTGGGTGCCAGGTCATCGATCAAGGCTTCCAGCGCCAAGGCGCCGTTATCCGAAAGCCCCACATCGCACGATGCGTGCTCGCTGTAATGGCGAGCGAGCATCAGCGCCGGGGCGGCATCCAGCTGCTTGCGTTTGAACAGCGCATATTCGTTGCGCAGGCTGGGGCAGTGAGCGTTGAAGAAATGAGTCTTGAAGAAATGAAGCCAGTCCAAAAGCAGCGCGAGGATCTGCTCCTGCTCCTGCTCCGGCGTTACGCCGGCCACTGGCACGATCTCGATATTGATCAACGCCTGCTCCCGGAACTGATACAGGACTTCTGCTTTCAGGGACTCAGCCAGCCCACGCGTTTTCAGTTCGCTGATCAGTCCTCCTGGCTGCAAATTACCCAGCCAGAAACAGAAAAACCCTACGGCTTCTTCCGCGCCATCCGGTAAGTCGTCGCACAAGAACAGCAGATGCATCCGACTTGAGTCCGAGACCACAATCGGGTTGGACGCCTCGCTGATCAATGCGGCGGGTGCAATTTGCTCAACCGGCTCACCCGCCGGGAAAAGGCCGCCGAGTCGCTCCGCCAAGGCCTTCAGTTCATACAGTGGCTGCGGCCCCACGAGACTCAACTTCATTTGGCCGGCTTGATAGAAGCGTTGATAAAAATCCCTCAAGCCCTTCTGAAACCTCGTATGAGGCACCAAGAGGCTGTAGCGATTTCCGGCATGAAACCAGCTCAAGGGGTGTGCGGCCGAAACGTATCCAAGCAGCTTGCGTTGATCGCGGGAGGCGGCATCTCGTGACCACGCGATGAATTCTGCGTGCAGCACCTCGCGCTCACGCAGTTGATCCTCCATCGCCATGCGCGGATGGACGAGCATTTCGCACAGGCGTTCCAGGCCGTGGGCAAACACGGGCTCAGGCAGTTCGAAGAAAAAGTCAGTGGTGCGTTCGCGTGTGCTGGCGTTGAGTTGACCACCGTGGCGCTGCACGAACGCCATCAGGTTTTGCCCTGCTGGGAAGCGCTCTGTACCGAGGAAAAACAGGTGTTCCAGGAAGTGGGCGAGCCCCGGCCATTCGCGCGGTGCATCGTGGCTGCCCGCGGCGACTCGCAGCGCAGCAGCGCAACGCTTCAAACGCGGCGCATGGCACAGCGAAACGTGCAGGCCGTTAGGCAGAATCAGGCGTTGAGTGGTCAGTGATGCGGGCGCAGGCATGACGGTTTTCCGGCCAGGGAAAGAGCGTCATGGTATCGGAAAACGTTCACAGCGCATTATCGGACAGGTCTGTCCTTGCTCAGTCCCGAGTAAAGCGTCGGCCTGCGATCCTCGAAATACGTGTTGATGGTGCGTGAGTCGTGCATCACTTGCCGGTCCAGTGTCGCCACAATCAGGGCTTCTTCATCGCCCGCCAGGCCGATCTGTTTGCCGTCAGGCGCGCACACACTGCTCAGACCGCAGTAGTGAATATCGCCCTCACTGCCGCAGTAGTTGGCGTAGATCAGGTAGCACTGGTTTTCGAATGCGCGCGCACGCACGGTGACTTCGGCGACAAACTCGTAGGGCGCCATGTTGGCGGTCGGCACCAGCATCAGGTCCACGCCGGCCAGGGCCAGGCGTCGGGTGTTTTCGGGGAACTCGACGTCGTAGCAAATCAGAAAGCCCAGCTTCCAGCCCTTGAAGTCGATAACGGGAAAGTGGTCTTCGGCAACCGCGAACATGGATTTATCCAGCTCGCCATACAGATGCGTCTTACGGTAATTGCAGAGATGTCTGCCCTCGGCGTCGATCAGTTGCACGGCGTTGTAGATGTGATCGTCGGCGCTGCGCTCCGGGTAGCCATAAAGGATGGCAATCCCTGACGCCCGCGCAATCGCTGCGATCTCCAGCGCTGCCGGTCCGTCGCACGATTGGGCAAGGGACCGTGCAGCCTCGGCGCCGATGTTGTAACCGGTCAGGAACATCTCCGGGCATACCAGTAATTCTGCACCTTGCGCGGCCGCGTTTGCCGCCTGCACCTTGAGGCGCTGAATGTTGCCGCTGACGTCCAGCGGCAACGGTGGGCATTGGTACAAAGCGACGCGCATCGTGGGATTCCTCGTGATTACCCGTTGATTATTCCGGCAGCACTATCGGACCGAGTTCATCGAACACGTCCCCAGGCCCCGGGTTCTCTTCGTGGGTCTTGCCGCCGAAGTGAGTCATGATTCCCCACACCGCGTTCAGCGAAGTCTGCACAGCGCCTTCGACCCAGGCGGGAGTCCACGAGACGTCGTCGCCTGCGATGAAAATGCCGCGCTGGTCGTCAGGCATGTCCTTTTGCATGAAGTGCGCGTACATGCGCTGGTTGTAGCGGTAATGGCCTGGTAACGCGCCTTTGAATGCACCGAGAAAATGCGGATCGGCCTCCCACGAAACGGTGATCGGGTCGCCAATGATGCGCGCAGCAATATCGACTTTCGGGTAGATTTTTTTCAGCGCATCAAGTGCCAGCTTTACCCGTTTTTCGATGGGTTGCGGCAGCATTTTCAGTGCATCGCTCATCCACGAGTACGACAGGCAAATCACGCCCGGCTTCTCTTCGCCATTGGCGTAGGTGCCGTTATCGAACAGATAAGTGCCGCGTGTCAGACGATCTGTCAGGGTCATGCTCATCAGGTCGCGACCGGTCTCCGGGTCTTTGTCTTTCCAGAAAGGACGGTCGACCATCACGAAGGTTTTCGACGACTGCATGTAGCGAGTACGGTCCAGCGCCATCCACATTTTTTGCGAAAACAGCGTTTCTTCGCACTCGATCTGGGTGGTCAACAGCCAGCTCTGACAGGTGGTCAGGACTGCCGCGTAGTGCCGGGTGTCGCCCCAGTTGTCGGTCACCGCAAAACTGCCATCGGGTGCGCGCGCGATACGTTTTACGCCGGTGCGTGGCGCGCCGTGGTGCAGCGAGGACAGGGTCGTGCCCTCGGGCCAGTGAGCGCAGCGTTCCGGCGCATGACGCCAGATGCCAAGTGGTACTTGCTCGACGCCGCCTACGATCAGGTGTTGGTGATCGTCGCAGTTGGTCATTACGACCCGGAAAATTTCCAGCATCGAATTGGGGAAATCAGAGTCCCAGCCGCCGGTGCCGAACCCGACCTGACCAAACACTTCACGGTGATAGAACGACAGCTTGGCGAATGCCTTGGAGGTGGCGACGAAATCGTAGAACGTGCGGTCGTCCCACAACGGCACAAGCGTATTCCACAGTGACTTGAGGCGTGGGACGTCACGGTCGCGAATCGCCTGCTGGATGTCGGCGAA
The DNA here is from genome assembly GCF_026810445.1 of Pseudomonas sp. BSw22131. Lineage (NCBI taxonomy): Bacteria > Pseudomonadati > Pseudomonadota > Gammaproteobacteria > Pseudomonadales > Pseudomonadaceae > Pseudomonas > Pseudomonas huanghezhanensis. Next base: position 5,273,768 of record NZ_CP113949.1, on the reverse strand, counting down.
TTGTGAGCCGGCTTCCAGCGCGTCGGCCCAGGCGTCAGCCACTTCCTGAAACAGCGCAGGCAAGTCCGACAGCTTCTGTGCGTAATGCGTGGTGCCTTCCAGATCGATGACCGTACTGCCGGACGCAGCAGTCAGCGGGTTGGGGAACGGCTTTGACTCAAGGCCAAGCTTGTCGACGTAGTGATAGAACGCGGTGGACGACACCGGAAAGCGCATGCCGCCCAGCTCGGCGATGATGCCTTCGGCGCCCTCGAACTGTTGCGAGCGTAGGCGACCGCCCATTTTCGAGGCTTCGTACACCACAGGTTTGAGGCCCAGTTTCATCAGTTCGTAGGCGGCGACCAGCCCGGCGATGCCTGCACCCACGATAGCGACTTCGGCGCCATGGTTTTCAGCCGGGATGCTGCCCAGTCCCGCAGGGTGTTCGATCCAGTCATCGAAGGCGAACGGGAAGTCCGGGCCAAAGATGGTGATCGGTTTTTTTCCGTCGGCGGGATGGCGATTGTTCTTCATGGCTGACCTTGTTCGACTGGTGCGCGAAAGAGGACAAGTCTAAATAACAGTTGAGACGTTAATAAGACGCAGAATGTCGTCATTTTGTAGAGAATCTGTGCGAACTGACGAAGCTTGCCGTCAAACTGGCTGACCACGATCAATTTTGCTGCTGAGAATGATGGATGTCGTGGTTTTCTCGACGCCGTCCACACTGCCGATCAAGTCGAGCAACTGGTCCAGTTGCTCGGGCGAATCGGTGCGCAGCCAAGCCACGTAATCGAACTCGCCACTGACCGCGCACAACTGCTGCACCTGCGTCAGCACGCTGAGCCGTCGCAGCACTTCCTTGCCCGAGCGCGGTTGAACGGTGATCCCGACGTAAGCCTGCAAACCGCCATCGACCACACGTTGGCTCAGGCGCACGCCATACCCTGTGATGATCCTGGCCTTTTCCAGTCGTGCGAGCCGGGAGGTCACAGTAGTTCGGGCGACGCCCAACTGCCGGGCCAGCATAGCCACCGGTTCGCGCGCGTTGATTTGCAGCGCGGCGATCAGTTGGCGGTCGATGTCATCCAGGGCGGGCGGACGGGTATTGGGCAAGAGTGAATCTCCTCGGGCAGGTGGGAATCTTATCTCAGGGGGAGGGATTACAGACCTGCGCGTTTGAGTATGCTCAAATCAAGCAAAAAAATGATCGGTTTGCGCGTTTTGAGGAGATGGCATAAGCTATTTTGACCAAGTTGATCATGTTCATGATCGTTTCGCTCATGGCTGAACGCTTGTTGCTGCAATCAACCTATAAAAATAAGGAGAACTCGCGTGGCCCAAATCCCAATAAAACGCAGTATCGAACGCGTACCTGGCGGCATGATGATCGTGCCTCTGCTCATCGGTTCGCTGGTCGCAACCTTCCTGCCTGACATGCCGAAATTCTTCGGCTCGTTCACTAATGCCCTCTTTACCGGTTCCCTGCCGATTCTGGCTGTGTTCTATGTCTGCATGGGCGCGAGCATCGACGTCAAGGCCACCCCGTATTTGCTGAAAAAGGGCGGCGTGCTGTTTGCCACCAAGGTCGGCACGGCGGTACTGATTGGCGTGATCATGGGTCATTTTCTCGGGGAACAGCCGATTAGCTCGGGCATCTTCGCGGGGATCTCAACCCTGGCGGTCGTCGCGGCCATGAACGATACCAACGGCGGTCTGTACATGGCGCTTATGGGCCAATATGGTCGTTCGGAAGACGTGGGCGCTTACTCGGTGATGTCTCTGGAATCGGGGCCGTTCCTGACCATGGTCACTTTGGGTGTGGCAGGGCTGGCTGCCTTTCCGTGGCCAACACTGGTAGGTGCGATCTTGCCGCTGCTATTGGGCATGCTGCTGGGTAATCTGGATCGCGAGATGCGCGACTTTCTCGCCAAAGCGGTGCCGGTGATGATCCCGTTCTTTGCCTTGGCGCTGGGTGCGAGTCTGGACCTGCACAAGGTTTGGCAGGCCGGTTTGCTGGGCATCGGCCTTGGCGTTGCGGTGGTGCTGGTCACCGGTATTCCGCTGTACTTCGCGGACCGTCTTTCGGGAGGCACAGGCGTGGCAGGTGTCGCGGCAGCCAACACTGCGGGCAATGCGGCGGCGGTCCCGGCGCTGGTCGCTGCGGCGAATCCGGTCTACGCCGATGCGGCAAGTACCGCGACCTTGCTGGTGGCCGCCTGCGTAGTGGTCACGGCGGTGCTTTCGCCAATTCTTACCTCCATGGTCGCCAAGCGCTACAAAGCGCGTCACGGTGAGAGTGAGCCGAGTGTTGTCGCCGAGCGGGAGGTCGTTCGATGACATTGCTGATCATCGCCGACGATCTGTCGGGTGCTGCGGACTGCGCGATCGCTTTCGCCACTGCCGGATTGCGCACTGTCGTTACGCTCGATACGGCCCTCGATGCCGGTGACGCACAAGTGATTGCCATCGACACCGACACTCGTCGTCTTTCCCCCGACGCCGCCGCTGAACGCACCGTGGTTGCCTGCCAGACACTGTTGAAAACAGGCCAGAAGCTGTACAAAAAGATTGATTCGACGCTGCGCGGCAATTGGGCCGCGGAAGTTGCCGGGCTGCAGGCCGTGGCAGGTTTGGCGATTGTTGCACCGGCTTTTCCGGCGACCGGCAGGACCACGCTTGAAGGCCGCGTGTGGGTTAACGGCCAACCGCTAGAGACCACTGACACCTGGAAACTGGAACATACCGACCAAAGCGCCGACCTCGACGCAATGCTTGAAACGGCTGGTCTTCGCACCTCCAAACTGCCCTTGGCCATTCTGCGTGGCGAGCTCTCCGAGCTGGCCGAACACATTGACGAGGTCGCCAAAAACGGGGTTCAGGCGCTGATCGTTGACGCCCAGACCGCCGATGATTTGCGCAGGCTGGCGCTTGTCACCACACAGCTCACTACGCCCTTGTTCTGGGTCGGTTCTGGCGGCCTCGCCCGTGAGATCGCGGCTTTGCCGGATGTCTTCGAAGTCGCAGTGCGCAGCGTTGCTTTCAGGCGCGAGAAGCATGCGCCGATTCTGGTGCTGGTCGGCAGCCTGTCGAGTGTTTCCGAGCGTCAATGCACGATGCTCAAAGAGCGCGCGGGCATCGACGAGATGATCGTTGCACCTGCCGTACTCCGCGAAGGCCCTCGCCATCTGGCATGGGCGAGTTGGGAAAAACGCATCGGCGAGCACCTTGGGCGCGGCGACGATTTGCTGCTGCGTATCGGTCGTGACGATGCATTCGATCCGGCCGAGGGCGGGCAGCTGTCGACCTCATTGGCAAACATGATCCGTCCATACTTCGACAAGGTCGGCGGGCTGGTCGCAACGGGTGGCGAAACCGCGCGGGCCATGCTCGGCGCTGTGGGCATTGGCAGCCTGAAATTACTCTGTGAAATCGAAGCCGGTGTTGCTTTCGGGCACCCGGTTGCTAGTCGCGACGGTCATCAGCCAGGTGTCATCACCAAGGCCGGTGCGTTCGGCACTGATCACGCGCTTTATGCGTCATGGCTCCATCTGAGCGATGCCGCCGAGCCTGCGGCTTATGCCAACGGCTCAACACCCCCTTTTCCTGCGCAACAAGGTAAAAAGTCATGAGCAATTATCTCCCGATTATCGGCATCACCATGGGTGACGCCGCTGGCGTTGGTCCGGAAGTCATCGTCAAGAGCCTGACCCACGACATCGTTTATCAACAGTGTCGTCCGCTGGTGGTGGGCGACGCCCGGCGCTTGGAGCAAGCAAACGTCATCGTAAAAGGCCACGCAAAAATCCGTCGCATCAAGGAGGCGTCCGAGGCGTTGTATGAGCCAGGCACGATTGATTGCATCGACTTGGACCTGATCCCGGATGACCTCCCGTTTGGTCAGCTTTCTCCGATTGCAGGAAATGCTGCCTATCAATACATCGCACGCGCCGTGCAACTGGCCGAAGCCAGGCAGATCGACGCCATCTGCACCGCGCCGTTGAATAAGGAAGCGTTGCACGCCGGTGGTCATAAGTATCCGGGTCACACCGAAATGCTCGCGCACCTGACCAACGTCGAAGAGGTGTCGATGATGCTGGTGGCGCCGCAACTGCGGGTGATACACGTCACTACGCACATGGGCCTCATCGATGCGATTCGCAAAATTGAGCCGGGCCTTGTGCAACGCACCATCGAGCGCGGCAATGCGACGCTGATCAAGGCCGGCATCGCGAAACCGCGTATTGGCGTTTGCGGCATCAATCCGCACGCGGGCGAAAACGGTCTGTTCGGCTACGGCGAAGAAGAAGAGAAGATCATTCCGGCGGTGAAGATTCTTCAAGCTCAAGGCCTGGACATCACGGGTCCGCTGCCTGCCGATACGCTGTTTTTCCGTGCCGGGCGCGGCGATTTCGATCTGGTTGTGGCGATGTACCATGACCAGGGTCACGGTCCAGTGAAGGTTCTTGGGCTGGAAGCGGGTGTCAATGTCACGGTCGGGCTGGAAGTGATTCGTACGTCGGTCGACCACGGCACTGCTTTCGACATCGCTGGCAAAGGCATCGCCGATGAGCGCAGCTTGTTGGAAGCTTTGCGTCAAGGGGCTGAGTTGGCCACCCGCCGGGGATGAGGTAGGGGCATGCGGTCGTGTAAGATCGCAGGCCTTCTTGCAATGAGGCCCCCCATGAAAGCGACCGACCGCCACCGCGCGATTCTCGAACTGGTTCGCGCCCGCGACACCAATGTCGAACAGCTGAGTGCCGCCCTGGGGGTGTCGGAAGCCACGGTTCGCCGCGACCTGACCATGCTCGCCAAGCAGCGCCATCTGGTGCGCACCCACGGCGGTGCAACCGCGTTGGTCGGGATGCACGAGCCGGAAGCGTCACTGGAAGAGCGCAAGTCAGCGCAGCGCGATCAGAAAGACGCCATCGCGAAAGCCGCCGCCGTGCACGTTCAGGATGGCGACACGGTCCTGCTCGATGGTGGCACGACCTGTGCTGCGTTGGCGCTGCACCTTTGTTCGCGGCAGGACGTCCACGTCGTCACTAATAACCTGTTGGCGGTGATGACATTGGCCAACGCGCCGGGGATTCGTCTGACGATGATCGGTGGCGATTTGCGCGGTTCGAGCATGAGCACGCTGGGCCCGTTGGCGGAACTGACGCTGAGCCGTTTGAGCGTAGACAAGGCATTTCTCGGTGCCGATGGCGTGGTGGCCGAGTTCGGGCTGTGCGAGGCCAGCGATCAGCAGGCGTATCTGAAGGAATGCATCATCAAGCGCGCGGCGCAGATTTTCGTGCTCGCCGATTCCGACAAGCTGGGACGCGCGCGCCAGCAGCACTGGACTCCGATAGAGCGCGAGTGGACGCTGATCACGTCATCGCAGTCGGATGAAGCATTGCTGGCACCGTTTCGGGCGAATCAGCAGATTACGGTTGAGATGGCCATTATCGCTTGAGCCTCAGGTGTTGAATGCCTGCTGGCGCGAGGCTTGTCCGCGAAGCTCGCAGTGCGATGTACCTGACCTGCCGCGTTGTTAGCGTCGTTGGCAAGTCGGATCGTCGCCTGCTCGTTCCAGCGATCGTCGATATATGCAGGACTTTTCCGCGCCGTCATCCCTTCGTCACATAGCTGTCACTCATACCTGTCTAAATCTGCTCCCTGACCCTTTGAATACTCGCCGGGAGCCCAGCCATGACCGATAGCCAGCATCTGGATTTATCCGAAACCGCACGCTATATGCACGACGATATCCTTGACAGCTTCGATGAAGAACTGGAGATGGAATACGACGATGCGCGCCTGGATGCGCTGTTGTCCGACCTGGGTGAAGAGGTCCCGAAAGGCATTGACCGCCGCGTTTACTTCCGTGAATTGCTGCGATTGCAGGGCGAGCTGGTCAAGTTGCAGGACTGGGTCGTCAGCCAGAAGCTCAAAGTTGTCGTGCTGTTCGAGGGCCGCGATGCGGCAGGGAAGGGCGGGGCTATCAAACGCATCACCCAGCGGCTCAATCCGCGCGTGGTGCGGGTGGCGGCGCTGACCGCACCCAGCGAGCGCGAGCGCACGCAGTGGTACTTTCAGCGCTATGTTTCGCATCTGCCAGCGGCGGGCGAAATGGTGCTGTTTGACCGCAGCTGGTACAACCGTGCGGGCGTCGAAAGCGTGATGGGTTTCTGCAGCAACGAGGAGTACGAAGAGTTTTTCCGCACTGTGCCCGAGTTCGAAAAGATGCTGGTGCGCTCCGGCATCATCCTCATCAAATACTGGTTTTCCATCACCGACGATGAGCAGTATCGGCGGTTTCTGATGCGCATTCATGACCCACTGAAACAGTGGAAGCTGTCGCCAATGGATCTCGAGTCCCGCCGTCGCTGGGAAGATTACACACGCGCGAAAGAGGAAATGCTGACGCGCTCCCACACCGATGTCGCACCGTGGTGGATTGTCGAAGCCGACGACAAAAAGCGCGCCCGTCTGAACTGCATTCATCACTTGCTTGAGCAGATCCCGCGCGGTGAAATCGAGTCGCAGCAGATCGAGCTACCCGCCCGGGAATACAACGCTAATTACCTGCGTGCGCCAGTCCCGCGAGAGATGGTCGTGCCTTCGATCTACTGACGTTCAGATCTTCCAGCGCTTGGCTGTTTTCGCCAGACGCTGCTGCAATGTGTCGAGGTTTTTGCCTAGTTGCAGTGTAAGCAGGCGATAGCCGATCAGTTCGCCAGGGATGGCTAGCTCGGTGTCCTGGGGGTTTTCCAGAGGCTCTGCCTTGCGCTCAAGCCGATCAGTAGCGCCGTTTTGCAACGCCCTCGCCATGCCGATCAATTGACGACGAATCCGCCGCTGTTCAGCGCTCAATAACACTTGGCTCATGTCCGCTGGCCGTATGCTCGAGAGGATCTCCAGCGTGCTCAGGCACATGCGAAAGTGCCCCTGAATGGCTTCAAGTTCGACGATGGGGATTTTCACTTCCTTTGAAACCGACGGCAGCAGCGAACGCAGTTGCAGCATCGTCGCATTGAGCTTTGCCGTCAGTTTAACGTGTTCATCCGCCGTGATGGATTGCCCGCTGCTGATGCGGTCATACGCTTTCGCGCAGTTGCGCAGGCCGCTCGCCAGGTTGTAACGCCACGAGTAAACCGCATACAGCGGCAGCGCGAACGAGAATGCCAGCGCCAGCGCAATGCCGATCAGAATATCCACCGTGCGCCACAGGCCGTCAGTCACCGGGTTATCCCCGTGGCCCGCGACGATGAACAGCGTGATCGCTGAAAGCAGTGCCGTGTAGCCGCCCTTGCCAATGGCGTGGTACGCAAAAAAGCCGCAAATCAGTGACATCAGCAAGTAAGTCAGGAGCGGCTGACCGAGGTAATCCTGCTGCGTGACCACCGCAAGCCCCAGCGCAGCGCCGATCAATGTGCCATACGCACGCTCCACCGACTTTTTGCCGATATTGCCGTGATGCTGCAAGCCGCCAATCACGATCAGCATCGTCACCGACGCCCATTCACCATGGGGCAGATCAATGCCCGTCGTCAGCAGAATCGACACCAGCAACCCCACGACAATGCGCCCGGCGTGGATGTAACGCGCGTGCTGATAGCGGCGATAAGGATCAAGCAACGGACGCAGAAGGCGACGCAGCCAAAGGAGGACAGCAAATGAGCGGGTGGTTTTCATGGGTTAAGAGACCATCAGAACGACAAATGTTTCCAGCGCGGGTACCAACGATGTGGACTATGCCTTTGGTCAACGCGTAGATGCCAGCAGTGCCTGTATCGCTCGGTCACTGGATGAGTGTGAAGCTTTTGGAAACATTCGTGTCACATGTGAGCTGTTGCGTGTGCTGATGCTTGAGCGTAGCTTGGCCGACCATCACATGTGATGTTCGGGGGGCCGGAATGGCTCGGAAAACTTCTACGGACTACATGCGTGAAATGCGTGCCCGGTTGACCGCTGCCGGGTACGTGAAAAGGGAGCTTTACGTGCTTCCTGAAAACGCTGATGTCTTGAGGAATGTGGAAAAAGTGTTGCGCCAACCCTACTTGGGTAACCGGATCAAACTGGAGGAATTCATGACTGAAAATACCAACTGGACCATCGATACGCTTCATTGGGCGCTCATCGAGCTGGACATGGTCAAGAGCAATGAAGTCGAGTTGACGCTGGTTCAGGGCGCCGAGCCAAGCTTGAGTCTGGCAATGAGCAGTTTTGGCGGTTTACCGATCATCATCGCCATTGCCGGTGACCAGATACTTGTTGATTCCGTGCTCGTCTACGCGTCGCAGGTCAAAGACATCGCGGCTTTCAACGATACGGTGTTGCGCAGCCGGGATATTTTCCCACTGTCGTCGATCGGCATTGAAACCATGCCCAATGGCGAAACCGTCTACAACATGTTCGGGGCCTTGAGCGCTGCGTCTTCGTTGACCGTCATCGTCCACGAAGTGTTGACGCTGGCTGATAACGTGATTCGGGCAGCCGACGCCTACGAAGATTTTCTAACAGTTGATTCACAGTAATCGGGAGATACACCCATGAGCCTTTGGAAGAAAATGGTGACCGCGCTACGTGGTGGAGCCTCCGAAGTCGGCGAGTCTATCGTTGACGCGCAGGCACTGCGAATTCTCGATCAGGAGATCCGTGACGCTGATGCCTCCATGCTCGCGGCACGCAACCAACTGATCCAGATCAAAGCCAAACACAAGCTCTCGGTTCAGCGTGTCGAAGAGCACGACAAGAACATTGCCAACTGGGAGCAGAAAGCGCTCGGCGCGATGAACAAGGGTGAAGACGGACTTGCGCTAGAGTGCGCCGAGAAAGTGTCGGAACTGACCGCCCTGCGCGATCAAGAGAAGGCGGCTGCTGATCAGTTTGGCGTTCAGTTCACCAGGTTGACGGCTCAAGTCACCAAGGCTGAAAGCCAGATCAAAGCGTTGCGTCAGCAGGCGGACATGGCCAAGGCGCGCGACAGCGTGCAGAAAGCACAAATCAACGCTGCTGCCGCAACAGGTGGCGCCAATGGTCGACTGGAAACCGCCGTGGGCTCGCTGGCACGTATCAAGCAGCGTCAGGACGAGCAGGATGCCAAGCTCGAAGCGGCCGAAGAGCTGGCGGATACCGCCAATGGCGGCGATCTTGAACGTCGTCTTCAGGACGCCGGGATCGGTTCGAAAACCGGGGGCGCTGCTGATGTGCTCGCCAGGCTGAAAGCGCAAAGCCAAAACGGTAACGCAGGACAGTAAACACCTTTGAGAAGGGGCAGGCGGTATTTCCGGTTGCCCCTTTTTTTTGTGGGTTTCGGTAGACAGATATGATTATCGGAAGGGGTGTACGAACAATATTGTGCCTTGCCGCTTTGATGGTCATGGCGCAAGTGATTAACTCGGTGACTGCTAACAGCCTGCTGAGTCACGGTCTGATACCCAGGACGTTTTCCGGGCTGCAGGGCATTGTATTTTCGCCGTTCCTGCATGGCTCGGTCCGCCACTTATTGAGCAACCTGCTGCCCTTTGTCGTGCTGAGCTGGCTCGTAGCGACCGAGGGGCTGCAGCGTTACGTAAGGGTGTCTCTGCTGATTGGTTTGCTTGCAGGGTTGATGGTTTGGGTGGTTGGCAGGCCGGTGATTCATGTCGGGGCCAGCGGACTGATTTTCGGACTCTGGGCGTATCTGCTGGCGCGCGCCTGGTATCAGCGCAGCCTTGTAAGTCTGGGTGTCGCGTTGGTCACCTTGATCGGCTACAGCGGTTTGGTTTGGGGTTTTGTCCCTTCGCCAGGTGTTTCGATTGAGTCACATCTGTGTGGTGCCCTGGCGGGTATTGTCGTGGCCTGGCTGATGCACTCCAGACGGCTGTCTGAAAAAAATGCTGCTTGAGCAGGTGCCGCCGCCACAGCTGATACAGGGCGGCGAGATTTTTTATATCGCTTCAGCGCGACTTGAAGGAAACGCATTATGAGTTGGATCAAACGGGCTTTAGGTCTGGAACCGCCCAACCCGGCGAAGGGCTCCAAGCCGCTCGCGGGCACACCTTTACTCGCGCCGTTCGGGCTGGGGTCCGGGCGCATGCTGGATCTGGATGATTCGCTCAAGCTTATGCTGGACGGCCATTCAGAGCTTGTTGTCCCCAATGAAGAGGTGGTTTGGTCGGTGGGCCAGGTGGACCTCGGGCAATCCATACGATTGGTACGCTTCTACTTCGAGGATGAAGACTACTGGATGCAGGTCATGATGAATGGTCCTGCGGCTGAAGATGTTCAGGACATCATTTTGTTCGGTTACAGCAGTGTCGTGACGATCAACAGCGAGTCTGAATTGAAGCGCTTGGTGGGCCCTCAATCGAACATCGGTTTGCCAGTGTTCGAGCACGACGGCTGGGAGTATGAGCGTCAGTGGGGTACCGAGGAGAGACAAACCGAATTGACGCCAATGACCGAGCAGGTAGCTAATCCAGACGGGGCATACCGCATCGAGCATCTGAGCATGTTGTATGCGCGTGACACGGGTCTGGTTGATCGTCGCGAGTTTCTGCTTTTGTCGGTCGAGGAAGATGAAGAGGGTGTTGTTTCCCTCACCACCTCGGTGGGAGTCACCCTGCAGTCCACTGATTTCACTGTCATTTAAAAGGAAGTAAAAAATGCTTGATGCGCTTCGTATGTCTCTCAGTTTCCAGTCGGTCCTGAGCTTTTTGGTCTACATCATTGTGGCTGCCGTTCTGTTCGGGCTGTTTCAGATGGCTTACACCCGTCTGACGCCCCACAAGGAATTCGTCCAGATTCGTGAAGGTAATGTCGCCGCTGCAATTGCTCTGGGTGGTGCACTGATTGGCTTTGCTCTGCCAGCCAGTAACGTCATCACCTACAGCGTCAGCGTACTGGATGTCGTTATCTGGGCGGTGATTGCTGCATTTGTGCAGCTCCTGGCATTTACTGCGACCAGCATGGTCCTGAAAGATCTGTCCGCACGCATCACCCGAGGCGAACTCGCCGCCGCCATTTACGCCGCCAGCGTCTCGATCAGTGTCGGTTTCCTCAACTCGGCCTGCATGACGCCGTCGACCTGATCGCCCCGGTATCGAAAGGAGTATTCGATGAGACGTAGTTCCCTGAAGCTGGTTCTGGCCAGCACCCTTCCTTTGGCGATCAGTGCGTGCAGCAAACCCGACACCGTCGAGGTCTCCGCGCAACAAACTTATCCTTCGGTTCAAGCCTGTGTGGATCAAAAAATCCCGGTCGATGTCTGTTCGGATGCGTACATGAGTGCGTGGACGGAACACCGTCGCATCGCCCCCACCTACGATGATGTGGCTTCCTGCGAAGCGGATTTCATCCCCGACTACTGTCAGCAGAATACCGATGGCAAATTTACGCCTAAGCTCGGCGGCTTTCAGCTGGAGATGTCTGGTGAGCTTCCCGCGTCTCAAGTGGAGGCGGCCAAAGCGCAGGCCGGCCAGTCGGGCTCGACAGGTATAGGTTCTGGCGTGAATGGATTTCTGATGGGCATGCTGGTCAGCAACATGGTCAGCGGGTTCACCGGCGGTGGCGGTCGCTACAATTCGCAGCCTATTTATCAAGCGCGTGATTCGCGCGGTGGCTATCAAACGTCCACCTTGTCGCGGCAGATTGAGCAGGGCAAAACGTTCGGCAACTCTACTCAGGCCCGGACCAGTTCCACCGGCACGTACAGCAAAAGCACGCTTGGCCGTAACTCTTCGGTCTCATCTTCCGTTTCCCGTGGCGGTTTTGGCAGCCAGGCTACCGCTCGCAGTGGTTGGGGCGGTAAGAGCAGTGGCTCCAGTTTCGGCGGCTGACAGGGACGTTATCCATGAAAAAGATCAGCATCGAAGAGCGTCCTGACTGGCGCGAAACCGCAGAGCGTGAGGGCTTCAACTTCCACACTATCGACGGTGAGCGTTACTGGGATGAGCGTGCTTACTACCAGTTCACCGAAAAGCAGATCACACGCGATATTGAAGCACCGACTCAGGAGCTTCATGCCATGTGCCTGGATGTGGTGGACAGGGTCGTGGACAGCGAAGAGTTGCTCACCCGACTCGCTATCCCCCCCGCGTTCTTCGATCTGGTCCGTACCTCCTGGAAGGAGGGGCACCCGCATTTGTACGGGCGTTTTGACTTCAGCTATGACGGCGTCAATCCCGCCCAGTTGCTCGAAGCCAATATGGACACGCCAACTTCGGCTTACGAAGCGGGTGCGTTTCAGCTTATCTGGCTTGAGGAGCAAATCGCGCGTGGGGTATTACCTCCGCATGCTTCGCAGTTCAACTCGTTGGCCGAGGATTTGGTTCGGGCCTTTGCGGCGATCAAGGAAGGTGGGCCGTTCTATTTTTCCGCGATGTCGGGTTCCATTGAAGACCGGGGCACCACGGACTTTCTGCGCAAAATGGCCGAACACGTGGGCATCGAAACCCGCCATATCGACATCGAGGATATCGGCCTCAATGCGCAGGGTAGGTTTGTCGACCTGGATGGACGCTGGATAGAGCGTATTTTCAAGCTGCACGCTTGGGAGCACGTCTTCCATGAGCCTCACGGCCAGGCGATCCCGCAGTGCGATACTCAGTTCATCGAGCCTGCCTGGAAATCAGTCATCTCCAACAAAGGCATCTTGCCGCTGCTGTGGGAGTTTAACGAGGGGCATCCCAACCTGCTGCCGTCTTTCGTCGATAAAGACCCGCAAGCGCAGGTTCCCAAGGGCTGGGTACGCAAGCCGTACTTCTCCCGCGAGGGTGCCAATATCGAAATTCGTACGCCGGGCGATCAGGTTATTTTCGAGGATGGGCCCTACAACGATGCGCCATACATCCTGCAAGCGTTTGCTCCGCTGCCACGCTTTGGCGACAGCTACACACTGATCGGCTCATGGGTTGTGGGTGATACAGCGTCAGGTGTAGGTCTTCGCGAAGACGACAGCCTGATTACAAAAGACAGCAGCCGGTTTGTGCCGCATGTGGTGGTTGACTGATTGCTACCCAATACACAGCAAAAGCGCATGCGTTCAGATAAAAACCAAAAAAGCCGCGCAATGCGCGGCTTTCTATTTGGTGGGCCCACACGGACTCGAACCGTGGACCAAGGGATTATGAGTCCCCTGCTCTAACCAACTGAGCTATAGGCCCTCAGTAGGTCGCGGATTATAACGATGGTTTACGTGCTGTGCTATCCGAAAAGTCCGAAACTGTCATACGAAGAAACGTCGAGCAAAACTCTTCCGGGCGCAGGGGGAGGCTGACGATGTAGCCCTGAATCTGTTCGCAACCTTCGTCGGCCAGAAACTGCTGCTGTTCAAGCGTCTCAACACCCTCCGCGATGACAGTAAGTTGCATGCTGCGGCCCAAGGCAATGATCGCTTTGACGATGGCTGCGTCGTGCGGATCGTCCGGCAACCCGTGCACAAACGACTGGTCGATCTTGAGAATGTCCAGCGGCAGCTTTTTCAGGTAACTCAGCGAGGAATACCCCGTCCCGAAGTCATCGATTGCCAGCTGCACACCCAGCTTCTTGAGCTTGTGAAGCACCGTCAGCGCCTCTTCGGTCTGGCTCATGATGAAGTTTTCAGTGATTTCGAGTTGCAGACAACCCGGTTGCAGCTGGTATTGGTTCAGTAACTGCTCGATGCGGCTGACCAGATTGGGTTGACGCAACTGTGCGCCGGCGAGGTTGACCGACAGCGTGCCAAATACGTCGTAGTGGTGGTTCCACTCGTGCAACTGTTGGCAGGCAGTCTCCAGTACCCATTCGCCTATTTGCAGAATCATGCCGTTTTCTTCAGCCAGCGAGATGAACCGCTCTGGCGGCACGTCGCCGAAGGTCGGGTGATTCCAGCGGATCAAGGCTTCGGCGCCGACAAGGCTTTGGGTCAGCAGGCTGAGCTTTGGCTGATAGCAGAGGGAAAACTCGTTGCGCTCAATGGCCCGCCGCAGCTCGTGTTCGAGGGCGATACGCTCGCTGGCCTGAGCGGTAAGGTCCTGTGTGTAGCTCTCAACGCGGTTACGGCCCTTGGCCTTTGATCGGTACATGGCGGCGTCTGCGTTTTTGATCACTGTCGCGACATCAAGCCCGTCGGTGGGGAACAGCGCGGTGCCGATACTGGAACTGATGAAGAACTCGTGCTCGCCGGCTTGAAATGGCGCGCCGAAGCTGTGCAGCAGCTTGGTCGCAATGCCCTCTGCATCGCTGGCATTTTGCAGCCCCGGTAACAAGATAATGAACTCGTCGCCTCCAAGCCGCGCGACGGTGTCGATGTCCCGCAGGTTTTCCTTCAGCCGCTGAGCAATGCCCTTGAGCAACAGATCGCCGACCGGATGCCCAAGGCTGTCATTGATGTGTTTGAACCGGTCCAGGTCCAGAAACAGTACCGCGCCGAGGCTCTCGGCATGCTGGCTGTGCAAAAGAGCTGCTTGCAGACGGCTCTCAAACAGCGTGCGGTTGGGCAAGCCGGTCAGCGGATCGTGGTGTGCTTGATAATCCAGCCGCGCCTGGGCTTGTTTGAGGCTGGAAATATCGGCGAACACCGCCACAAAGTGGGTAATGAATTTGTCACCGTTACGTACAGCGCTGATCGTCAGCCAGCTCGGGTAAATTTCGCCATTCTTGCGACGGTTGCTGATCTCCCCTTGCCAGTGTCCTTCGGTGGTGAGCTGGTACCACATGGCTGCGTAGAAGGCGCTGTCGTGCAGTCCTGATGCCAGCAGTCTCGGCGTTTCACCTATAGCCTCCTGTTCGCTGTAGCCAGTTATCTCGCTGAATGCGCGGTTGACCGCGTTTATCCGTTGGCGCGTGTCGGTGATTAGCACACCTTCCGCCGTGCTCTCGAATACCGTCGCGGCCAGTTGCAGCTTTTCCTGCATCTGGTGGCGCTCAGTAATGTCGCGCGCGATGGTCAACATGCAATCCTCACCGCCGATGGGCAGGGGGCGCGAAGAAATTTCGCACAATCGAATCTGACCGTCTTTACGACGAATGTGGCTGGCGAAGTCACGTACAAAGCCATCACGGTTCAATTGTTCAATCAGTTGCTGACGCTCGTTGAGGTCAACCCAGATGCCGAGGTCGAGCGTTGTATGGTCCAGCGACATCGCGCTTTGGTAGCCCGTGATACGGCTGAACCCATCATTGACCTCGACCAGCATCCCATCGCTCTGCCGTGAGATAAGCAGTCCATCGAGGGATGAGTGGAACGCTTTGGCGAATTTCTCTTCCGAAAGCTGTAACTGTTGCTGGGCCTCTTTAAGGGGCGTGATGTCTCGCACAACCACGACGACGGCTTTTGTAGAGTCCAGATCAAACGGTTCTGCGGACAACAAGCCAGTAAACAGGCGTCCATCACGGCGACGGAAGGGCATCTCAAGGTTTCGAATACTGCCTTTTTGCAGGCGTTGCAGCATGCTTGGCCCAATGCCCGGAATGCCCCAGATGTCGAGGTCCGACGGTTTTTTACCAATCACTTCATCGGCACTCAGGCCGATCTGCTCAACGAATGCCCGGTTAGCCTCTAGAAAGTAGCCATCTGACAACCTGGCGATCACGAGAATGTCCGGACATTGCGCGAACACCGAGGCAAATTTGCCCTCCGATAGACGCAGCGCTTCTTCAGTGAGCTTGGCTTCGCTGATGTCGATCATCAGGCCACGCATTACGGGCTCTCGGCCGTAGCCGATCAGGCTGACGATATTGCGCACCCACAGCGTTCGGCCGTCGGCCCTGATTACCCGGTAATCAAGGCTATGGTCATGCCCGAGAGCAGACTCTTGATCGCAATAGGCCTGCGCTCTTTCAACATCTTCGGGGTGGACGATGCTTCGCCAGAAGCCAATGCGGCGCCATGCTTCGAGTGGATACCCGAGCAAATTCTCGGCATGTGGAGATACGTAGTTGTAGGAATGATCGTGGATGTTCGCTTCCCAGGCGATAGCGGACAGACTCTCGATCATGCCGCGGTAGTGATATTCACTGCTGCGCAGTTCTTGCTCAAGCGCGACCCTGCGCGAGATTTCCGAGCTCAGTCGGCGATTGATACGCACCACGACGGCCAGAACCGTACACAGCAGCAACAGGCCCGGCAGTCCGTAAAGCAGAAACACGCGCCAGAGTTTCACGACGTCCAGTGCTTCAGACGCTTCTCGTCGTTCCTGCTCTGTCGTCGCGGTAGAGTCTGCGGCGGAGCCCGCCGTCTCTGCTGAGCTGCTGGAGGCGATCAAAAGGTCCTGATACAGGAAAGCTCTTTGCTCCTGAAGTGAGGAGGCCGCTTGGGTACGATTAACACCTTCTTCATGAAGGTTAGGCTCGGGTTTTTCCGTTTCGGAGAGAATCCGAGCGTCGACAGCCGTCGACCCCATTAAGCATAAGAACACTACTGCCGGCATCCAAGACATGGCAGCCTCAAAGTTAAGCGCTAGGATTCAGATGAGTGTAGTCAAGCTGGAGGGAGGCGGCACTGACTGTGGGGGAAACTTATTCTTTAAAACGCAAAACCCCCAGCAGGGCCGGGGGTTTTGTGATCAGCGGGTCGCTTACTCGTCGAGGAACGAACGCAGGTGTTCGCTTCTTGTCGGGTGGCGCAGCTTACGCAGCGCCTTGGCTTCTATCTGACGAATCCGCTCACGCGTCACGTCAAACTGTTTGCCGACTTCTTCTAGCGTATGGTCGGTATTCATGTCGATACCGAAGCGCATGCGCAAGACCTTAGCTTCGCGAGCGGTAAGGCCCGAGAGCACCTCACGCGTTGCTTCTTTCAGACTTTCTACCGTAGCGACATCGATTGGCGACTGCATGGTCGAGTCTTCGATGAAGTCACCCAAGTGCGAGTCTTCGTCGTCACCGATCGGGGTTTCCATGGAGATCGGCTCTTTAGCGATCTTCAATACCTTACGGATTTTATCCTCAGGCATTTCCATGCGTTCGCCCAGCTCTTCCGGTGTCGGTTCGCGACCCATTTCCTGCAGCATCTGGCGGGAAATACGGTTGAGCTTGTTGATCGTCTCGATCATGTGTACGGGGATACGAATGGTACGAGCCTGGTCGGCGATCGAGCGAGTGATCGCCTGACGGATCCACCAGGTGGCATAGGTCGAGAACTTGTAGCCGCGACGATATTCGAACTTATCCACCGCTTTCATCAAACCGATGTTGCCTTCCTGAATCAGATCGAGGAACTGCAAACCACGGTTTGTGTACTTCTTGGCGATGGAGATCACCAGACGCAAGTTGGCTTCAACCATCTCCTTCTTCGCGCGGCGGGCTTTGGCCTCGCCGATCGACATGCGACGGTTGATGTCCTTGATCTCGGCGATTGTCAGACCTGTTTCGTCCTGCAGTGCAGTCAGCTTCTGCTGGCAGCGCTGGATGTCCACTTGCAGACGGCCAATGGCTTCGGCGTACTTGCCTTTGCCTTTAGCCAGTGCGTCAGTCCAGCTCTGATCAACTTCATTGCCCGGGAACTGGCGCAGGAAATCAGCACGAGGCATGCGAGCATCACGAACACACAGCTGCATGATCGCGCGTTCTTGAGCACGGAGACGTTCCAGTGCGCCACGAACGCGTTCGACCAGACCCTCAAACTGCTTTGGTACCAGTTTGATCGGCATGAACAACTCGGCCAGAGCCAGCAATTCGGCAGTTGCCTGCTTGCTGCCGCGACCGTGTTTTTTCAGCGCCTTGACGGCAATAGCCATCTGATCTGCAACCGCGCCGAAGCGCTGCGCAGCGATGACTGGATCGGGACCGCTTTCGACCTCATCCTCTTCATCATCAGAGTCGTCTTCGTCATCGTCGGCACCTTCAACCTTCTCGGCTTTAGGGTCGACTGGCGGTGGCACCTCGGCAGGCGGCGCAATGCCGTCGTCCGGGTCGATGTAACCGCTGAAAACGTCTGACAGGCGGCCACCTTCGGTGGTGACGCGAGTGTACTCGGAGAGAATGTGCTCAACCGTGCCTGGGAAGTGCGCGATGGCGCCCATCACTTCACGGATGCCTTCTTCGATACGTTTGGCGATTTCAATTTCGCCTTCACGTGTCAGAAGCTCGACCGTACCCATTTCACGCATGTACATGCGCACTGGGTCAGTCGTGCGCCCGATGTCGGTCTCAACCGCAGCCAACGCAGCAGCGGCTTCTTCAGCGGCTGCCTCGTCGGTATCGGCGTCAGCCAACATGAGGGCGTCCGCATCCGGAGCACTCTCGTGCACGGGAATCCCCATGTCGTTGATCATGCGGATGATGTCTTCCACCTGCTCTGGATCTGAAATATCCTCAGGCAGGTGGTCGTTGACCTCTGCGTAAGTCAGATACTTCTGCTCACGACCCAGGGTGATCAACTCTTTGATACGAGACTGCTGTTGCGCTTTTCCGGACATAACACCCTATCCACTGAAGGTCTTGGCGGGCAAAAAACAAGCCGGGGATTATACCCGAGCTAGGACCTCACGCGCCAGTTGAGGTCGGGGTTTGTGCAGGAACTTTGCGATTTAACAGATTGAGCAGCTGAACTTTTTCCTCAGCGGACAACCCGGTCTGCCGTTCCTTCCTGATCAATTGATCAAGGCTTCGCTCGCGTTGGCGGGCGGACAAGCTAGTTATAGTGTCGAAAAACTGTTGTTCAAGGTTATCGGCCGATATCAGCCATTCCTTTTCCGCCAGCTGTCGTAATAATCGTCCTTGATCTGTCCCGTGCCACCTCGCGATCAGTTGCAGCGAACGTAGCTTGGGATTCTTTTGCAGTGCTTCGAGCAAAGCCACCAGCAACTGCGAATAAACGTTGTCTTCTGCGGCGAAATGACTGGCATCCTCAACCTTTCCGGACAGCTCAGGATGATGCAGCAAGGTCCTGAGCGCGGTAAGGGTGGGTGGTTCAACCGTCGCCGGTGTCCGTGGACCGCGCGGTTCAAAGTCAGGCCGTTTGCCGTTCCTGTCCCACTTTTTACCGTCCCACGGTTTCTTTTCCCATTTCTTCTGCTGACCACCGGTTTTGTTCGGTGTCCATTCTGTCTGTGCTTCGTACGCGTCTTGCGGTTGATAGTCGCTGTAGTCGGGGATGGCATCGTAATCGATCCCCTGGTCATAACTGGGTGGTGCGTCCTGAGGAGCGTTCTGCGCCAGTTGGTTCATGGCCGCAGTATTAAGCCCTGTGATTTCGGTCAACCGCTGGCGCATCAATGCACGCAGGTTCGCCCCAGGGACCCTCTCAATCAACGGCGCCGCGAGGGTGGCCATATGGGCTTTACCCTCAAGCGAGCGCGGGTCGGCCTCTTTGGTCAACTGCTCAAAAAAATAATCTGCCAGCGGTTGAGCGTGCTGCGCGATTCTCGCCTTGAAAGCGTCTGTGCCTTCCGAGCGAACCAATGTGTCCGGGTCTTCACCTTCCGGCAGAAACAGAAACCTTGCGCGACGGCCATCCTGCAGGCTTGTCAGTGCAGCTTCCAGTGCGCGCCATGCGGCATTGCGGCCAGCCTGATCGCCATCGAAACAAAACAACACGTTCGGTACGACCCGAAACAGCTTTTTCAAGTGATCTTCGCTGGTAGCGGTACCTAGCGTTGCAACTGCGTTACGCAGGCCTTGTTGGGCGAGCGCGATGACATCCATGTAGCCCTCAACGACAATGATCTCGTCAAGGTTGCGGTTGTACTTTCTTGCCTCGAACAGGCCATACAGCTCCTGACCCTTATGGAACACCGGAGTCTCCGGAGAGTTCAGGTATTTTGGCTTGTCGTCCCCAAGAACCCGACCACCGAACGCAATCACACGGCCACGGCTGTCGCGGATAGGAAACATCACGCGGTCGCGAAACCGGTCATAGCGCTTGCCGGTTTCCACGTTTTCGATCAGCAAGCCAGCATCAATCATCGCTTTCTGTTGAAGCGTGTCGCTGCTCAGGTGCTTGTAAAGATTGTCCCAGCCTGGTGGCGCAAAGCCTAGACCGAAGTCCCGCGCGATTTCACCTGACAGGCCTCGGCCCTTCAGATACTCCACAGCGGATTTGCGCGTCGGGTGGCGCTTTAACGCAGCACGGTAAAAGTCGGCTGCGGCGGTGAGTAATGGGTAGAGCGGAGAGTCAGTAGGCTGTCTTGGCTTTTGGCCTTTGACACTTTGTTCACGCGGTACCTCCATGCCAGCTGCTTTCGCCAAGTCCTCAACCGCCTGGGGGAAATCCAGGTTGTCGTGGTCCATGAGGAAACCAAGCGCATTGCCGCCCGCGCCACAGCCAAAGCAATAGTAGAACTGCTTGTCAGGGCTAACGCTGAACGATGGGGTTTTTTCTTTGTGGAACGGACAGCAGGCGCTGAAGTTCTTGCCGGTTTTTTTTAATTGAACGCGTGAGCTGACAACATCGACGATGTCGGTGCGGTTCAGTAAGTCGTCAATAAAGCCTTGAGGAATCAGTCCAGCCATGGCGTTCTCATCATCAGGCGCTTCGCCAGAGAAATCGTGGCGAATCCAAAGCGTAACGACGGTTGCTTGGGCAGTGTAGACGTGGTCAACGCGGCCTGAGTCAGGCAAGACAGGTTTGACGGGGTTTGTCTAAGTCGCATCTGCGTCATCGACAGCCTCTGTCGGTGTTGCTTGAGGCTAAAACTGCAACTGCCGACAGCCCGGCTTTGAGGCCGGGCATGGCAGAAGCTTGCGACAGACGTCTGTATTAGTACAGGCGAACGGCGCGGCGCTGTTCGCGCTGAACTTTCTTGGCGTGACGCTTAACAGCAGCAGCTGCTTTACGCTTACGCTCCGAAGTCGGCTTCTCGTAAAATTCGCGGCTACGAACTTCAGCCAGAACACCGGCTTTTTCGCAGGAGCGCTTGAAACGACGCAGAGCTACGTCGAAGGGTTCGTTCTCTTTAACTTTGACGGCTGGCATCCAGAGCTACCTTCATTCATTACCGGGGTCAACGCTTGGTGCAAACACTGCACTAAGTACGTCGGTTTTTAAGGGTTGCGGATGTTAACCCCTCATTGCGCGGAATGCAAAGCCTCTGATCGAAAACCGCTGGTCGCAGGGATGAGCGGCGACTATTATGCGCGCCTTCGAATCTAGCCCCAACAAGGCGTACCCCATGTTAGTACTGGGATTGGAAACCTCCTGCGATGAAACCGGCGTAGCCCTGTACGACAGCGAACGCGGGCTTCTCGGCGATGCGCTGTTCAGTCAGATCGAGCAGCACCGGGTCTTTGGCGGCGTAGTGCCGGAGCTGGCATCGCGCGATCACGTCAAGCGCATGCTGCCCTTGATCCGGCAAGTGCTGGCTCAGGCGGACTGCGCCGTGACCGAGATTGATGGCATCGCCTACACGGCCGGGCCAGGGCTGGTGGGCGCATTGCTCGTGGGGGCTTCCTGCGCGCAGGCGTTAGCGTTCGCATGGGGCATCCCGGCCCTCGGCGTGCACCACATGGAAGGCCACTTGCTGGCGCCGATGCTTGAGGAAAACCCGCCCGAGTTTCCGTTCGTCGCTTTGTTGGTGTCAGGCGGCCATACACAGCTGGTTAGAGTCGACGGCATCGGTCAGTACGAGCTGTTGGGCGAGACGCTGGATGACGCGGCAGGTGAGGCGTTTGACAAGACCGCGAAGATGATGGGGCTGCATTATCCGGGCGGACCGGAAATCTCCCGCCTTGCTTTGAGCGGTGTGCCCGGACGCTTCCTTTTTCCTCGGCCGATGACAGATCGTCCCGGGCTGGAGTTCAGCTTCAGCGGCCTCAAGACCTCTGCCCTCAATACCTGGCAGCAGTGTCAAAGCGCTGGGGACGACGGTGAGCAAACCCGTTGCGACATCGCCTTGGCATTCCAGCAGGCGGTGGTGGACACGTTGACCATCAAATGCAAGCGTGCGCTCAAGCAGACAGGTCTCAAAAGGCTGGTCATCGCTGGCGGAGTTAGCGCGAACAAGGCGCTACGCCTGTCGCTTGAGGCAGTGCTCGGCAGCATGGGCGGCAATGTGTTTTATGCGCGTCCCGAGTTCTGCACCGACAACGGCGCGATGATCGCATTCGCTGGCTGTCAGCGGTTGCAGGCCGGCCAGCGAGAGAATTTGAGCATTACCGTGCAGGCACGATGGCCGATGGAGCAGTTGCCAGCGCTTTGATACGTATTGCTGATTGGGTGTGATGAGGGATTCAGAAATGCCGTTCGCGCCCGGCGAAGAGGTCGCGTAGATTGCTCCGATGGCGCCAGACGATCAGTAGCGTAAGCACGGTCATCGGCACCAATGCTCGCGGTTCTTGCCAGGCAAGCAACGGCAAAGTCAGTGGCGTGGCGATCAGCGCGGCCAGCGAGCTTGTTCGGGTCAGGTAGAACGTCAGCAACCAGGCCGCAAGTGCAAGCAGGGCAGCTGGCAGATACAGGCCTAGCAACACGCCGGCGGCCGTGGCGACACCTTTACCGCCGCGAAAGCGAAAGTACAGAGGGAACAGATGCCCGACCACCGCACACAAGCCGATCCAGGCTTGAAGCCGAGGGTTCAGGCCTGCCCAGCCTGCAATCAGCACCGGGATCAGACCTTTGCACAGGTCGCCGATCAGCGTGAGGATGGCGAGTTTTTTCCCCGCGAGGCGCAGCATATTAGTCGCGCCCGCGTTGCCTGAACCGCTGGCACGCGGGTCCGGGCTGCCAGTCAGGCGGCTCAACAAGATGGCAAAGGACAGGGAGCCAAGCAGGTAGGCAAGGAACGCAAGTAACCAAAACATGCTAACCATTCCGGGCGATGAAGCCCTGATTCTAACGGCGCATTGCGCCCTTGTCGTGCAGCGGAGAGAGCGGGTTGGACAGAGTGTTTATTGAAGGCCTGGAAGTCGACACGGTGATTGGCGCGTACGACTGGGAGCGCGGCATCCGTCAGTGCTTGCGACTGGACCTGAGCTTTGCCTGGGACAACCGGCCTGCCGCTGCGGGCGATGATCTGAGCAAGGCGCTCGATTACGCCAGCGTTTCGGCACGTATTCAGGCGTTCGCCGACGTTTCTCAATTCCAGCTGGTCGAAACCTTCGCCGAGCGCTTGGCTGAGGTGTTGATGAGTGAATTTCATATTCCCTGGCTACACCTCAAGCTGACCAAGCCTGGCGCCGTCCCGGCTGCCAAAGGCGTGGGCGTGGAGATCGAGCGCGGATGTCGCTGACACGGATTTATCTGGGCCTGGGTAGCAATATCGAGCGAGAAAAGCATCTGTGCGCAGGGCTCGATGCGTTGAGCGGCTTTTTGAAAGATGTCAGCTGTTCGCCGGTGTTTGAAAGCCATCCGGTGGGCATAAAAAGCGGTCCGTTCATCAATCTGGTTGTGTCGGCATTGACCGACATGCCACTCAACGAGCTGGATCGTCACCTGAAACTCATCGAAGCCGATAATGGGCGTTACGCCCCGGACCGCAGAGGTTTGCCGCTGGACATTGATGTGCTCTTGTACGGAGAGCAGGTCGGAAATTTCGACGGGCTGGTCTTGCCGCGTGCTGAAATTGTCAAAAACGCTTTCGTTTTGTGGCCTTTGTCGCTTGTTGCCCCTGACCTTGAACATCCGGGATTAGGAATCAGCTGCCATCAATTATGGGCCGAAGCGCAGATCGATCAGAAGCTATGGCCGGTGCCTTTCACTTGGCGGGGCGAGCAATTGACGCCGTCAGAGCTGATTGCCGAGATTAAGGACTAGCGAGGCAGGCATTATCGCGATCAAGCGCGTTCCCAGGATGCCTCGCGGTTTCCTGTCGCAGCGCGCTTGCCCGCGAAAGGTTTTGACTCAGTTGCTATAAGTCGCCTTGTAAACCTTCAGCGCATTCAGCCGTTCCAGCTTGAGTGCCTCCCCCAGTTCTTGCCCTTTGAAGCCCTTTTCCAGTAGCGGCTGCACCTGCACTTCGCGTGCGGTGGCGGCCGCGCCGCGCAAATATTCGGCTTGTGGATAACTGCGATCCTCCAGGCCTCTACGACCACGCGCATCCATTTCACAAGCCACGACAAACTCTTCGAAGCGTTGCGGTCTGCGATAGACATCGAATGTCTGAAGCAGATCAAGCAGGGTCGAGGGCTTGAGTTCCAGTGCACGGTGTCCGTGGGTGTGGTACTGGCCCACTAGCAGGGCCAATTCCTGACAGTCTCTCGGCACTTTGAACCGCGCGTTCACCGACTTGATCAGCTTCAGGCCGGTGTACTCATGGGCAATGTGTCTTGGCCAATCAGCCTCGGGTGTCACCCCCTTGCCCAAGTCGTGCAGCAG
This sequence comes from Pseudomonas sp. BSw22131, assembly GCF_026810445.1. NCBI lineage: Bacteria > Pseudomonadati > Pseudomonadota > Gammaproteobacteria > Pseudomonadales > Pseudomonadaceae > Pseudomonas > Pseudomonas huanghezhanensis. Next base: position 5,249,587 of record NZ_CP113949.1, on the reverse strand, counting down.
GCAGGCCCAGCGAACACTGAGGGGCTGGCGATGAATGGCAGATTGTTCAAGCACGCTCAACACATGCAGGCCGGTATCGATTTCCGGATGGTGCGCTTCTGGTTGCGGAACACCGAAGAGTGCGTCGACTTCCGGGATAAGCACTTTGAGGGCGCCGCAATCACGCAGCACGCGGATGAACACTTGTGGCTGGCTTTCCATCAGGGCGCGTGAGATTTCTTTCCAGCTGCGCTCGGGCGTGAGCGCTTGCAGTTCGCCGGATTCGCTCAGCTCGCGCATCAAGTCCAGAGTATCTGGAGCAATGGTGAAACCATCCGGAGCGTAGCGGGCTGCGAATCGGGCAACGCGAAGGACACGCAGCGGATCTTCTGCGAACGCCGGAGAAACGTGACGCAAAATCCGAGCTTCAAGATCTTGTTGGCCGTGATAGGGGTCAGTCAGTTTGCCGTCTTTGTCTTCGGCGATGGCATTGATGGTCAGATCCCGACGTATCAGGTCTTCTTCCAGCGTGACGTCCGGCGCTGCGTGAAACACGAAGCCGTTATAGCCATGTCCGCTTTTGCGCTCAGTGCGCGCCAGCGCGTATTCCTCTCCGGTCATGGGGTGTAGAAACACCGGAAAATCAGTCCCTACCGGACGATACCCTTTGATGAGCATTTCATCAGTGGTGGCGCCAACCACGACCCAGTCGACGTCTGCGACCGGTTTACCGAGCAGGCGATCACGTACAGCGCCGCCGACTTTATAAAATTGCATGAAAAAACCTCCGTGAGCGCGACAGGATAAACCTAACGTCACGCTCGCGGAGGTTAAAACGGCGCTGTTACTGGTTAAAGATGTACGACCGCCAAATCGAGCCTGGGATATTCACTTTCAGCGTGCTCGCTTCGTGGCGGAACATGATGGACTTTCATCACATGATCGCCTTGCAGGGTTTCCAGGTGGATATCGAACCCCCACAGCCGGTGCAAATGCTTGAGAACCTCGTCTGTGGAGTCGCCGAGCGGTTTGCGATCATGTTGTTGATGGCGCAGTGTCAGTGACCGGTCGCCCCGCCGGTCGATGCTGTAAATCTGCACATTGGGTTCCCGATTGCCAAGGTTGTACTGGGCCGCGAGGGTTTCGCGAATGATCTTGTAACCCGGCTCGTCATGGATCGCAGGCACCAGCAAGTCGTCTTTCTGGTCGTCGTCCATGATGCTGAAGAGCTTCAGATCGCGAATCACTTTTGGCGACAGGTATTGCAGGATGAAACTCTCGTCCTTAAAGCTGCTCATGGCGAACTTCACGGCTGTCAGCCAATCCGTGCCGGCAATGTCAGGGAACCACTTGCGATCCTCGTCAGTGGGCTTTTCACACATCCGCCGGATGTCCTGATACATGGCAAAGCCCAGCGTGTAGGGGTTAATACCGCTGTAGTAGGGGCTGTCGAAGCCAGGTTGATAGATCACGCTGGTGTGCGACGTCAGGAACTCCATCATGAAACCATCGGTCACCAGACCTTCGTCGTACAGGTCATTCATCAAGGTGTAGTGCCAGAACGTCGCCCAGCCTTCGTTCATGACCTGTGTCTGGCGCTGTGGGTAAAAGTACTGCGCGATCTTGCGAACGATCCTCACCACTTCACGCTGCCATGGCTCCAGCAACGGTGCGTGTTTCTCGATGAAATAAAGAATGTTCTCCTGCGGCTCGGCCGGGAAACGCGCGTTGTCCTCCTTGTTGTTCTTGTCGGCGCTTTTGGGGATGGTGCGCCACAAGTCATTGATCTGCTTCTGCAGATGCTCCTCGCGGTCTTTCTGCCGACGTCGTTCCTCTTCAGCAGAAATCGGGTACGGCCGCTTGTAACGGTCGACGCCGTAATTCATCAGTGCATGACAGGAGTCGAGCAGGTCTTCGACGGCATCGATGCCGTGGCGCTCCTCGCATTGCATGATGTACTGCTTGGCGAACACCAGATAATCGATGATCGAGCTGGCGTCGGTCCAGGTGCGGAACAGGTAGTTGCCTTTGAAAAAGCTGTTATGACCGTAACAAGCGTGCGCCACCACCAAGGCCTGCATGCAGATGGTGTTTTCTTCCATCAGATAGGCGATGCAGGGATCAGAGTTGATGACGATTTCGTACGCCAGGCCCATCTGTCCACGCGAGTAGGACTTTTCGGTGCTGAGGAAGTGTTTGCCGTAGGACCAGTGGTGATAACCCAGCGGCATCCCGACCGACGCATAGGCGTCCATCATCTGCTCTGCGGTGATGACCTCGATCTGGTTGGGATAAGTGTCCAGGGCGTAACGCTCGGCGATGCGACTGATTTCCCGGTCGTACGCCTGGATCAGTTCAAACGTCCACTCGGAACCCGTGGAGAGGGGTTGGCGCTTCTGCTCTCTAGCGGTCATGTCACTAACCTGCGCTGGAAGAGTTCACGGAATACCGGATAGATATCACCGGCAGAAACCAGCTGCTGCTGGGCAAAGGTATCGGCAAAGGCCTCACCGATGCGTTCGTACTCGAACCACAGCGCCTGATGTTCACGCGGTGTGATTTCGACATAAGTGTAGTACTGCACAAAGGGCATGATCTGCTTGATCAGAATGTCACGGCAGATGGGCGAGTCATCGTTCCAGTTATCGCCATCCGAGGCTTGAGCTGCGTAGATATTCCATTCGTTGGTGGGGTAGCGCTCGGCCATGATCTCCTGCATCAGCTTCAGTGCACTGGAAACGATGGTGCCGCCGGTTTCCCGAGAATAAAAAAACTCCTCTTCGTCGACTTCGCGGGCGCTGGTGTGATGGCGTATGAACACGACCTCGATCTTGTCGTAATTACGCTTGAGAAAAAGGTACAGCAGGATGAAGAAGCGTTTGGCGATGTCTTTGGTCGCTTGGGTCATCGAACCCGAAACGTCCATCAGGCAAAACATAACCGCTTTGGAACTGGGGTTGGGCTGCTTTACCAGCAGGTTGTATTTGAGGTCGAACGTGTCAAGAAACGGGACACGGCGAATACGCGCTTTGAGCTTTTCGGATTCAGCCTCCAGCTCTTGAATATCGCCGAAGTTATCGGGCTCTTCGCGCCGCATGCGCTCGAGTTCAGCTGTGACCTCTCTGAGTTTTGCGCGGCTGCTGCCGGACAGCGCAATCCTTCGGGCATGAGCCGAACGCAATGTGCGAATTATGTTGATGCGGGAAGGATTGCCCTCGTTGCTGATACCGGCGCGGACGGTTTTGAACGTGTCGGTGCCGGTGAGATTGCGCTTCACCAGGTTCGGCAGTTCAAGGTCCTCGAACATGAACTCAAGGAACTCTTCTTGAGTGATCTGAAAAGAAAACTCATCCATGCCTTCGCCGGAATTGCCTGCCTTTCCAGGACCTTTCCCACCGCCGCCTCCTTGTGGACGGGCGATATGTTCGCCAGAGGTGAACTCTTTGTTGCCCGGATGCACGACGGTTTGCTTGCCACCGCGGCCATGGTGCAAAACGGGCTCATCGATATCGCGACCGGGAATACTGATTTGCTCGCCATGCTCCATGTCAGTGATGGAGCGGCGACTGACGGCTTCTTCGACTGCTTTTTTGATGTGATCACGGTAACGGCGCAGGAAGCGCTGCCGATTCACCGTGCTTTTGTTTTTGCCATTAAGGCGTCGATCGATCACATAACCCATCTGGAGCCCTCCGGGCAGCTGCAAGTAGAAAACAGCTGCAAGCCGCAAGCGCAGGCCGGTCCGACTCGAAAAGCTGACCGGTCCAGCTTGCCGCTTGAAGCCTGTAGCTTACAGCTGCGTTACTGCGACTTCCGGACGCGCAGGTACCACTCGGAGAGCAGCCGTACCTGTTTGTCGGTGTAACCGCGCTCGACCATTCGGGTGACAAAATCGTTGTGCTTTTGCTGATCGTCCTTGCTCGCCTTGGCGTTGAAGCTGATAACCGGCAGCAGGTCCTCGGTGTTGGAGAACATTTTCTTCTCGATCACCACCCGCAGCTTCTCGTAGCTGAGCCAGGTTGGGTTCTTGCCGTTGTTGTTGGCGCGGGCCCTCAACACGAAGTTAACGATCTCGTTACGGAAATCCTTCGGATTGCTGATGCCTGCAGGTTTCTCGATTTTTTCCAGTTCTTCGTTCAGAGCCACTCGGTTCAGGATTTCTCCGGTTTCAGGATCGCGGTATTCCTGATCCTGAATCCAGAAATCTGCATACAGCACATAGCGGTCGAAAATGTTTTGTCCGTATTCGCTGTAGGACTCCAGATAGGCAGTCTGGATTTCCTTGCCGATGAACTCGATATAACGCGGAGCCAGATATTCCTTGATGAAGCGCAGGTAACGCTCGCGGGTTTCCGCCTGAAACTGCTCTTGCTCGATCTGTTGCTCCAGCACGTAAAGCAGATGCACCGGGTTCGCGGCGATTTCGTGCGGGTCGAAGTTGAAGACTTTCGACAGGATTTTGAACGCAAACCGTGTCGACAAACCGTTCATGCCCTCGTCCACACCCGCGCTGTCGCGGTATTCCTGGATCGACTTGGCTTTGGGGTCGGTGTCTTTCAGGTTCTCGCCGTCGTACACCCTCATCTTCGAGTAGATGTTGGAATTATCCGGCTCTTTCAGTCGCGACAAGACTGTGAATTGCGCCAGCATTTTCAAGGTATCTGGCGCGCAATGCGCCTTGGCCAGCGAGCTGTTGAACAGCAGCTTGTCGTAGATCTTTATCTCGTCACTGACGCGCAGGCAGTAAGGCACCTTCACGATGTAGATCCGGTCAATGAACGCTTCGTTATTCTTGTTATTACGGAAGCTGTGCCATTCCGATTCATTGGAGTGGGCCAGCAAGATGCCGGTAAAGGGAATCGCGCCCAAACCTTCGGTGCTGTTGTAGTTACCTTCCTGTGTAGCGGTCAGCAACGGGTGGAGCACCTTGATTGGCGCCTTGAACATCTCGACGAATTCCATCAGACCCTGGTTGGCCCGGCACAATGCGCCCGAGTAGCTGTAAGCGTCGGCGTCGTTCTGTGGGTACTCTTCGAGCTTGCGGATATCGACCTTACCGACCAGCGCCGAAATATCCTGGTTGTTCTCATCGCCCGGTTCGGTTTTAGCCACAGCGATCTGGTTGAGGATCGACGGATAGAGCTTCACCACCTTGAACTGGCTGATGTCACCTCCAAATTCGGCCAGACGTTTGGTTGCCCAAGGCGACATGATGGTGTTCAGGTACCGGCGCGGGATGCCGTAGTCCTCTTCGAGGATCGTCCCGTCTTCGGTGGGTTTGAAGAGGCCCAAGGGTGATTCGAAAACCGGGGAGCCCTTGATGGCGTAGAAAGGTATTTTTTCGACCAGCGATTTGAGTTTTTCAGCCAGAGACGATTTACCGCCGCCTACCGGACCGAGCAGATAAAGGATCTGTTTCTTTTCCTCGAGGCCCTGAGCGGCGTGGCGGAAGTACGAGACGATTTGCTCGATGCAATCTTCCATGCCGTGGAATTCTTCGAACGCGGGATAGCGCCGAATGACCTTGTTGGAAAAGATTCGTGATAGCCGCGAGTTGGTCGAGGTGTCGAACAATTCAGGCTCACCAATCGCCAGCAGCAGACGTTCAGCGGCCGACGCGTAAGCACTGCGGTCCTGTTTGCAGAGCTCGAGGTACTCCTGTAGCGAGAGCTCTTCCTGGCGTGTCGATTCAAAGCGTTGTTGGAAGTGGCTAAAAATACTCATGACGTCACCTCGCTCGATACGTGGAGCCGGCGGCGGATCGTCAGTTGATGCTGGTTAGCGACTGATCGCTCAGTGGCTAATTACCCCCCAGAACACCCTATAAATAACTACCGATGACCCACGCGCCGGTGTACCGGCTCTCCCCTGATTCGGATGGCCTGCGTCTTAGGATAGTTCGGAATCGAAGAGAGAAAGAAGGAATGCGTGTAATCGAACGCTAGCCGTTCGTCAGTTGGATGCGCGAGCCCACGTAGGACGCGGGATCGCGGGGAGAAAAATATTTTTTGTTTCAGCCTTAAGCGGTTTCGGCAGGAAACGTGGTTTTCCACAGCTCAAAACCACCGTCCAGGCTGTATACATCCGAGAATCCCTGGCCGACCAGATAGGCCGCCGCGCTCTGACTGGAGTTGCCGTGGTAGCAGACCACAACCAACGGTTTATCCAGGTCGGCTTCGCGGATGAAGTCGGCGATGGAGTGGTTATCCAGGTGATGGGAGTCGGGGATGTGGTTGCTGTCAAATGTCTGTTGGTCGCGTACATCTACCAGCACTGCGCCTTGTTCGCGCAGGGCTTGAGCCTGTTCGGGAGCGATGCGTTTGAAGTCGGTCATGGGGTAGGCTCCTCGGCCGCAATGATCCCGAGCAGTCGGGATCTGTGAAGAATGAATTCTAATGCCTGATTGCGTTTTGTTCCTGCGTGGTCAATGTACGAACCTTGCCCAGCTCGGCGTTGCCCTTGGCGTCGCATTCGCAGCGGTGCATCTGGCGCGTGTCGACATTGAGCATCGAAAGCGCGGCGCCCCATACGCAGCCGGTGTCCAGCGCATAGATGCCCGGCTCATCGCAGCGTCCCTCGAGGGCTGCCCAATGGCCAAAAATAATACTCAGGCCCTTGGTCTTGCGATCTTTGTGGCGGAACCAGGGTGCGTAACCCGGCGGCGCGGCATCGATGCCTTCTTTGGCTTTGAAGTCGAGTTTGCCGTCGCTGGTGCAGAACCGCATGCGTGTGAAGTAGTTGGTAATCACCCGCAGACGCGCAACGCCGTGCAGATCTTTGTCCCACTTGGCGGGCTCATTGCCATACATGCCATCGAGGAAAGGCTCAAACCGGTTATCGTCGCGCAACGCTTCTTCGACTTCTTCGGCGCACCGCAGCGCTTTTTTCAGGGTCCACTGCGGCGGGATGCCCGCGTGCACCAGTGCAATGTCGCGTTCAGCATCGTAATGCATCATTTTTTGCCGGCGTAGCCATTGGAGCAGCAGTTCTGCATCCGGGGCTTCGAGGATCTCGCGCAGTGTGTCGCCTTTTTTCAGGCGCTCGATGTTGCGGCCCGCGGCGAGCAAGTGCAGGTCGTGATTGCCGAGCACGCACACCACCGAGTCACGCATCGCGTAGATGTAGCGCAGGGTTTCCAGCGATTGAGGCCCCCGATTGATCAGGTCACCCACCAGCCACAGCTGGTCTTTGCCGGGTTCGAAACCGACGTGTTCGAGCAAGCATTCAAGAGGTGCAAGGCAACCCTGAAGGTCGCCGACTGCGTAAACCGCCATCAGTGCAGAGCCCCGGGCACCGCCAGCCGGAACGGCGCGATCACGGCATCGAAGCGTTTGCCATCTTCGGCAAGCATTTGATAAGTACCCTGCATGTTACCCACCGTGGTGGTCATGACGGTGCCACTGCTGTAGGTATGGCTTTGGCCGGCCTGAATCAATGGCTGCTGACCGACGACGCCGTCGCCGCGCACTTCTTCGACGTTGCCATCGCCATCGGTGATGACCCAGTGTCGGGCCAGCAACTTGGCAGGCAGCGAGCCGTTGTTGTGGACCGTGACGATGTAGGCGAAGGCAAAGCGGTTCTGCTCAGGCTGCGACTGTTCTTCAAGGAAGCGGGTAACGACGCTGACGTCGACCTGATAACGGGAATCGGACATGCAAGAGGCCTTAAAAGCGAGAGCGGAAAAAGCCGGAAAGAAGCCCGGTGTAGAGTCAGTCTAGGACATGTCGCGGCTAAAGAAACAATGAGAGCCGGGTGCTGACATCTCCTGACCCTCTTACTCGACCGCAGGCTTCTCGCTAAGTTTATCGGCCAGACGGACAAAAGCGGCAAGGTCCAGCTGTTCTGGACGCAATCCACCATCAACCCCGGCTTCGGTGATTTCTTCGCTGGTCAGCAGGGCTTTGAGTGTATTGCGCAGGGTCTTGCGGCGCTGGTTGAACGCTTCACGAACCACGCGCTCAAGCACTCGATGGTCCTTGGCCGGGTGGGGCAGGGTTTCATGGGGCACCAAACGGACGATGGCCGAATCAACTTTCGGCGGGGGGTTGAACGCTCCCGGACCCACGTTGAACAGGTGTTCCACGCGGCAGTGGTACTGAACCATGATCGACAGGCGGCCATAGTCTCCACCGCCGGGGGTCGCTGCCAGACGCTGGACGACTTCTTTTTGCAGCATGAAGTGCATGTCGCGGATCAGGCTGGCGTTTTGCAACAGGTGGAAAATCAGCGGCGTCGAGATGTTGTACGGCAGGTTGCCCACCACGCGCAGGCTGCCTGGCACGGCGTTGAGGCTGGTGAAGTCGAACTTGAGCGCGTCGCCCTGATGCAGATTGAAGTTCGGTTTGCTGCCGAATTGGTGCATCAGGATCGGGATCAGGTCCTTGTCCAGTTCCACTACGTCGAGTTGAGCGGTGCTGTTGAGCAGGCCCTCGGTCAGTGCGCCCTGGCCCGGGCCGATTTCCAGCATGCGGTCCTCAGGCTTGGCACGGATCGCGCGCAGGATCTTGTCGATCACACCTGCGTCGTGCAGGAAGTTTTGCCCAAAGCGCTTGCGCGCCTTGTGTTGGAATTGCTCGCTCATTAATGCGTCTCTGCCATCTGGTAGGCGGTTTCCAGTGCGACCTTCAGACTACCCGTGTCGATCTTGCCGCTACCCGCCAGATCCAGCGCGGTGCCGTGATCGACGGAGGTGCGGATGATCGGTAAACCCAGGGTCACGTTGACCGCTGCGCCGAAGCCTTTGTACTTGAGTACGGGCAGGCCCTGATCGTGGTACATCGCCAGCACCGCATCGCAGTGCTCCAGATATTTCGGGGTAAACAGAGTGTCGGCAGGCAGCGGGCCTCGCAAATCAAGGCCCTCGCTGCGCAGGCGCTCCAATGTAGGTTCGATAATGTCGATTTCTTCGCGGCCCAGATGCCCGCTTTCGCCAGCGTGCGGGTTGAGTCCGCAGACCAGAATCCGCGGATGCGCGATGCCGAACTTGTTCACCAGGTCGGCATGCAGGATACGGGTCACCCGCTCCAGACGGTCTGGCGTTATGGCGTCAGCGACTTCACGCAGGGGAAGATGCGTCGTGACCAACGCCACGCGCAGGTCACCGGTGGCGAGCATCATGACCACTTGCTCGGTGCTGGTCAGTTCGGCCAGAAATTCGGTGTGACCCGAGAAGGCGATGCCGCTCTCGTTGATCACGCCTTTATGGACCGGTGCGGTAATCATGCCGACGAAGTCGCCGTTCATGCAGCCTTCACCCGCACGGGTCAATGTCTGCAAGACGAACGAGCCATTGGCCTTGTCCAGCGTCCCTGCCGTCACCGGCGCTTGAAGCGGGGTGTCCCAGACATAAAGGCTGTGAGCAGGGGCGGGCACATCAGGCCAGGCGTCTGGCTTAACCGGCACAAGCGTGACGGCCACACCCAACAGCACGGCTCGCTCAGTGAGCAAGTCGCGGCTAGTGATAGCAATCAGGGGGTAGGGCTGAGGGTGCGCGGCGAGCAGCAAGCACAGGTCGGGACCAATGCCAGCGGGCTCGCCGGGTGTCAGTGCGAAACGCTTTGGTTTCACTGCGCAGCCTGGTCAGCGCCAGGGATTTTGATTTCAACGTAGGCTTCGTCACGAATCTGACGCAACCAGGTCTGCAGCTCTTCGTCGTATTTGCGGTTACGCAGTACGGACATTGCTTGTTGTTCACGCGCCTGATTGGTGCTGTCAGTTGCGCGACGGCCCAATACTTCAAGCACGTGCCAGCCATATTGCGTCTGGAAGGGCTTGGAAAGCGTGCCCTGCGGCGTTTCAGCCATGACTTCACGGAACTCGGGGACCAACGAGTTAGGATCAACCCAGTTCAGGTCGCCACCGTTGAGCGCCGAACCCGGATCTTCGGAGAAGCTCTTCGCCAGTTCGCCGAAGTCTTCGCCATTCTGGATACGGTCGTAAATCTTCTGCGCCAGAAGCTTGGTTTCGGCCTCGGTGCGGATTTCACTTGGCTTGATCAGGATGTGACGCACATGCACTTCGTCGCGCATCTGGGTCTGGCCTTCGCCGCCGCGTTTTTCCAGCAGTTTGAGGATGATGAAACCACCCGGCGTGCGCGCAGGAGGCGTTACTTCGCCAGCGCGCATGGTGCTGAGCATGTCACCGAAAGGCGGTGGCAGTTGGGCAGCTTTGCGCCAGCCCATGTCGCCGCCTTCCAACGCGCTTTCGCTCGCAGAGGAAGCGATTGCCATCTGACCGAAGTCAGCGCCTTGCTGGAGCTTGCCGTAGATGTCTTTTGCCTTGGCAGCGGCTGCCTGGATCTGGGCAGACGTCGCGCTATCAGGCGTAGGAATCAGGATGTTGGCCAGGTGAAACTCTTCGGAAAATTGCGCTTTGCCCAAATCCGAAGCAAGGAAGTTTTTGACTTCCTGTTCCGATACCTGAATGCGCTCGGCAACCCGGCGCTGACGCACCCGGCTGATGATCATTTCCCGACGAACCTGCTCGCGAGCGCTCTGGTACGACAAACCGTCGTGAACCAGAGCGGCCTTGAACTGCTCGATACTCATCTGGTTGCGCTGAGCGATGGTGCCGATGGCCTGGTTCAGCTCCTCATCTGTGATGCGAATGCCTGAGCGTTCGCCGATCTGCAGTTGAAGGTTTTCCAGAATCAGTCGGTCCAGTACCTGCGATTGCAAAGCGCTTGGGGGCGGTACGCCCTGGCCACGCTTGGCAATCGTCTGCTGGACTTCGCGGATACGCTGGTCCAGCTGGCTTTGCATGACCACGTCGTTGTCGACGATGGCGGCAACTTTGTCGATGGAGCGCACTTCAGCGTGCGCCACCGAACCGATGAGTAAAGCGCCCAACATCAGGGGGCGCAGACAATCAGAAAGCTTGGTCTTCACGTTCACGATAACCTTGGATGCCTTGGTCGAGGAAGCTCTCTACTTTCTGGCCAACAACGCCACCAAGTCCCTTCAACACAATTTGTAGGAAAATGCCGCGGTCGCCTTTTTCGTTCTGAGGCGCTTCCTGGGTGTTCTCGTCGTAGTCAACCCAGTAGCGATTGATCAGGCGGAGCTTCCAGCAGCAGTTGTCGTATTCAAAGCCACCAAAGGCTTCAAGGGTACGGTTACGGTTGTAGTCGTACTGCCAGCGGCTGATCGCACTCCATTGAGGAACGATTGGCCAGATGACCGAGAAGTCATGCTGCTGGATCTTGTAGTAGTCCTTGATGTAACCCGGTTGTCCTGGGGTACCAAAGTCGCCACCGCCAACGCTCCAGCGACCTGTGGTCTGGTCGTAGCGAACCTGGTCATTACGGTAGCGATAGCCAGCGTTGATGATCTTGCCCGGGTTGTCTTCAGGCTGGTAGTGAACCATCGCGCTGCCGGAACGGGTGCTGTGGCTATCCGGATCCCAGTTGAAATCCGACGAAGCGCGCCAGTCACGGTTGAAGCGATATTCGTATTCCAGCGCGTACGGCGAAACATTCGCTCTGGCGTCCTGACGGTCTTCGAAGCTGATGCCCGGCAGTTGCACTTTGCGGTCCGCGAAGTACAGGGCTTGGCCGATACTGAATCGCTGACGCTCAAAGCCGTTGTCTTCGATCCAGCGGTTGGTCACGCCCAGCGACAGTTTGTTTTCGTCGCCGATGCGGTCGGAGCCGACGAAGCGGTTGTCGCGGAACAGCGAGGCGTAGTTGAAGGTTGTTTCACCCGAGTCGAAAATCGGGATGTCATCCTGGTTTTTCTCCGGCACGTACAAGTAGTACAGGCGCGGCTCGAGCGTTTGACGATAGTCCTTGCCGAACCATTGAGTGTTGCGGTCGAAATACAGGCCGCTGTCTACGCTGAAGATTGGAACGCCGCGGTCCTGCGAGGTGTTGAACGTTTCACCTGGCAGCAACGTGCTCTTGCCCTGGCTGTCCAAATCAAGATCGTATTTGGTGTAGACGTATTTCAACTTCGGCGTGACAAAGCCGTAAGAGGCGGTCAGCGGCAGGCTCATTGACGGAGCGAGGTTCAGTCGATCGCCATTGGCGCGCGCAAGACCCGCAACGTTTCTGTCCAGGCGAGGGCTGACGATGCCATCCTGGTCGGTGTAATTGCCGGTTCTCAAATCACGATCAAACCGAACGGCTTCCGTTTCGTAACCAAACTTCAGGCCCCCAGGGCTGTAAGGCAGCGTGCCGTCCAGCGTTAACTGAGGCAGCCGGCCGTAAGGGGTGATCTGCGTGACGGTTGCCAGCTCATATTGCTGCGCGTTCAGGCGTGCGACGTAGCTGTCACCCCGGTAAGTCAGGTCAGCTTGCTGATTGACATAGTCGTGAACGCCGATGCCTTCCTGGCCCGTCTTCAAATCCTTGAAGTAGTACGGGTCGCTGATGTCGGTGAAGTCGACATGCGTCGCCCAGCGCGAATCGAGACCGCCCTGGTGCTGCCAGTTGATCATCCAGCGCTTGTCGGTGTAATCAGACTGCAGCTTGCGATCGTCGTCTTCGTCGTTCAGGTAACCGCCGCCGAACTGACCTTCGCTGCTTTTGGTCAGGTAGCGGAACTCGCCTTCCATCAACAAGCCGCGTTTGGCCATGTAGGTGGGGTACAACGTGGCGTCGTAGTTAGGCGCCAGGTTGAAGTAGTAAGGCGTGAGCAACGACAGGCCAGTATCGCTGCTGGCACCGATGGTGGGTGGCAGGAAGCCTGACTGGCGACGGTCGTCGATCGGGAAGTAGATGTACGGGGTGTACAGAATCGGGATGTCTTTGACCCGAAGCGTGGCGTTGGTCGCCGTACCGAAACCGGTGGCCGGGTTCAGCGTGATGTTGTTGCCCTTGATGGTCCAGGCGTTGCTGTTCGGTTCGCACGTGGTGTACGTACCGTCCTTCAGCCGGATGATCGCGTTCTCTGCACGTTTTGCGTACAGCGCGTTGCCTCGGATGTTGGATTTGTGCAGAACGTATTCAGCGTTGTCGATCTGGGCTTCGCCCGTGTCGAGCTGGACCTCGGCATGATCGCCGACGATCAGGGCACCGTTATCGCGCAGACGGACATCGCCGTTCAGCTCGCCACGGTTCTCGGCCTGATGCAGCGAAGCTTCCTGAGCTTGAAGCTGCATGCTGCCCTGACGCATGACGACATCACCGGCCAGGGTCGCGACCTGTGCTTCTTGCTCATAGCGTGAAGCCTTGGCACCGATAAAGGTGGGGGCGTCGCTTTTGGGCGTCTTGTCGTCCATGCCAGGACGAATAGGCTCGATGTAAGCGCCGGAGCAGTACGGACCGGTTTCGGCCAGTTGTGCTGCGGTCAGTCGCTCGCGGGGAACCCAGTCGAGGTGGCTGTAATCGGCACTGCGCGATCTCAGGCCACGGCCCTTGGCCTCGGTGACCAGAGTCGTCTTGGGCACGACTTCACCACCGGAAGCAGTACCGGATTCGATCACTGTGCCATTGGAGCTGACACTGGTCGCGCTGTGCACAGGCCGTGGAGGCAACTGCGCAGCGGTTGCTTTTGGTGCGCAATCCCAGGAGCCTGCGGCGGATACCGAGCAGTCAAACTGTTCTGCCGCCACCGCGTATTGGGTGGCTAAAGGTTGCATGGCCAGCAAACTGCCGGTTACAAGCAACGGAAATTTTTTACGAAACGCGGGGGATTTCAATGCCATCTTATTAATCCGGGCTTCCTGCGCGCCATCTGCCCGCGGGGGGGCCGCACGCCTCTCGATGGGCTGAAAAAGATGTCGGATAATAAAGCATGACCCGCTTGACGGCTAGCGCCGTCGGAGACCCTTGTAATGCCAGATCAAGATGTACGCCTGCAACACCTGAAAGTTTGGCTTGATGAGCAACTTTCAATCCTCTTTGCTGCGCAAAATTGGGGCCCGATACCCCCGGCCACGTTGACTGCGGCCAGTAGCGACGCGAGTTTTCGTCGATATTTTCGGTGGGAGGGCGAAGGCCGGACTTTTATCGTCATGGACGCTCCGCCCCCCCAGGAAAACTGCAAACCGTTCGTTGATATCGCTCATTTGTTGAGCGAGTCAGGAATTAATGTTCCAAAAATTTATGCCGAAGACCTGACACAAGGCTTCTTGCTACTGAACGATCTCGGTCAGAAAACGTTTCTCGACGTGATCAATGAACAGAACGCCGATCAATTATTTGCCGATGCCATTGATGCGCTGCTGGCGTATCAGCAACTGCCCATGGATGCACCGCTGCCCAGCTACGATGTTGCGCTGCTGAGCCGTGAGCTTGAGTTGTTCCCGGAGTGGTACGTGAAGCGTCATCTGGGCATCGAGTTCGATCAGGCGCAGCAAGCGAGCTGGGAGCAGATCAGTAATCTATTGATCGAAAGTGCCCTGGCGCAGCCTAAAGTGCTGGTGCATCGAGACTTCATGCCACGCAATCTGATGCTCAGTGAGCCCAATCCCGGCGTGCTGGACTTTCAGGACGCGGTGTATGGCCCGGTGACTTATGACATCACGTGCCTGTTCAAGGACGCGTTTTTGAGTTGGCCGGAGGAGCGTGTCCAGGGCTGGCTAAAAGGTTACTGGGGGCGTGCTTTGGCATTGGGTTTGCCGGTGCAGGCCAGTGTCGATGAGTTTCTGCGGGCCAGCGATTTGATGGGCGTACAGCGACATTTGAAGGTGATCGGGATTTTTGCGCGCATCTGCCACCGTGATGGCAAGCCGCGCTATGTGGCCGACGTGCCGCGCTTCTTCGCCTATATAGAAGCGGTGCTGACGCGTAGACCCGAATTGGTTGAACTCGGCAATTTACTGACCAGCCTCGGTCAGCCCGAATTACGCCAGCACAAATAACAATCGGCAGGAGGCTCTCGACGTGAGCGAGGCCCGAACTGTTTTAAAGAGGGATGCATGAAAGCCATGATTCTTGCTGCAGGCAAAGGCGAACGCTTGCGTCCGCTGACCCTGCACACCCCCAAACCGCTGGTTCGTGCAGGCGGTGTTCCGCTGATCGAATACCACCTGCGCGCTCTTCGCAGCGCAGGTTTTGAGGACGTGGTGATCAACCACGCCTGGCTTGGCCAGCAAATCGAAGATTATCTGGGTGACGGCAAGCGACTTGACCTGAACATCCATTACTCCCCCGAAGGTGAGCCGCTCGAAACCGGTGGCGGGATTTTCCGTGCGTTGCCGCTGTTGGGCGATGGGCCATTTCTGGTGGTCAACGGCGATATCTGGACAGACTGCGACTTCACTGCACTGAACGCGCCGATCTCCGGACTGGCGCACTTGGTGTTGGTAGACAACCCGGCACATCACCCGCACGGCGATTTCGCCTTGGTGGACGGCCAGGTGCATGACGATGCCGAACTGCCGCGGCTGACTTACAGCGGCATTGCGGTGCTGCATCCGCTGCTGTTTAAAGGTTGCGCAGACGGCGCTTTCAAGCTGGCGCCGTTGCTGCGTGAGGCAATGGCTAAAGGGTTGGTGACCGGGGAGCACTTCACCGGGCGTTGGGTGGATGTCGGGACGCATGAGCGGCTTGCCGAAGTCGAACAACTGCTCGCGGTGAAGCCCTAGATGCTGTGGCCATGCACGCTGATAGGTGGCGGTCTGGGTTATGGCATCGCCAGCATTCCAGGCGCGATGCTCGGCGCCTTGTTGGGACAAGCTCTCGACAGGCGCCTGGCGCTGCACACTTGGGCGCATCTGCGAGAACGGCTTGGGGGACGTGCCGTACCCCGTGACGACGAGCTGATTTTCATCCTGCTAGGGCGGCTGGCCAAAAAAGATGGCCGCGTGGTCGATGGGCACATTCAGCAGGCGCGCGTTGAAATGCGCCGTCTGGACCTGAGTGAGCCTGCGCAACGCCGGGCGATTCAGGCGTTCAATCGAGGCAAGGACGGGCGCGACAATTTGCGCGGTTTTCTGGCGCGCCTCAAATCCCAGCCTCATGCCGCCGAGGGCCTCTTGCGGGCTTGCTGGCGGATGGCGTGGGCGGACGGAAAGGCGTCTCGGGGGGAGCGTGAACTGATTGTGCTCTGGGGTAAGTGGCTGGGCTGGCCGGCTGACAAGGTTCAGGCGCTGTCGGCTTCCGAAGATGGTACACAACCAAAGAAACCGCTCCCCAGCACCGGCAACGAATATCAAGACGCATTGCGTCTGCTCGGGGTCAAGGCAGATGCGGAGCCCGCCCAGATCAAGCGCGCGTATCGACTGCTGTTAAGCCGTCATCACCCCGACAAAGTGGCCGGGACGGGCGCGACGCAGCGGCAGGTGCGTGATGCAACAGAACGCACGCGTGAGCTTCACAACGCCTACGGAGTCATACGGCAACGGCGCGGATTCAGGTGAGTTAAGGCGTTGAATCTGTAGAAGCCAGCGTGTTGGCCAGACGCACTCGTGGCTTGAACCCGATCCGGCGCCTCGCGAATGAATTTGCTCCTACAGAAAGGGGCAGCGATCTATTGACTCTCCAGCCATCCCCGCACGCGTCGGGCAAGTTGTTCTTGCTCGGCGGCAGTGTTTCCCGGAATCGCATTGAGGGTGATTTGGGTGAATTTTCCGCCTTTCACTCGCTTGCTGGCGTTTAGCCGATCCTGCGCCTGCTTGCGTGGGACCGGTCGATCCTTGTCCACAAAGTCTGCGGTGGCGACTTTTAGCGTCGGCAGTATTTCGGGCAGGGTGGGCACATCGCGTCCGGTTTCCTGCGCAGCGACCCATACCAGTTTCTGAACCGCAGGCGATGCCTTTTCACTCATGAAGCGGGCAGCCCAATACGCGCCGCTGCCATGCCCCAACAGCACAATAGTGCGTGCTTTGTTTTGCTGGGCGAACGCAACGGCGCTGTCAATGCGGGCGAAGATGCGATCGGCATTGGCTTTGGATTGCTCGGCAACGGCCGCAGCGTTGGCGGCTGTGGCGGCAGCTTCTGCCTCCGCAGTTGCAGTCGGGTCTGGCGCTTTGTCAGAGGCGCCTTTGGGTTTTTCCTTGTCAGCGGCAGCGTCGCCCGAAGCCGGCGCAGCGTCGGCCGCGCGTGCGATAACGCCGTCTTCCATGGCATCCGGCAGTGTCAGGCTCAAGCTCGCCCAACCCGTGTCTGGCAACTTGCGGCGTAGCGGCCCGACGGCGTTCGGCCAGTCAGCCGTTTCTCCGGTGCCGGGAATCACAATCACCGCGCCTTTGGGATCGTCGGTATTGGCTGGCTTCCATAGCGCAAGGAAGGTTTCGTCACCAGCCTGGAGTTTCTGCTGCTCGCCTTGAGGCAATTGGCGCTCGAGCGCTAAAGCATCTTCCTGACTGCGTGACGGAAACGCCTGACGCTCGGCGGGTGCGTCAGCCGCTGCCGCGTCGGCGCCTGGTGCCGGATCGGCTGCCAGAACTGGCTGCGCAAGCGGTAGTATCAGCGTCAGGCAAATCGCGGGAAACATTGCGCGAATGGTGTAGGACATCGGATATTCCAAAGCCGGAAACAATCCCGGCAGCCTAATGGGTTAGCGAATGTTTGTCAGGTCAGCGTACGGTCAGACCGATGCTGCGCAGCGGACCCAAAAACCCGGCACCTCGAAGGGCCGGTAGAAGGACTCACGCAATGGGAATAACACGTTGATCATCCGCTCGTTGCACCTTTGGGTTATCGGCCGCCGAGGCTGGCTCTTGATGGCGCTGGCTATGCTCGCTGCGCCGCCGTGGGTCATGGCCGAGGCTGAGGCACCGGGTTCCGAAGCATTGACCAGTGCCCAGCGCGACTGGCTGAATCAGCGCGGCTCGCTGCGCATCGGCATCGTGCTGCAAGCGCCCTACGCGCAATTTGACCGGCGTGCACAACAGCTTTCAGGTGCCAACGCCGATGTCATCAACCTGCTGGCGAAGACGTTTCAGACCGAGCTGCTGTGGCGCAATTTCCCCGATCAGTCGGCGCTGGAAGAGGCACTGGTCAGAGGCGAGATCGATCTTGCGCCGGGCCTGATACAGACGCCGGCGGGGTTGCGACTGTGGCTGTTCTCCGACCCGTACATGCGCGTACCGCAATTGCTGGTGGGCGAGCGTGACGGTTCCGGCACCGTGGACCTTGAAAAGCTCGATTCGCGGGTGCGGGTTGCCGTGCGAATGCCGAGCGTGACTGCCGATTACCTGCGTTCCAATTACACGCATCTGAATTTGCAGGGTGTACCGCTTGAGCGTCAGGCGCTGCAGTTATTGTTGAGCCAGCAGGCGCGTTATGCCGTGATCGACGAGGCCCAGCTCAGTCGTCTGTCACGCGAAGGGGAGTTCGCTGGCCTGGCCGTGGTCGGTGATGTCGGCTTCCCGCAGTTACTGCGCATTGCCTCCCGGCGTGATTTGCCGCAACTGTCCGACATCATCAGCCGAGCCCTGAAGCTGATTCCGGCAAAAGATCTGGAGCAGGTCCATGCGCAGTGGCTGCAGCCCAAGTACCCACAGCTGAGTGAATCCCCAGGGCTGTGGAAAAACCTGACGCTTCTTTTGCTGCTGGTGTCGGGCGTGTGCATCGTCATTCTGGTGGGGCAACGCCGCCAGCAGCACACACTGGAGCGGGACTTGCTCGCCGCACGTGAGGACATCACTCAACGTCAGGCTGGCGAGGAGTCGTTACGGCTGGCGCAGTTTTCGATTGATCAAAGTACCGTCGGCATCTTGTGGGTCAACTGGGACAGCCATGTGCGTTACGCCAATCAAGCGGCTGAAAGCATGCTCGGGTACGCGCCGGGCGGCGTCGTCGACCGCCCGCTGATTGACTTCGAACCGGGCCTGAACATGGATCGCTGGCTCAACCTGTGGAAGCGCGCGCGGTCCACCGATGAGGCTCCTCAAACCTTCGAGAGCAACTGCCTCCGGGCTGACGGCAGCACATTACCCGCCGATGTTTCCCTGAGTTTTTTGCGCTTTCGCGAGGCGGAATATCTGGTGGTGTTCATCACCGATGTCACCGAACGGCGTCGTTCCCTGGCAGCGCTGCAAGAAAGCGAGTCGCGCTTGCAGGGCCTGGCTGAGCAATTGCGTGAGCTGTCGGCGCATCTCGAAACCGTTCGGGAAGAAGAAAAGGCGCGCATTGCCCGGGAAGTTCACGACGAGCTGGGTCAGATGCTGACCGTTCTCAAGCTGGAAACGTCGATGTGTGAGCTGGCCTACGCCGATCTGGACCCTGGCCTGCGTGATCGCTTGAATAGCATGAAGCGCTTGATCGCTCAGCTGTTCCAGCTGGTGCGCGATGTGGCGACGGCGTTGAGGCCGCCAATCCTTGATGCAGGGATCGCGTCGGCAATCGAATGGCAAGCCAGGCGTTTCGAAGCGCGCACGCACATACCGTGTCTGGTTGAAGTGCCGGACAATTTGCCCGCGCTGGCGGATGCCACGGCGATTGGTCTGTTCCGGATATTGCAGGAGGCGCTGACCAATGTGATGCGGCATGCCGAGGCGCACACGGTTGAACTCAAGCTACGCCTTGATGATGGCGTGCTGTGCATGACCATCGCCGATGACGGCCAGGGTTTCGAGCAGAGCCTTGAAAGGCCGGTGTCTTTCGGCCTGGTCGGGATGCGCGAGCGTGTGCTGATCATGGGCGGACGATTGCAACTGGACAGCACGCTGGGTGAGGGGACAACCTTGCGCATCTGCATCCCGCTGGAACCGGCCAATCAGGAGCAAGTGAAGTGATTCGTGTATTGGTTGCAGAAGATCACACCATCGTGCGCGAAGGCATCAAGCAATTGATCGGCCTGGCCAAGGATTTACTGGTGGTCGGCGAAGCCAGCA
This sequence comes from Pseudomonas sp. BSw22131, assembly GCF_026810445.1. NCBI lineage: Bacteria > Pseudomonadati > Pseudomonadota > Gammaproteobacteria > Pseudomonadales > Pseudomonadaceae > Pseudomonas > Pseudomonas huanghezhanensis. Next base: position 5,229,886 of record NZ_CP113949.1, on the reverse strand, counting down.
ATGGCGAGCAACTGCTTGAGACGCTGCGTCATGTGCCGTGTGAGGTGGTCCTGCTGGACATTTCCATGCCCGGCGTCAACGGGCTGGAAGCGATTCCGCGGATTCGTGCCTTGAACAATCCGCCTGCGATTCTGGTGCTGTCGATGCACGACGAGGCACAGATGGCAGCGCGAGCCTTGAAAGTTGGCGCCGCGGGCTACGCCACCAAGGACAGCGACCCCGCGCTGCTGCTGACTGCGATACGGCGGGTGGCGGCGGGCGGGCGTTATATCGACCCGGACCTCGCTGACCGCATGGTGTTCGAGGTGGGCCTGACCGATAACCGGCCGCTGCATTCACTGCTGTCGGAGCGTGAGTTTTCGGTGTTCGAGCGTCTGGCACAGGGCGCCAACGTCAACGACATCGCGCAGCAGTTAGCGCTCAGTAGCAAAACCATCAGCACCCATAAGGCGCGGCTGATGCAGAAGCTCAACATCACCTCGCTGGCGGAGCTGGTGAAATATGCGATGGAGCATAAGTTGGTGTGATAGCGGGGCGTGCCTGAAAACGACCTTGCGCACTGTCCGTACTGACGTCATCGCGGGCAAGCGCGCTCCTACAGAAAAACGTGCGCCCCTGTAGGAGCGCGCTTGCCCGCGATAGCTTTCGCTCAGTCACCCGAAATCTTCCAGAATAACCATATCCATCCCCGCCATCCGTGTAGGGCAATCCCTACCCCTAACCTTCCGCGCTCCTTAGACGAATCTCTCCTACGCCCCGATTTCCAAGGTCTGTAGCCTAATCTAGGCTCTTTCCCACGGTTGATTAAGCAAAGGTGTGGGAAATGAGCAATGTCGATGCAAGCGCTGGGGCAAGCGATGTGCTGGTCAGCTTTCGTGGTGTGCAAAAGAGCTACGACGGCGAATCCCTGATCGTCAAAGACCTCAACCTGGACATTCGCAAAGGCGAATTTCTCACCCTGCTCGGTCCGTCCGGCTCAGGCAAAACCACCAGCCTGATGATGCTTGCCGGTTTCGAAACGCCTACCGCTGGCGACATCCTGCTGAGCGGCCGGTCGATCAACAACGTTCCGCCGCACAAACGCGACATCGGCATGGTGTTTCAGAACTACGCGCTGTTCCCGCACATGACGGTAGCCGAGAACCTGGCATTCCCGCTGTCGGTGCGCGGCATGAGCAAAACCGACGTCACCGAGAAGGTCAAACGTGCGCTGGACATGGTGCAGCTCGGCACGTTCGCCCATCGCTACCCGGCGCAGTTGTCCGGTGGTCAGCAGCAGCGTGTGGCGCTGGCGCGTGCTTTGGTGTTCGAGCCACAGCTGGTGCTGATGGACGAACCCCTTGGTGCCCTCGACAAGCAACTGCGCGAACACATGCAGATGGAGATCAAACACATCCATCAGCGCCTGGGCGTGACAGTGGTCTACGTGACCCACGACCAGGGCGAAGCGCTGACCATGTCTGACCGTGTGGCGGTGTTCCATCAGGGTGAAATTCAGCAAATAGCGCCGCCGCGCACGTTGTACGAAGAGCCGAAAAACACCTTCGTTGCCAACTTCATCGGCGAGAACAATCGCATTAGCGGTACGTTGTTCAGTCACGACGGCGACCGCTGCGTGGTCAGCCTGGCGCGTGGCGAGAAGGTCGAGGCGTTGGCGGTCAACGTTGGCCAGACTGGCGATGCGGTGACGCTGTCGATTCGTCCCGAGCGCGTGAACCTCAACGGTCGCAGCGAAAGTTGTGTGAACCGGTTCTCTGGTCGCGTCGCTGAATTCATCTACCTGGGCGACCACGTGCGTGTGCGTCTGGAAGTGGCTGGCAAGACTGATTTCTTCGTCAAGCAACCCATCGCCGAGCTTGATCCGGCGCTGAGCGTCGGCGACGTGGTGCCTATCGGATGGCAGGTCGAACATGCCCGCGCGCTCGACCCGTTGCAGGGCGCTCACTGATTTACCCGCTCCAGTACGCAAGAAAAAAGCAGCATCCAGAGGCGAATCCATCGCCCCCCTAACACTTGACCAACACCGCTCGTGGAGAGAACAACACATGTTGAAAACATTGAAACTCACCGCCCTCACGCTGGGCATGATGTGCGCAGCGCAGGTCATGGCGGCTGATCTGACGATTATTTCCTTTGGTGGCGCGAACAAGACCGCTCAGGAAAAAGCCTTCTACGCCCCGTGGGAAAAGGCCGGCAGCGGCAAGATCATCGCTGGCGAATACAACGGCGAAATGGCCAAGGTCAAAGCCATGGTCGACACCAAGAGCGTGACCTGGGACCTGGTGGAAGTTGAATCGCCAGAACTGTCTCGCGGCTGCGACGAAGACATGTTCGAAGAGCTCGATCCGGCCATGTTGGGCAAAAGCGAAAACTACGTACCGGGCGCAATCCAGACGTGCGGCGTGGGTTTTTTCGTGTGGTCAACCGTGTTGGCTTACAACGCCGACAAGCTGAAGTCCGCCCCAACGGGCTGGTCTGATTTCTGGAACACCGAGAAATTTCCGGGCAAGCGCGGCCTGCGCAAGGGCGCCAAGTACACCCTGGAGTTCGCTCTGATGGCTGACGGCGTGGCGCCAAAAGATGTCTACAAAGTGCTGTCCACCAAAGAAGGCCAGGACCGCGCGTTCAAGATGCTCGACAAGCTCAAGCCAAGCATTCAGTGGTGGGAAGCAGGCGCACAGCCGCCGCAGTACCTGCAGTCTGGCGACGTTGTGATGAGCTCGGCCTACAACGGCCGTATCGCTGCCGTGCAGAAAGAAAGCAACCTGAAAGTGGTCTGGACCGGTGGCGTCTATGACTTCGACGCGTGGGCGATTCCGAAGGGCGCGAAAAACGCAGCCGAAGCGAAGAAATTCATCGCCTTCTCCCTGGCGCCTGAGCAGCAGAAGACCTATTCCGAGAACATCGCCTACGGCCCGGCCAACAAGGAAGCGGTCAAGCTGCTGAGCGCTGAGACCTTGAAAAACATGCCGACCACCGAAGAGAACATCAAGGATCAAGTACAGATCGATGTGAAGTTCTGGGCTGACTTCGGCGAGACCCTGGAGCAGCGCTTCAACTCTTGGGCTGCCAAGTAAGCCGCTCAGTTAAACGGGTTGGTGTGAGTTAGATCCGGGTGCGCTTTCTGTCTTGTCCCAAACGGGCAGCGCAGCAAGCGCGCCCTTCGTTCAAAGATTTCGGAGTTCGCTATGGCCACCGCCGTGCCCCTCACTGAAGGCGCCAGCCCAACCTTGAAACAACGCCTGGCCCGTGCCGAGCGCGTTAATCGCTGGAAGGCTCAGGCGTTGATCGCGCCGCTGGCGATTTTCCTGTTGCTGGTGTTTCTGGTGCCGATCGCCGCGCTGCTCTACAAAAGCGTCAACAACCCGGAAGTGGTGAGCGGCATGCCACTGACTGTGATTGAAGTGGCCAAGTGGGATGGCAAGGGTTTGCCCAGCGAGTCGGTCTATAAGGCGTTGAGCCTGGACCTGGCTGAAACCCGCAAAAACTCAACGTTGGGCGATTTGTCCAAACGTCTGAACATGGAACTGGCGGGCTATCGCAGTCTGTTGGCGAAAACCGCTCGTGCGTTGCCCTTCAAGGATGAGCCTGCTTCTTATAAGGATGCACTGGAAACCCTCGACGAGCGCTGGGGTGATCCCGCGTACTGGCAGGCGATCCGCCGAAATACGTCCAGCTACACCCCCTATTACTTGCTGGCCGCTGTTGACCATCGCATTGATGACCTCGGCGAACTGGCACCTGCAACACCTGATCAGGCGATCTACGTCGACATCTTTGCCCGCACCTTCTGGATGGGCCTGGTGATCACCGCGATCTGCCTGCTGCTGGCCTATCCATTGGCTTACCTGCTGGCGAACATGCCTGCGCGTCAAAGCAATCTGCTGATGATTCTGGTGCTGCTGCCGTTCTGGACATCGATCCTGGTGCGCGTCGCGGCCTGGATCGTGTTGCTGCAATCGAGCGGGCTGATCAATGGCGCGCTGATGGCGATGGGCATCATCGATAAGCCGCTGGAATTGGTGTTCAACCGGGTCGGCGTATATATCTCGATGGTCCATATCATGTTGCCGTTCATGATCCTGCCGATCTACAGCGTGATGAAGGGCATCTCTCCCACGTACATGCGCGCAGCGATTTCCCTGGGCTGCCACCCGTTCGCAAGCTTCTGGCGTGTGTATTTCCCACAGACTTACGCGGGCATCGGCGCAGGCTGTCTGTTGGTGTTCATTCTGTCGATTGGCTACTACATCACGCCTGCCTTGCTCGGCAGTCCGAACGACCAGATGGTCAGCTACTTCGTGGCCTTCTACACCAACACCAGCATCAACTGGGGCATGGCCACGGCACTGGGCGGCTTGCTGCTGCTGGCAACGGTTGTGCTGTATCTGATTTATAGCTGGTTGGTCGGCGCCAGCCGCCTGCGTCTGAGCTGAGGAGCGTCATCATGTTGAGTCCCTACACCTCGCCCATCGAACGGGTCTGGTATTACGCGCTGCGGGTCATCTGCGGTCTGGTGTTGCTGTTTCTGGTGCTGCCAGTGCTGGTCATCATTCCGTTGTCGTTCAACTCGGGCAGCTTTCTGGTGTATCCGCTGCAAGGGTTTTCGCTGCACTGGTATCAGGACTTCTTCGGCTCTGCGGAGTGGATGCGGGCCCTGAAGAACAGCCTGATCGTTGCGCCTGCTGCAACCGTTCTCGCAATGGGTTTCGGCACGCTGGCGGCGATTGGCCTGACGCGCAGCGACTTTCCCGGCAAATCGCTGGTGATGGCGCTGGTGATTTCGCCGATGGTCGTACCGGTGGTGATTGTGGGCGTCTCCAGCTACCTGTTCTTTGCGCCGCTCGGGCTGGGCAACAGCTATATTTCGCTGATTCTGGTGCACGCGGTGTTAGGCGTCCCGTTTGTGATCATCACAGTGTCGGCGACCTTGCAGGGCTTCAATTACAACCTGGTACGCGCCGCGGCGAGCCTGGGCGCTTCGCCAGTGACGGCGTTTCGTCGCGTTACGCTGCCGCTGATTGCACCGGGTGTGATTTCCGGTGCGCTGTTCGCCTTCGCCACCTCGTTCGATGAGGTGGTGGTGACGCTGTTCCTCGCCGGCCCCGAGCAAGCGACCTTGCCTCGGCAGATGTTCAGCGGCATCCGCGAAAACCTCAGCCCGACGATTGCCGCTGCGGCCACCTTGTTGATCCTGTTTTCGGTGGTGTTGCTGCTGACGCTGGAATGGCTGCGGGGGCGCAGCGAGAAGTTGCGTACGGCGGTGGAGTGATCACTGCCTGAACCAACGCTATCGCGAGCAAGCTCCCTCTCATCAAACATCAGATATGTCGTTGATTTAACAGGCCCCAAAATCTCGCTTCTGCCCTTCGGACAGAATTAAAAACAGAAGCGCGTTCTGCCGAGGTTTGCTGCGCGAAAGCGTAGCGTCTGGACGACGGGGGATCTCCTACAGGTTTTGTTTCATTCTCAGGTCCAACGCCGGCTACACCGTTTAAACTCAACTCCCTTGCGACCCCTCTCACGCGTGGAGCCTGCGGTGAACGTCAATGACGCCAGTTTCGAAGAGTTGCTCAACGCCTTGCACGACGGCGTCTACATCACCGATGGCGACGGCAAAACGCTGAAGGTCAATCACGCGTACGAGCGGCTGACCGGGTTGAACGGCAATGACTTGTTGGGTCGGCCGATGCAGGAACTGGTCAAGGAAGGCGTTATCTCTCAGTCCGCCTCACTGCGCGTCCTGCAGGAAGGTCAGCCGGTTTCGGTGATGCAGAGCCTCAGCCAAGGCAAGAAACTGCTCGTCAGCGCAACGCCGATTCTCGACGAACAGCGGCGTATCCGCTATGTCGTCAGCACCGTGCGCGACATGACCGAACTGCTGCGCATGAAGCACGAACGCGACGAGCTTCAACAGCTCAAACAGCTGCGCAACAGCACCGCCAAACTTCACGCCGGCCAGCGCGAAAACCTGCTGCATTCGCCCCTGATGGCCGATCAGGAAGTCTCGGGTCGAGTGTTTGGCCTCGCGCGTCAGGTCGCCGCCAGCTCGGTGAAAGTCCTGCTGCAAGGCGAAACCGGAGTCGGCAAAACCCTCGTTGCGCAATTCATCCACAACGCCAGCCCTCGCGCCAAAGAGCCGTTTCTGGCGCTCAATTGTGGCGCCCTGCCAGAGAACCTGATCGAAGCCGAATTGTTCGGCTACGCCCCCGGCGCTTTCACCGGCGCGGGGCCCAAAGGCAAGCGCGGCTTGCTGGAGCTGGCGCACCACGGCACGTTGTTTCTCGACGAAATCGGTGACCTGCCGCTGGCCGTGCAGGTCAAGCTGCTCAAGGTCATCGAAGAAAACCGCTTCATCCCCGTCGGTGGCCTGGAGCTTAAGGAAGTCGACGTGCGCATCATCAGCGCCACCCATCACGACCTGAAGCAACGTGTGGCGCAAGGGCACTTTCGCGCCGACCTGTTCTATCGTCTCAACGTGGTGCCGATCAACATCCCGGCCTTGCGCGAGCGCAGCGAAGAAATCCCGCCGCTGCTGCATTACTACCTAGACAGCTTCAACACCCGCTATCAGCGCCAGGTGCAGTGGAGCCTCGAAGCGCTGGACCTGCTGTGCGAATACGCCTGGCCCGGCAACATCCGCGAGCTGATCAACATCGTCGAGCGTCTGGTGGTGACCAACCAGAGTGGCACCATTGAGGCGCTGGACATGCCCGAGGAAATTCTCAATCTCAATCCTCGGAGCATCGACGATAGCCGCTTGCCCTTGCGCAAAGTGCTGGAGAATGCCGAACGTTCAGCCATCCGTGCGGCGCTGCAATTGCACAAGACCACCCGACTGGCTGCCAAGGCGTTGGGTGTCAGCCAGGCAACAGTGGTGCAGAAGATGAAACGCTGGGAGCGTTCTGATTAGGATTTCAATCAAGGCACGTCAAATCGATCATTAAGCTGATCAAAGCGCGCAAGCCAAGCCTTCTATTTTCAGCCTAAGCCCTGCCAGCCGGGGCTTTGTGCGCATTGGCACAGCTTTCGCTAACTCATCTGTCACGTCTTCCTTAAAAACAACGCATACAGGACGAGCCCGATGAGCATTTCTGCCTCCAAAATCAGTGCCTTCAAAATCGCCAACAAATTGATTACCGGCGCTGGCGCCGTTGAACAGCTGGCCGCTGAACTGACCCGCCTCAACGTACAAAACCCATTGATCGTCACCGACGCCATTCTGGTCAAATCCGGCACCGTGGATCTTGCGCTCGCGCAGCTGGGTGGTCGCCGTTACGGGATCTTCGATCAGGTCAAACCCGAGCCTGAAATCTCCATTGTCGAGGACTGCACCCGCGCCTATCGCGAAGGCGGTCACGATGGTTTGATCGGTCTGGGCGGCGGCAGCGCGATCGACATCGCCAAAGGTGTTGCAGCCTTTGCCAATCACGAAGGCCCGCTGACCGAGCTGTTCGGCGTCGATCTGGTCAAGCGCAAAGGCCCGGCGCTGATCGCGATTCCGACCACGGCTGGCACCGGTTCGGAAGTCACCAACGTCGCGATCTTTTCGGATAAACAAGCGCAGCTGAAAAAAGGCATCGTCAGCGATTACCTGCTGCCGGACGTCGCTTTGGTCAGCCCGCTGATGACCCTGACCTGCCCGCGCAGCGTGACGGCTGCCAGCGGGGTCGATGCGCTGGTGCACGCCATCGAATCCTACTTGTCGGTCAACGCCTCGCCGATCACCGACGCCATCGCCCTGGGCGCCATCAAGCTGATCGCCAAGGCGCTGCCCAAGGCCTACGCCAACCCGTCAAACCTGCAAGCCCGTGAAGACATGGCCACTGCCAGCCTCATGGCCGGCATGGCATTCGGCAACGCGGGCGTCGGCGCGGTGCACGCGCTGGCGTACCCGCTGGGTGGTCGTTTCAATATTGCTCACGGTGTCAGCAATGCTTTGTTGCTGCCGTATGTCATGGCCTGGAACAAGATGGCCTGCGTCGAGCGCTTCCGTGATATCGCCGAAGCGATGGGCGTGCGTACCGCGCATTTGAGCGACAAGGATGCAGCCGATCAGGCCGTTCAGGCGATGAAGGATCTGTGCGTTGCTGTGGATATCCCATCTGGGATGCGCAGCTTCAATGTACCGGAGGATGCGATCCCGGCTATGGCGGAGGAGGCGAGCAAAATCGACCGCCTGATGCGCAACAACCCGCGCAAGCTGACTGCCGCCGACATCGAGAAGATCTACCGCGCCGCTTACTGATTCGTCACCCGACACGTAACACCGCTCGGCCCGTGAGGTCGGGCGTTTGCCATTACAAGACTAATAAAACAGGTGCATTCAATGTCCGACCTCCCACACGCAGGAGGCGAAAGCCCGTACATCCCTGTCGGCCCGTTCAAGGTGCGACTGCCGTTCATTCACTACAAATTCGAAATGCCGGACTACCTACAGGGCCTGTTGATGTGTGCCGTGGATCTGGCAGCCATCCCCTTGATGACCGAGCTGCTGGGCATGCCGTTTGAAGTCGCGCTGGCGGTTGTGATGCTCAACGGTCTGCTGTATCTCACGCACCATTTGCTGGGCGACCCTACCGTGCCAGGCTGGATCACGCCGGCTGTGCCGCTATTGATGGCGTATTGCGCGCAGTTTCCGATGGGGCCGGAGCGGGTCCACGCGTTGATTGCGTTTCAATTGATGCTCGGGGTGTTCTCGATTGCGCTGGGGGCGACGGGCATGGCGAAGAAGGTGGTCGAATACGTGCCGCCAGCGATCAAGTCCGGGATCATTGTCGGCGCCGGATTGAGTGCGGTGATCGCAGTGTTTCAGGTCGGCGGCAAGTTCAACGTGCTGCCGTGGACCATCTCGATCGCAGTCGGTCTGGCGTTCTACCTGATCTTCTCCCAGCACTTCAATGAGCTGAAACAGCGCAACCGCTTCTGGTGGAATTTCGCGAAGCTTGGGATCTTGCCGATCATCCTGCTCGCCGTGGTTATTGCGCCTTTGTTTGGCGAAGCGCCATGGCCAACCATTCAGTGGGGCATCAGCAAGCCGGACTTCGCCGGGCTGTGGAGCAACTACACGGTATTTGGTCTCGGCATGCCGCCGCTTTCGATGTTCATCTCGGCGCTGCCGACCATGCTGGCGGTCTACATCATTGTCTTTGGCGACGTGTTGAGTGCGAAATCGCTGCTCGATGAGGCGGAAAAAGTCCGCACCGATGAGGTGGTTGATTACAACCCGGACCGCGCGCATCTGATCTTCGGCGCGCGAAATGCCTTCATGAGCATCTTCGGCCCGGATGTCGCCATGTGTGGCCCGAAATGGGCGGCGATGTTGGTGGTAGTGATTGAACGCTTCAAAGGTGGTCCGAAGGCCATGAAGTCGATCATTGGCGGCGTCGGCTCATTCCGTTGGGGCACCAATACCGGTTTGCTGTTGCTACCGGTCGTGACACTGGTGCAGCCGATTCTAGGCGTAGCGCTGTCACTGACGTTGCTGATTCAGGGCTATGTCAGCGTCCGGCTCGGGATTCTCGAAGCGCGCAGTCAGCGTGACCTCGGTATCGCGGGTGTGATCGGCGCGGTGCTGGCGATCAAGGGAGCGAGTTGGGCCTTTGCCATTGGTGTGGTGTTGTGCCTGCTGATCTACGGCAAGAACTTCTTCAAGGGCGAGAACGACGGGACGTTCAGCAAGGACTTGAAAGCCGCCGATGCCAAGCCGGTGGTGAAGGCCAAGCGGTTAGAAGAAGAGGCGTTGGTTGATTGATCTGTAGGAGCCAGCTTGTTGGGGAGGCGTAGTCAATGGTTGTACCAGTGCCGACGTCTCGCGAATAAATTCGCTCCTACAGATGAGCGCGATCTGTTGTAAGAGCGCGCTTGCCCGCGAAGGGGTCTTTGACTGCCCCTATGGTTCAGGATCAAAAACCGCATTCATCTGCCACCCAACCCCATTCCAATCCCTTGGAGTACAATGCGCGCCACCGTGATTTCGCTCAGAAAAGGTGCGTCATGCAGCCCTTCGTTATTGCTCCGTCGATTCTTTCCGCCGACTTCGCCCGTCTGGGCCAGGAAGTCGACAACGTCCTCGCCGCTGGCGCCGACACCGTCCATTTTGACGTGATGGACAACCACTACGTACCTAACCTGACTATCGGTCCGATGGTCTGTTCGGCGCTGCGTAAATACGGCATCACCGCACCCATCGACGTGCATTTGATGGTCAGCCCGGTTGACCGCGTCATCGGCGACTTCATTGAAGCTGGCGCCACCTACATCACCTTCCACCCGGAAGCGACGCAGCACATCGACCGCTCCCTGCAACTGATCCGCGAAGGTGGTTGCAAGGCAGGCTTGGTGTTCAACCCGGCTACACCGCTGAACCTGCTGGAATACGTGATGGACAAGGTCGACATGATCCTGCTAATGAGCGTCAACCCGGGATTTGGCGGCCAGAAATTCATCCCAGGCACTCTCAATAAACTGCGCGAAGCCCGTGCGTTGATCGACGCGTCCGGCCGTGATATCCGTCTTGAAATCGACGGCGGCGTCAACGTCAACAACATCCGCGAAATCGCCGCTGCGGGTGCCGATACGTTTGTTGCAGGCTCAGCGATCTTCAATGCGCCGGACTACAAAGAGGTCATTGATAAAATGCGTGCAGAACTGGCGTTGTCCCGCGCATGAGCGGCTTCGAGCAACTATTCCCGGGTCGCCTGCCCAAACTGATCATGTTCGATCTGGATGGCACATTGGTCGACTCGGTGCCTGATCTGGCGGCAGCTGTGGATAAAACCCTGCTCGAACTCGGTCGCCCGGCAGTCGGCATCGAGTCGGTGCGTGACTGGATCGGCAACGGCGTGCGCGTGTTGGTGCGCCGTGCGTTGGCCAACAGCATCGACCACAGCGGCGTGGATGAAGCATCCACCGACGCGGCGCTGGCGATTTTCATGGAAGCCTACAGCGATAGCCATGGGCTGACGAAGGTCTACCCAGGTGTTCGCGAAACCCTCAAGTGGCTGCAAAAGAATGGCGTGCAAATGGCCCTGATCACCAACAAGCCGGAGCGCTTTGTCGCCCCGCTGCTGGACGAGATGAAGCTGGGGCGATTCTTTCGCTGGATCGTCGGCGGCGACACGCTGCCTCAACAGAAGCCTGATCCGGCGGCGTTGTTTTTCGTGATGAAAATGGCCAATTCCCCAGGCTCGCAATCGCTGTTCGTGGGGGACTCACGCAACGACGTGCTGGCGGCCAAAGCAGCTGGCGTGGCGTGTGTTGCGTTGAGCTATGGCTATAACCACGGTCGACCGATTGCCGAAGAATGCCCGGCGTTGGTGATTGATGATTTGCGCAAGCTAATTCCCGGTTGCCTGGACTTGGGGGCTGAGATAACGTTGCCCCACGCTCAACCTCCCTCCTTTAGAGAATCCATCGTGGTGGTCACTCGCAAACTCTGGATGAAAGTCATGAAGGCCCTGGCCCGCTGGCGTTGGCGCGCCTGACTTGAATCTGGCCGGACGCCCGGCACGTTTGCACTCCTGACCGTTTTTATCCTCTCACCACGAGGCTGCTCATGAACCGTGAAAAATTCCTGCGTTTGGCTGCTGAAGGCTACAACCGCATTCCGCTTGCCTACGAAACCCTGGCCGACTTCGACACCCCGCTGTCGATCTATCTGAAACTCGCCGACGAGCCAAACTCCTATTTGCTGGAGTCTGTACAAGGTGGCGAGAAGTGGGGCCGTTATTCGATCATCGGCTTGCCGTGCCGTACGGTAATGCGCGCCCACGAGCACCACATCAGCGTGACCCTGGATGGCGTTGAAATCGAAAGCCTCGAAGCCGAAGACCCTTTGGCTTTCGTCGAAGAATTCAAGGCGCGTTACAACGTCCCGACCATTCCCGGCCTGCCGCGCTTCAATGGCGGGCTGGTCGGCTATTTCGGTTACGACTGCGTGCGTTATGTGGAAAAGCGCCTCGGTGCTTGCCCCAACCCTGATCCACTGGGCGTGCCGGACATCCTGTTGATGGTCTCCGACGCCGTCGTCGTTTTCGACAACCTGGCCGGCAAGATGCACACCATCGTGCTGGTTGATCCGGCCCAGCCAGACGCGTACGAAGGTGGCTTGGCACGTCTTGAGACACTGATGGAGAAATTGCGTCAGCCGATCACGCCGCGCCGAGGCCTGGACCTTAGCCGGCCGCAAGCTGCCGATCCTGTATTCCGCTCCAGTTTCACCCAGAGCGACTACGAAAAAGCTGTCGATACCATCAAGGAATACATCCTCGCTGGCGACTGCATGCAGGTGGTCCCGTCGCAGCGGATGTCCATCGACTTCAAAGCCGCCCCGATTGATCTATATCGCGCGCTGCGTTGCTTCAACCCGACGCCTTATATGTACTTCTTCAACTTCGGTGACTTCCATGTCGTCGGCAGTTCGCCGGAAGTGCTGGTGCGCGTCGAAGACAACCTGATCACCGTGCGCCCGATTGCAGGTACTCGCCCTCGTGGCGCGACCGAGGAAGCGGACTACGCGCTGGAAGTGGACTTGCTGTCTGACGACAAGGAAATCGCCGAGCACTTGATGCTGATTGATCTAGGCCGTAACGACACCGGTCGTGTGTCGGAAGTCGGCTCGGTGAAACTCACCGAGAAGATGGTGATCGAGCGTTACTCTAACGTGATGCACATCGTTTCCAATGTCACCGGCCAACTGAAAAGTGGGCTGACGGCAATGGACGCGCTGCGAGCGATTTTGCCGGCAGGCACATTGTCGGGAGCGCCGAAGATTCGCGCGATGGAAATCATCGACGAGCTGGAGCCGGTCAAGCGCGGCGTATACGGCGGAGCAGTGGGCTATCTAGCGTGGAATGGCAACATGGACACCGCGATTGCGATCCGCACCGCTGTTATCAAGGATGGCGAGCTGCACGTTCAAGCGGGTGGCGGCATCGTCGCGGACTCGGTGCCCGCGCTGGAATGGGAAGAGACGCTGAACAAGCGTCGGGCGATGTTCCGCGCTGTGGCGCTGGCCGAGCAAACGCCGGAAGGCTAATGAGGCAACTGTAGGAGCGCGCTTGCCCGCGAACGGGGTGGGTCAGACGACTAATTCGCCACAGGCAAACCGCCATCGCGGGCAAGCGCGCTCCTACAGATCGGTTCAGAAGTCCAGACTCAGCGCCAGATTCAATCCTTGCTGCGTCACATCATCATTTTTGCGCCAGCTGTAACCTGCGCGCAGGGTCAAATCTTTCGCCAGTTGCTGACTCACACCAAGGCTGGCTCGATTCAGGCTGCGTTGCGGCTCATATCCCTTCAGATTGAAATCGATCCCCGGCACGCTGTTCAGTGCAATCGTCACGTCCTGCTGATCGTTATCGAACTCCCGCTCATGGGCAACCTCGCCGAACACCTGCGTTCGCGGGGTCACGTCGAACTTGCCCTGCAAGCCTGCGCCGAGCCGTTTCGAGCGACGGACCTGGTCGTCGAATGACAACGCTGTTGAGCGACTGCCTTTCTCCGAATAGCCATCGACCTCTATGTGCGAATAGTCAGCACTGATGAATGGTGAGAAATGCCAGCGACTGGCCGGCTCGGCAATATCGAAACCCACCCGGCCACTGAGTGCCCATAGGTTGCCATCGGTACCGCCTTTCTCGGCGCCTTCGCTGACACCGAGCGCGAACTTGCGCTTGAGGTTGTCGTAATCCTGCTTGCCGCCCGAAGCAGCTAAATCGGCCCACCAGTGATTCGCCTGAAATTGCACAAATGCCGTCGCGATGTAGCTGTTGAGTTTGTAGTCCGAATCCCGCGGTCCCGCTTCCAGCGTCTGCCGATAAGCACCCGCCACCAGACCTGCACGCCAGTCCTCGGCAAAACGGTAGCTACCGCCGACCGTGACGTTGTAGCCATGCCCATCAGCGTTAGCGGAATTACCTTGCGCATCGAAATCCATTTTCTGACCGCCACCTGCGACGATACCGCGCCACTGTCCGACGCCCTGCCAGTTGCTCCAGTCCGCCAGCCACTGGCTGCGCAGTTCATCTTGTTGCGCGCGCAGTGTGCCGGTGGCCATTTCCGGCAGCAGGGTGATTTCCCATGGCGCCGACAGGATTGAATAGCCGTAGTCGGCGATCAGTAACTGGCCCGCAACGGTCGGATGAACGCCGTCGTTGAACAGCAGTTTGGTCGGGTCTGGCGTGGCGCTGTTGATCCCGAACGTGGCGTTTTCCCGACAGCTATTACCGCTGAAGCACGTACTCACCAGGTTCTGATTAGCCGCCAGGCGATAGCGCGCCGGGTCTGCCACGACTTCGCTCAGTAAACCGGGGACGTTGAGCGGGATGATTTGCGCGTCGACCTGGCTGAGCCGTGCAATCAGCTGTTGATTGAAAACACCACTGAGCAACGTCGAGGGTTGCTGAAGGGGCGTACCAAAAACGGCGGGCGTCAGGCCGATGTCCGGCAGCAACCAGACCATGATGTACCGCGCGCCTGCTTGCTGCAGAGCTTGAGCGCCGTTGGCGAGATTGTTCGCCGCCGCCACGGCCTGACCCGCGCTCAGCACCCGGCCCTGCAAGAAATCATTACCGCCGCCGGTCAGGTAGTACAACGCGTTCGGATCGGCCTGGAAGTTGTTGGCCACCAGATAACCCGGCCGCTCGCGCAAGACTGTTTCAATTCCAGTGGTGCTATCAGTGGTGGCGACCTGGGATTGTGTCGTGATGGCCTCCAGTATCTGGTCGGTCCTGTCGCCGCCCACGGCCCAGTTGTTGCCGTCGCCCAGCCCCAGCGCCTGACGAACCGGTGAGGTGGATGACGCAAGATCGCCCGGTGCAACGCCTAGCATTCCACCCAGCAATGTTGACGAGTTCAGGCCGTAGATTTCACCGCTGCCATTTCGATACGCAGGACCGGTCCTATTGGTGAAGCGAAGAGTCGCGCCTTGTGGACCGCCAACATCGGGGAATTGCCCTGCATCGGCTAGGCTGTCGCCAAACACAACCATCGTGGAATAAGGGGAGGAGGCTGCCGTCGCAGATGAGCAGGCAAGTGTTAACAGGCACGCCGCGAACGGCAATGAGAGAGAGAGCTTGGGCATCGCGTAGTCCTTGTTTTTATATTGAGTCCGTACGACAAGGTAGCAGCCACCCGCAAGGTCGCCAGCAGCGGGCGCGTTTGGCACGAAGATTCTGTGCCGTACGAGGGGGCCCAACTGCATGGTGTGAGGACGAATCACACGCCGATCACCTGCGCCGCCTGCCGCCGGGACACTGTGATATTGCACGGTATGCGTCGGTACGCTACTGTGCCGCAACGTATAAATGAGACCTTTCCTGTGTCTATTGTCAGCAAATTCTTGATGTGCGTTATCAAGGCTCACGCCCGTTGGCGTTGGCGCGCCTGACTATTTCCCTGCCGGCCATGCCGGACCTGTATTGATATGCCTTCTGAAGTTCTGGATTGACCGCCTCGCCCGATAACCTCCGGCGACCACAATGGCGGATAAAACTGCGAGCATGAAACAGGCAAGGCATCGTTGAAGTCAGACATTCAAAAGGTTGAGCACACATGCTGCTGATGATCGATAACTATCATCAGTGTCCATGCGCATCCGTTGGCGGCCAATAAGGCCCGCATTTGCTCGGTCAGACATCCCCTTCCATCCGTATCCGTCCGCGCTTAAGCGCCGACATCCTAAGAAAATGCGGGTATCATTTCGCCGATACCCCATACCCTCATGGCCCTCACCGATATCAAAATACGCCAGGCAAAGCCTGGTGCAACAGCTATCAAGTTGACCGACAGCGCCGGATTGTTCCTGGAGATCCGGCCGAACGGCTCCAAGCTTTGGCGCTACCGGTTTCGAATCGCCGGTAAGGAAAACACAGGCTGCCGCGCGCGTAGTGTTGTAGCGTTAAGGCCTACAGATGGCGAGCGGATCACGGCGATGGCGGGTGATGTAAAGCTCTTCTCCAGAAACAAAAAAACCAGCATTGAGGGGGTGCAGGTGAGGATTGCTGTTATCGCGGGTTATCGCGAGCCAATGGTGTCTGGCTTGTTTATTTAGAAGGGCTGTATCGCACAGCCCATCTCGATAGCTTCTCAGCGGGGGTTTTTTTTGAAAACCAAATCGATTACTTCACCAACTGTCAGGATATCTTTACCTTCGTCTTCAGCTATCTTAATGCCGAACTCCTCTTCCAAGGCGATCGCTATCTCTACTACGTCGAGTGAGTCAGCACCCAAGCTGTAGATGCCCGATGTCTCAGAAACGTTCCTTTCATCCACAGCAAGGTATTTAGCGATAATTTTCTTAGTCCTGGAAGCAACCTCGGCCTTGTCCATAGCACACCTCTTTTTTCGTTGATTGAGTACAACATTCCGAATTCTCCCCTCGATAGCCTTGCCGGACAACTGTCAGAAATGACAGGTTTTGCTCAAACCCTTGCCATTTCGATGACCGGCACTGTGTTGTAAATCAGGCATTCAGGTTTTAACCCGCACTCATGAGCTTGCGCGCGATCCACTCCGCGACCTGCGGCACAACGGCGTTTCCGGCACTGAAAGCCTCCGCAAGGTTGGCCGCATCCAGTCCGAGGCAAAGCCCATCAGTTTCAGACGCTCGCTGCCGCTTAACCATCTGATCCCATCTGTTCGGCTCAGAGACGAAAGTGGTACAGCCCAGAGCGATCTGTGATCCGGCTTTGTTTGCCAGGAGAGTATTGGCAGCCCAGGCATCCGCCGGCACTGGCCAGGGTGTCGCGCTAGACGCTGGAGATATTGCGTCCACTGGCGCGGCGTCAGCCAGCAAGTCCATGGGGGGCATTTGTCCACGACCTGCGACCAGGAATAGGCGACGACGCTGCTGGGGGACTCCGAAATACTGAGCATTAAGCACTCGCCAGAGTCCCACATACCCGCAGTCCGCAAGGGCCCTGATGACTGTCTCAAAGTCTTCGCTATCGTTGACTGCGAGCAGGTTAACGACATTCTCAAGCACCACCCAGCGGGGTTGTATTTCCTTGAGGATGCGTATGACTTCCCAGAATAAACCGCTGCGCTCGCCACGCAGGCCGCGCTTGTCTTTGTTGGTGGATCGGGCGCCGGCGAGGCTGATGTCCTGGCAGGGGAATCCGCCAGTGACGCCGTCGACAGGGGTGAGGTTGTGGGCGCCGCACTCTCGGACGTCGTCAAATCGCTGTGCGTGGGGAAATCGATCGGCAAGGACAGCCCGGTTAACGGGGTTGAGTTCCACTTGCCAGGCGGTGCTGAAGCCTGCATTTTCGAATCCAAGGTCAAAGCCTCCTATGGCTGCGAACAGGCTTCCAATGGTGGGCATCCAGATGTTCCTGTGGTGGGATGCTCATGGCGTTCTGGCAGGAGGCTCGGGGCCTTCAGGTGATTAAGCGTCCGACAGCGCGGGCACTTGATTTGCAGTTCGGTGAAGCCGCTGGCCGCAGCGAGCTTGCGGGCGCATTGGCCACAGCGTATTTCAATCATCTAGGCAAACCTTTGGCATCTGATAGGCTCTCTGTCGCTCGCGCGTGAGCAGAGGGCCTTGGCTGGTTTGCAGGTTGGTGCTGCGGACTGGCGGTCAGCTCAGGTGCTCGAACACCTGGGCTGGCCGTCCTCTTTCTTTACCGGGCGTAGCGGGTTTCCGGCGGGGCCGGCCATTGGATGTCTGACGGGAAGCCCTCCTGGTCCTCGATACGGTTGAGCTCGATTCGATAGCTCTTCCATTGCAACAGGGCGGCTTTTTCCTGCGCAGTGGCCTTGTCTAACTCAACCGCATCCTCCAACGGCGCGATACGTATCGCGGCTTTGCCCAACAACTCGTCGACACCGGCCAACGCCTGGTGTGTTTCTGCGGCAGTCTTCGCCTGGGCATCCAACTGCCAGTGATCGTTCTGCCAGACGTGATACGGGCCAGGCCATGTTATGCGGGCGTAGACCGGGGGCAGCTCCCCGGGCAGAGTCCATTCGAGCCTGGCGCCGGTCTCGGTGTGAAACACCGTACCGCGCTGATCGGGCACCTGTTGTGCCGACTCGTTGCACCACACCCACACCTCACCGGGCGCCGGATCTGGCAACACAGCTTCAAGCTCCCGTGCATTGCCAGGCAACTGGATACCCATTCCAGGGACAACAGCGCATTCGACCGGCCCGACCATCAGGGTTGTTTCTTCAATTAGGTAGATAGCCATTTCTTCAGTTCTCAGATCATTTTTATGCGGCCCGGGTACGCAATGTTGCGCGGCCTGAAGCGTATCCATGTGTTGATCGGGTAAATGCCATCAATGGCAGCAGTGCCCATGATCAGGTTATCCGTGACCCTGGGATGAAGCTCAGAGGAGCCTGACGGAACGCGCGCGCCCGGGGGCATTTGTCCTCCTGGTCCCCCATTGCTGATACGCCCGTCGTCACTTGCGAACGCAGTGCCAATCGCAAAAACACCCTCGGAAAGATCTGAGCCGCTCCACTCCTGAGCCGTCGTCCGGATCCACGTGCCGTCCTGCCATGAACCCGCCAGCCGCGAACTGTCCACCCCACGGCTTTCGTCGAGGACACGGAGCATTTCGCCGCGTATCTCGGGGGCTCTGAAGGTGAGCTTGCCATCACCGCTCGTCCAGTCACCTTCGTTCCCGGCACGGGCGGCTTCGGATACCGTCATTGCGGACTTCTGCGCGTGGTCCCATAGCCACGGCCATTCAGCGCGTACCAGCAGTGGACCATTTGGTGCGCCATAGCCACGGGGTGGAAACTCAACGGTGGTTTCCATCACCGGGCGCCCGAGCGGCGTGCTGTCATACCGTCCGATCGGCCACCAGCTTCCGTTGGCAGACACAGGCGAATCTCGGAGTCGGCTCGGGAAAAGGGTAAGTTTTTTATTCTGGGGGCGTAGGCTTGCGCAACTGCCCGTATTTGCTGGGCTGGAGAACTAACACTGAGGGGTTATGAATAGTAATGGTCACAGTTATTTTTCCATAACTGTATGTTTTTGAAGAACTTTATTTTCTGACGTAGCTAACGTCTATAAGGGTTAGTAAATTCACTATTCATAACCTAAACGCTAACTTAAGCAGCCTATCTCAAAGGCCCAAAAAACGAAGGTCTCAGGCCAGTGCAGTGGAAACAAGCAAAAAGTATGTGAGCACTGACGCACAGAGACTATACGTTGAAAACTGTATTTCCTTGTAGGCGCTTTGAAGCCAGTCAGTTTTTGCAACTAGCTTATGTCTAGCGAGGATATGAGCATCCTGACAAGACAACGCCATCGCGTGATACCTAGTGACTATGTCTTTGTCTGCGGCTAAATCATTCACATCCTCGCCTATTTCCACCCTCGGGCTGTCCGCTAGCTTAAGGCTGTTGAAAATCCTGAACCAAGCTGAGAACAGCGCCACGAAGGTCACAACTGACAAAATTACAAACACCCATCCGCCCCACCCAGCTGAGGCCAATGGCAGTACGCGCCTCGCTGCTGTATTGATGAGAGCGGTGTAAGCGGCAATCCCGGAAACTCAAAATGCTCAGAAAACGGCTCGCCTTCTCATCGAGTTTTTTGTAACGATCAAGCTCCTCGTCCAGCGCTTTTTTTGAAAGCTCATACAAGAATTTGTATTTCTCCATTTCGTCCTCGCAAGACCCCGCATCAGGAACGACTGCAACCGCACGCTTATTTGAATGGTCGGTACCCGTAAATTGGGTGGCTTCGCAGATCAATGTCGGTTATCAGGTTGTATCGTACAATGATATTGCACCGTGTGATTCGGTAAGCTAATGTCCCGAAACGTATAGATGAGATCCCTCTCGTGACTACAGTCAGCACACTCTTGATTCGCGCCACCAAGGTTCACGCCCGTTGGCGCTGGCGCGCCTGACTTTTCTCTAGCCAGATCTTCCGGCCGCCGTAACGCCTTGCCTTCAGCCCGTGATCCATGCCGCCAGAAAAGCGCTTCGCAGCGTCTGAAAAAGCGGGTAGTAATGCGGGTATTTATTTTGATAGGCTTGAATAAAAGTCAACAAATTCAAGAGGTTAATCGCAAAATGCTGCTGATGATCGATAACTACGACTCTTTTACCTATAACGTCGTGCAGTACCTGGGCGAGCTGGGCGCCGACGTTAAAGTGATTCGCAACGACGAACTGACCATCTCTGAAATCGAGGCGCTGAACCCTGAGCGCATTGTCGTTTCCCCCGGCCCTTGCACCCCGAATGAAGCCGGTGTTTCGCTGGACGTGATCAAGCATTTTGCGGGCAAGCTTCCGGTCCTCGGTGTCTGCCTCGGCCATCAGTCCATTGGCCAGGCGTTTGGCGGTGACGTGGTCCGCGCGCGTCAGGTGATGCACGGCAAGACCAGCGATCTCATTCACGAAGACCAAGGCGTGTTCGAAGGTTTGAAGCACCCGCTGACGGTGACGCGATATCACTCGTTGGTGGTCAAGCGCGAAACCTTGCCCGAGTGCCTGGAAGTCACTGCCTGGACCCAGCTTGAAGACGGCTCGGTCGATGAAATCATGGGCCTGCGTCACAAGACGCTGAACGTCGAGGGCGTGCAGTTTCACCCCGAGTCGATTCTTTCCGAGCAGGGCCATGAGCTGTTTGCCAACTTCCTCAAGCAAACCGGCGGCACCCGTCAGGGTTAAGGACACGCAATGGCTATCGATATCAAAACCGCGCTGGGCCGGGTTGTTAATCAACTGGATCTGAGCACGGAAGAAATGAGCGACGTCATGCGCGAGATCATGACCGGCCAATGCACCCAGGCGCAGATCGGCGCGTTCCTGATGGGCATGCGGATGAAGAGTGAAAGCATCGACGAGATCGTCGGCGCGGTCTCGGTCATGCGGGAGCTGGCGGACAAGGTTGAACTTAAAACCCTTGATGGCGTGGTCGACATCGTCGGCACCGGCGGCGACGGTGCGAACATATTCAACGTTTCAACGGCGTCTGCCTTCGTCATTGCGGCCGCCGGCTGCACAGTTGCCAAACACGGCAATCGAGCGGTATCAGGCAAAAGTGGTAGCGCGGACTTACTGGAGGCGGCAGGTGTTTACTTGAACCTGACCCCGGTACAAGTGGCGCGCTGCATCGAGAGTGTCGGCATCGGGTTCATGTTCGCTCAAACGCACCACGGCGCCATGAAACATGCAGCCGGGCCGCGTAAAGAGTTGGGGCTGCGCACGCTGTTTAACATGCTCGGCCCGCTGACCAATCCTGCCGGGGTCAAGCATCAGGTGGTCGGCGTTTTCAGTCAGGCGTTGTGCCGTCCATTGGCAGAAGTATTGCTGCGCATGGGCAGCAAGCACGTTTTGGTGGTTCATTCTCAGGACGGGCTGGATGAGTTCAGTCTCGCTGCGCCGACGTTTGTAGCGGAACTCAAGAACGGCGAAGTGACCGAATACTGGGTGCAGCCCGAAGACTTAGGTATAAAGAGCCAGAGCTTGTTCGGTCTGGTGGTTGAAAGCCCCGCTCAATCGCTGGAGTTGATCCGCGATGCGCTGGGCCGACGCAAGACGGAACAGGGTCAGAAAGCGGCGGAGATGATCGTGCTCAACGCGGGTGCCGCGCTCTACGCCGCCGATCATGCGTCTTCGTTGAAGGAAGGTGTGGCGTTGGCCCACGACGCGTTGCACACCGGATTGGCTCGGGAAAAACTGGAAGAGCTGGGTGCCTTTACCGCGGTATTCAAGCAGGAGAATGAAGAATGAGTGTACCGACGGTTCTGGAAAAGATTCTGGCCCGCAAGGCTGAAGAGATCGCTGAGCGCCAGGCGCGTGTCAGCATGTCTGACCTGCACAGCCTGATCGCGATGGCCGACGCGCCGCGCGGTTTTGCTCAAGCGCTGATTGACCAGGCCAAGCGCAAGCAGCCGGCGGTCATCGCTGAAATCAAAAAAGCTTCGCCAAGCAAAGGCGTTATCCGCGAGCATTTCATGCCCGCCGAGATTGCCAAAAGTTATGAAACAGGCGGCGCAACGTGCTTGTCCGTGTTGACCGACATCGACTTCTTCCAGGGCGCGGATGCGTACCTCAAGGAAGCACGCTCGGCCTGTTCGCTGCCGGTGATTCGCAAGGACTTCATGATCGATCCTTACCAGATCATCGAGTCGCGCGCGTTGGGTGCTGATTGCATTCTGTTGATCGTTTCTGCGCTCGATGACGTGAAATTGGCAGAGCTGGCTTCGGTCGCCAAAGACGTAGGGCTGGATGTGTTGGTTGAAGTGCACGACGGCGACGAACTCGAGCGCGCGTTGAAAACGCTCGATACGCCACTGATCGGCATTAACAACCGCAACCTGCACACCTTCGAAGTCAGCCTCGAAACCACGCTTGATCTGTTGCCACGTATTCCACGTGATCGGTTGGTGGTTACCGAAAGTGGCATCCTGAACCGCGCAGATGTCGAACTGATGGAAATCAGCGATGTTTATGCCTTCCTGGTTGGCGAGACATTCATGCGTGCTGAAATCCCGGGAATGGAGTTGCAGCGTTTGTTTTTCCCTGAGAAGGCTCTGCCGGTCAAGGCCAAGACACCGGACTGAGCCGTTATCAACAGGGATTTGCGTATGACCGTCCGGATCACCGACGTCTGCACCGAAGCAGGCTTGGAAGCCGAGCAGGACTTGCTTGCTTCTGTCTGCGCCGGTGATGCCGATTACGGTTTGCTGTTCTGGCGTCCGAACGATCAAGCATTGGTCATGCCGCGTCGGCTGAGTCGCCTCTCGGGCTTCACTGAGGCCTGCGAAACCCTTTCCGATATCGGTTGGCCAGTGCTCCTGCGCGAAAGCGGGGGCGAGCCGGTGCCTCAATCTTTCGCCACGCTCAACGTTGCATTGGTGTACGCACAGCCTGCATTGGATTTGGATAAAGACCGCATCGAAACCGCGTATCTACGCCTGTGTTCGCCGATACTTGATGCACTTAGAGTGTTGGGCGGCGATGCGTCGCTGGGCGAGGTGGAAGGCGCGTTTTGCGACGGTCGGTTCAACGTCAATCTCAATGGTCGTAAGATGGTCGGCACCGCGCAGCGCTGGCGCCAGAGCCAGGGCGGCAAACGGCCAGTGGTGTTGGCTCACGGTGCCATTCTGCTGGATAACCAGCGCGCCGAAATGGTGAGCGCCGTTAACCGTTTCAATCAGCTATGCGAGCTGGACCAGCGTTGCAGTGCTGGGAGCCATATCGCGCTCAACGAAGTGTTTGAGTCGGCAGAGTTTCTGTCGTTGGTCGGCAAGGGGTACGAGCGTCTAATTTCCGAACTGTAGAAAATGTTTCATCGCAGATGCCGCTCAGCGTGTGCCGAACACCACCATGGTCTTGCCTCTGACATGTACCAGTTTCTGTTCCTCAAGGGCCTTGAGGACACGTCCAACCATCTCTCGTGAACATCCCACGATACGGCCGATTTCCTGACGCGTGATTTTGATCTGCATCCCGTCGGGGTGGGTCATGGCGTCCGGTTGCTTGCACAACTCCAGCAAGCTGCGCGCGACACGTCCCGTCACATCGAGAAACGCAAGATCGCCTACCTTTCGTGTGGTGTTGCGCAAACGCTCAGCCATCTGCCCACCAATTGCGTGCATCAGTTCAGGATCCTGAAGACTGAGTTCGCGGAACCTGGCGTAGCTGATCTCGGCAATCTCGCATTCCGTTTTGGCGCGCACACAGGCGCTTCGCTGAATGTCGGCACTGGGCGGCTGGAACAGTCCTAACTCGCCGAAGAAATCTCCGGTGTTGAGGTAGGCAACGATCATCTCCCGGCCGTCCGTGTCCTCAATCGAAATCGTCACCGAACCTTTGATAATCAGGTACAGCGACTCAGAGTGATCACCAGCAGCGATGATGTTGGTTTTTGCAGCACAACGGCGCCGTTGGGCATGAGGAAGGAGCTTGTCGATTATTTTGGGTTTGGTGGTAAGGCTCATGGCAACCATGGCTGTATCCCGTCAAAAAACTGCGCCCTTGAGGCATTCTTAGTGGTATCGGCAGTGTTTATGATTTCCCGCAGGCTCTGCCGATCATTTCTCGATGTTTTCAGAAATCTCCTACATTAGCTGCGCGCCGCTACCCGGGGTCATCCAGCGCGCTCGTGACCCTGTGCTAAGCTGACCGCCTTTTTCAGGCAGTGGAGTGGTGGCGATGAAGGCACGCATCCAATGGGCGGGCGAAGCCATGTTTCTGGGCGAATCCGGCAGCGGTCATGTAGTGGTGATGGACGGACCTCCGGAAAGCGGCGGTCGTAATCTTGGCGTACGGCCAATGGAGATGGTGCTGATCGGCCTCGGTGGTTGCAGCAACTTTGACGTGGTGAGCATTCTGAAGAAAGCGCGTCAGCCAATCGAAAGCTGCGAGGCGTTTCTGGAAGCTGAGCGTGCGACCGAAGACCCGAAGGTTTTCACAAAGATCCACCTGCATTTCGTGGTCAAGGGTCGGGGTCTGAAGGAGACCCAGGTCAAGCGTGCCATTGAGTTGTCGGCCGAGAAGTATTGCTCCGCCTCCATCATGCTGGGCAATGCGGGTGTCGAAATCACCCACGATTACGAAATCATCGAGCTGGGGTGAGCCAGCCATAGGCGGAACACGTCGGCTGAATGAAGAAAGGCGCCTGATTGGGCGCCTTTCTCGTTTTTGCGTGTGCGGTTACACCATCAAATTCGGTACGCGCTCTTGGTCATGACCTTGGCCAATATGCTCATGCCGAACTTCACGGGTGCCGGAAAGCGAAAGCCTCCCGCGTCCAGCGCACTTTCCGCATGGTGGGCTTCGTCAGCATGCATCTGTTCAAGGATCGCGCGTGATTTCTTGTCTTCAACCGGCAGTTGGACCAAGTGCTCGTTCAAGTGTTTGCACACCTGATGTTCTGTCGCAGCGACGAAACCCAGGCTGACCCTGTCGCTGATCAATCCGGCAACAGCGCCCATCCCGAACGACATGCCGTAGAAAAGCGGGTTCAGCACGCTGGTATGGCTGCCCAGTTGATGGATGCGTTGTTCGCACCAGACCAGATGGTCTACTTCTTCCTCGGCGGCGTGCTCCATCGCCTTGCGCACCTGAGGCAACTTGGCGGTCAGTGCCTGGCCTTGATAGAGCGCCTGCGCACAGACTTCGCCGGTGTGGTTGATGCGCATAAGGCCTGCGACGTGTCGGGTGTCGACATCGCTCATTTTGGTGTCGGGCTGAACAATGGCGGGGGAGGGACGATGGGCGTGCGCGCTGGAAGGCAGCAGCGTCTTCATCGCAGCGTCGGCCTGCAGCAGCAAGCGGTCTATAGGGGAGTAGTGACGTTCGGTAGCCATGGGCACCTCCGGATAATTCCACGGCGGCCAGTCTACCGCAATCGTGAAGGCAAAACGTGAAGCGCAACAGCTCGCCGGGCCCGTCAACCTGCACCGGCGGCCATGTGCGCCTGGACGTGCAACTCAGCCCGGGGGCCAGGTCATCTGGCGCTTGCCGAGCACGTGCATGTGAATGTGATAGACGGTCTGTCCGCCTTTCTCGTTGGTGTTCATGACCACTCGAAAGCCGTCTTCGCAACCAAGCTCTTTGGCCAGACGCTGAGCGGTGTACAGGATATGACCCAGAAGACCTTTGTCTTCCTCAGTGACGTCGTTGAGTGTTGGTATGACTTTTTTCGGGATGACCAGAAAGTGTACCGGCGCTTGCGGGGCTATGTCGTGAAAGGCCAGCACCTGGTCGTCTTCGTAAATGATCTTCGCCGGGATTTCGCGGTTGATGATCTTTGTGAACAGAGTCTCCACAGCATCTTGCTCCGTTTTCAGTTGTTGATTGGCCTGAGTGTAATGAGCGAGCCGGATCGTGCCAGCCGTTTTCGTCTACAGCGCTCAGGGCGTGAGTCTTGATTTGAGGATCGAGCCCCAGATTTTTCGGCTCATCCAGCGTGTACCTAATTTAGGCGCGCGGGTGATCAACCTGTTGCGCCAGCCCGGGATGATCACTGCGCGGTTCTTCTCCAGCGCTCGCACGGTATACAGCGCGACTTCTTCAGCGGTCAGGGTGTTGGCGTTGGTGAATCTGTCGGCTTCAAGTTGCGCTGTGCGGAAAAATCCGGTGCGGGTCGGGCCGGGGCACAGGACTGAAATTTTTACGCCGGTCTTTTTGAGTTCTTCACGCAGGCCTTCCGAAAAGTGCAGCACATAGGCTTTGCTCGCGGCATACGTACTCATCCATGGGCCGGGTTGAAATCCCATGATCGACGCGACATTGAGTATTTGCCCGCCGCCCTGGACCGCCATCAGATTGCCGACGGTGTGGCACAAGCGGGTAAGGGCGAGCACGTTGATATCCAGCAAGTCCTGTTCCTGCGCCCACTCCTGAGCTAGAAAAGGCCCACTGTTGCCAATGCCTGCGCAATTGACCAGCAGATCAATCTTGCGCTCGCCGTCTTCCAGTTCTAGCAAAAAACCCGAAAGCCGCAGTGGCTCGCCCAGATCGCAAGCACGAAACAACACTTCGACACCGAAGCGTTGGGTGAACTCAAGGGCGATGCTCTCGAGCATATCCCGTTGGCGGGCCACGAGGATCAGGCTGCGACCCCGGCGAGCCAGTGCTTCGGCCATGGCCAGGCCAATACCACTGGATGCGCCTGTGATCAGGGCGTAACGGGTCATGCAGTTCTCCAGTTCGGGTGTTGCGCGCAGCGAAGCAGCGTCCTTGCTGATAGGGTGTTAACGATCATCGTCGGAAGATTCGGCAGAGCTGGAAGGATCGGCAGGCTGCGAAGCGTCGCTATCGGAATCTTCATCGTATGGCAGAGCCTGTTCATATTCGCTGGTGGTGATCTCCACTTCATCTTTGAACGTCTGAACCCCGCCCATCAGCACACCTAAAAACGTAATAGCGATGACCACCAACCATAGTGAGGCCAGAATTTTCACCGACCTGCTGTTAGGCGGCTGCGGAGCGCCGTATTGGTTGGCGCCGTTGTTGCCTGGCACCACCATCATCAGAAACGGAAAAAAACTGCCCACGAAAGGCACCAGATTGAGCAACAGCAGCCAGGCAGACCAACCCGCGTCGTGCAGGCGCTGAGCGCCGATCTGAATGCTGATGACGATCAACGCGACAACCGCAATCGACCCCAACAGGCCGCCCGCGATCAGCGACATATTCATGATCGTCATGCAAAGCGCACCCACGACCAAGGCCACCAACATCAGCACCATGCTCCACGCCAGATAGCGCAGGCGTCCGATGCGTCCTTGCACGGTAAACACGTTTAATTCGCCGACGCCTGTCCAGTCGCTCGCCGGAGCAGCGCGCGGCGGCGCATAAGGCGAGGAGGTCGAAGATTCAAAGCGAGGCTGCTCAACAGCCGGTTCTTCGATTTCTTCCAGCGTGAGGGCGATGGGTGCTTCGCTTTCTATCCGGGCCTGAACCCCGGCGCCGTTCAGCGCACCCAGGTAGCGCTCCGCTTCCTCGTGAGTCAGACCGCGCTTTACCGTCACGGGCCTACCGTAGAAAAGTCGGTCGATTGCCGCGACGTCACTTTTAAACAACTGGGCCAGATTGAGCTTTGCGGTTTGCGGCTCGACGCCCTCGCGCAACTCCCCTTCGAAAACGATTTTGAAGTGTTCTGCCATTCTCGGCTTCCTTGTCTGGGGTTGATTACGCGTTCATCGAATGTCTGTCATCAAAACGGTTTGACGACGACCAGAATGACCACTGCCAGTAGTATCAAAACGGGTATTTCATTAAACCAGCGGTAGAACACATGGCTGCGGCCGTTTTCACCGCGCGCGAAGCGTTTGACCTGCGCGCCACATACGTGGTGGTAGCCAATCAGCAAGACCACCAATGTCAGTTTGGCGTGCAGCCATCCTTGGGACATATAGCCAGGTACCAGAATGACCAGCCAGATGCCGAATACCAGGGTCGCGATCATCGCGGGGCCCATGATGCCTCTGTAGAGCTTGCGCTCCATCACGCAAAAGCGCTCGCGGCTAACGGCATCTTCGCTCATGGAGTGGTAAACAAAGAGTCGGGGCAGATAGAAAAGGGCTGCAAACCAGCAGACCATCGAGACAATGTGAAGCGCTTTTATCCACAGATAGAGCATTTTTTGGTTTCCCAGGTTCACGGTGAGCCAAATAGTAGTGGGTTGTGAGTCCGTACGTCACGTTCGCGGTTGTCCCGAAGGCTGTACGCTCCTATTATCGACCGCTTTCCAGTTGGATCGTTAAGGGGCAGTTCATGGTCAAGGTCGGTATCGTCGGCGGCACGGGTTACACCGGCGTCGAGTTGCTGCGTCTTCTCGCACAGCATCCAGAGGCGCAAGTGGTGGCAATTACTTCGCGCTCCGAGGCAGGACTGCCAGTCGCTGATATGTACCCGAACCTGCGAGGCCATTATGACGGTCTGGCGTTCAGCGTGCCGGATGCCAAGGTGCTGGGTGCCTGCGACGTGGTGTTCTTCGCCACCCCGCATGGCGTGGCGCACGCATTGGCTGGCGAGTTGTTGAAGGCGGGCACCAAGGTTATCGACTTGTCCGCCGATTTTCGTCTGGCCGATCCGGTGGAATGGGCCAAGTGGTACCACCAACCGCACGGCGCGCCTGAATTGCTTGATGAGGCGGTCTATGGTCTGCCAGAGGTTAATCGCGAGAAAATCCGCGGCGCGCGTTTGATCGCGGTCCCGGGTTGCTATCCCACGGCCGCTCAGCTCGGCTTTCTGCCGTTGCTCGAAGCGGGCCTGGCTGACCCAAGCCGCTTGATTGCCGACTGCAAATCCGGTGTCAGCGGGGCAGGGCGTGGTTTGAGTGTGGGTTCGCTTTACGCCGAGGCCAGCGAAAGCTTTAAGGCATATGCCGTAAAAGGTCATCGTCACTTGCCTGAAATCAGCCAGGGATTGCGTCGCGCAGCAGGCGGCGATGTAGGCCTGACGTTCGTGCCGCATCTGGTGCCAATGATTCGTGGCATTCATGCAACGTTGTATTCGACCGTTGTCGACAGATCGGTTGATCTGCAAGCGTTGTTCGAGAAGCGCTACGCCGACGAGCCGTTCGTTGATGTAATGCCTGCCGGCAGTCATCCGGAAACCCGTAGCGTGCGTGGCGCCAATGTTTGCCGCATTGCTGTGCACCGCCCGCAGGATGGGGATCTGGTTGTGGTCTTGTCGGTCATCGACAACCTGGTCAAGGGAGCGTCTGGGCAGGCCGTGCAAAACATGAACATCATGTTTGAGCTGAATGAGCGTCTGGGCCTGTCTCATGCGGGGATGTTGCCGTAACGACGGCCTCAAGCCGTTAGCTACAAGCGGATGGCCTTTGCTTTCAGCTTGTCGCTTACCGCTGCTCGCTAATAGTTGACCGATTTTCTAGGAGAAGCGGATAATGCGCGTCATTACGCATTACGACGGCTTAACGCCGGGAGAAACTTAGCATGAGCGTCGAATCTTTCACTCCTACCGCTCTGGAATTCACCCACGGTGCAGCGCACAAGGTGAAAACCCTGGTCGATGAAGAGGGCAATGATCGCCTCAAGTTGCGTGTGTTCGTGACGGGCGGTGGCTGCTCTGGTTTTCAATATGGCTTTACGTTCGATGAAGACGTTGCCGACGACGACACGATTGTTGAGCGCGAAGGCGTCAGTCTGGTGGTTGATCCTATGAGCTTCCAGTATCTGGCAGGCGCAGAGGTCGATTATCAAGAAGGGTTGGAGGGTTCACGTTTCGTGATTAAAAATCCTAACGCTGCTACCACATGTGGTTGTGGCTCGTCGTTCTCTATCTGATTGTCGAAAGCTGGAACTGAAAACGCCGCGCAGATGCGCGGCGTTTGTGTGTGTGGTTTAGTGACTCAGGCTGGGAAGATCGCGCCGAGTACCCGCAGCCCCTTGGCGCCCGTTACGCTTGGCCGGTTGGCCGGTACGCCTTCCAGCGCGCAGTGCGCAAGCCAGGCAAATGCCATGGCTTCTACCCAGTCTGGATCAACACCAAACTCAGCCGTGCTGCTCACTTTGGTCTCAGGCAGTAGTGCTGCCAAACGGTCCATCAATGCCTTGTTATGCGCGCCGCCACCACAGACCAGCAGTTCTTTGGTCTCGGCCTGTGCCGATTGAAGCGATTCGGTGATGCTCAGGGCGGTGACTTCCAGCAGCGTAGCCTGAACATCTTCGGGTTTCAGCGTGGGCAACTGGAACAGATGATGGCGAACCCAGTTCAGGTTGAAGACTTCACGGCCCGTGCTTTTAGGGCCTCGGGTCTGAAAGAACTGATCGCTCATCAGAGATTTCAGCAGAGCTGGATCGACTTTGCCGCTGGCAGCCCATGCGCCATCTTTGTCGTAACTGTGTCCGCGCTGGGCTTGTATCCAGGCATCTAGCAAGATGTTTCCGGGGCCAGAGTCGAATCCTGAAACCGGTTTGTCGATCTCAATCAGGCTCAGGTTACTGAAACCACCGATATTGAGGACTGCACGGTGATCCTTGTTGTCATCAAACAGGGCTTCATGAAAAGCCGGTACCAGTGGGGCGCCTTGGCCGCCAGCCGCGATATCGCGCTTGCGAAAGTCGCTAACCACTGTGATGCCGGTCAGTTCTGCCAGCAGCGCCGGGTTGCCAATTTGTACGGTGAATCCCCTCGCCGGTTCGTGACGAATTGTCTGGCCATGGCTACCTATTGCGCGGATCTCGCCAGCAGAAACGTTCTGCTGATCCAGTAGCGCGAGAACACCTTGGGCAGCCAATCGCACCCACTTCTGCTCTGCAATACCCGCACGGGCGAGTTCGTCCGGGCCGCTTGCGCACAAGCCAAGCAGCTCTGCGCGCAGGTCATCGGGCATGGGGATGTAATAGGTGCCGAGCAGACGCGGTCGGTCATCCTGTTGAACGAGTGCGAAGTCGAGTCCATCAAGACTGCTTCCAGACATAACACCTACATATAGAGTCATAGGTCAGCGCTTACTCGAGGCCAGCATGGTGGCCTTTTCCTGGTCCATGCGAGCCATCAGGGGTTGGCTTTCTTGCATGAACCGCTGTTTTTCGGACTTGGCTATCGGATCCGCCATAGGCAGCTTCTGCCCAAGCGGATCTACGTGTACACCGTTTACCTGGAACTCATAGTGCAAATGAGGACCGGTCGACAGCCCTGTTGTACCAATATAGCCGATGACTTGACCTTGTCTGACGCTAGTTCCGGTTTGTACGCCTTTCGCAAAACCCTGCATATGGCCGTACAGCGTTCGATACGTATCGCCGTGCTGAATAATCACTGTATTGCCATAGCCGCCACGACGTCCTGCCAGGATTACCTTGCCATCGCCCGTCGCCTTGATAGGCGTACCACGGGGCGCTGCGTAATCCACGCCTTTGTGGGCGCGGATCTTGTTCAAAATCGGATGTTTGCGGCCCATGGAAAACATGGAGCTTATGCGTGCGAAGTCAACGGGTGTGCGAATGAATGCCTTGCGCATGCTGTTGCCATCAGCGGTGTAGTAATTGGTGTTGCCCTGCTTGTTGGTGTAGCGAACTGCCGAGTAGGTCTTGCCACGGTTGGTGAAGCGCGCCGACAGAATATTGCCGGTGCTGACCGTCTTGCCATTCACCACTTTCTGTTCGTAGATCACATCAAATTCGTCGCCCTTGCGGATGTCCTGCGCGAAGTCGACGTCGTAACCAAAGATCTTGGCCATGTCCATCGTCATGCTGTGGGACAGTCCGGCTCTCTGCGCGGATAGGGAGAGCGAGCTGTTTATTACGCCGTGAACGTAAGCTGTGCGCACATTTGGTTTGCTGACATCACGGGTGAAGATATAGCCCTTGTCAGTTCGCGAAACGCTGATGCTTTCAAGGTCATTCAGCTTGCTGTGGAGCTGCTTCAGATTACCGTCCGGAGATAGCTCGAACTGCAAAACCTGGCCTTTTTGCAACTGGCTGAATTGCTTGGCCTGCTTGTCGCTGGTCATTACCTCATGAACAGCCGTCGCTGGGAGGCCGACTTTTTCGAAAAGCGTAGAAAGTGTGTCGCCTTTCGCAACGACTACTTCTTTATGGTTAGCCGTTTTTGGCGCGGCTGCGTTGATCTGCTTTGCGGTCTCTGGCCCGGCCGCGGCGGTGGTGTCTGGCTCGCTTTCGCCTTCCTCGATCTGAGCGAATGGAGAACCTGCTGGTGACTCTGTGGCTTGAGACTGTTCTTGAGCGTCTTGTTCTGACTTGAGTTGGTCGACCGGTGTTTCGAGGTCGAGCGCTATGTTGGTTCTCTTCGCTTCTACGTCGCTGGAAGGGAAGACCAGAAGAGCCAGGCTGAGCAATGCTGCGATACCGCTTGCAGCCAGCAGGTGGGTCTTCGGATAAAGCGGGGGCGCTTTAGGCGGAGTGTCGTTCATAGGTAATTTTTGACTTTATATAGATGAAAAGATGAAATGGAAAAGATGAATGACATGATG